>NZ_CP061310.1:1586462-1903755 GCF_018687975.1 Polynucleobacter sp. es-EL-1
GCCCTGCGCCCCGTTTGCTTATGGCTTGAGAGGCATCAGCTACCCCGCGCACTTGCCGCTGGAATTGCCATGATTCTGGGATTGGCCGTCTTATTTTTGATTTTGATCCTCTTTGTAACGCTCCTGCGCACTGAAATTCCATTAATTAAAGCCCAGCTCCCAGAGTGGATTCAAAACACCCAAGCTTGGCTAGACCCAAAATTAAGTGAGTTCCATATTAATTTAGACTGGGCAACACTAAAAACGAGCGCAACTCAAAAAATTACTGAGCACTTAACGGACAACTCTGACGCTCTCATGTCCTCCACTTTAGAGACCGTATTGGTGTCAGGAAGCTCTGTGATTGCAGGATTTGTAAATGCTGTCCTCATTCTCTTTGTGATGTTTTACTTGTTAATTGATTGGGACCATTTTTTCGCGTTATTAAAAAAGATTGTTCCTATTCGCGCTCAAGAAACTGTTCATCACCTTGCCATGCATACCGATGGCTTGTTATCGCAATACCTTCGGGGCATGCTGATTGTAATTTCCATCATGTCTGTCTTTTATAGTGTTGGATTAAGCATTATGGGCATCAAGGGTGCCGTAGCGCTTGGTGTATTTACAGCACTGATGATTGTGATTCCTTATATTGGTATAACCATAGGCTTCACTCTTGCAATGCTTGCCGCCCTTCTGCAATTTGGTCCTGGTGGCGCCATCATCGGAGTACTTGTGCTCTATGGTCTTGGTCAGTTTATTGAGGGCTTCCTCCTAACTCCGCGCCTGGTGGGTGAGCGCATTGGCTTGCATCCTGTAGCCGTGCTGTTTGCTTTACTCCTATTCGGAAAATTATTTGGGTTTTTTGGAGTGCTATTGGCACTGCCGATTAGTGCAGTTAGTCTCGTGTTATTGCAGTATTGGTGGTCACGCTACACCCAGAGCTCTTGGTATCAACAGTAAATCATTGTTGTAATGAATAGCTCTTCACTCCCACGACAATTCGCTCTCGATATCGGTCATACGCCAGCGCCAAGCCTGAATAACTTTTTAACTGGCGCCAACCTTGCGCTCCACTCCACCTTGCAAACATTGGTGAAGTCTTGGGAAACAAAATCGCAGACTATTGAGAATGACAATGTCTTAAATAAGCGCTGGATTTATTGGTGGGGCTCAGAAGGCTCAGGGCGTACCCACCTATTAGATGCCCTTGGTAACTCAGCAAAACAATTAGGACTTGAACACTTTTCATTAAGCCCCAGTGAGCCAGTTTCCTGGGTAAGACTAGAAGAAAAGTTGCCCGAATTAAGTGCTAGCAATCAAGTCTCAGTGATTACCGCAGATGACGTAGATCGCCTAGATGAGCGTCAAGTAGCCTCCTTATTTCGGATTCTCAATGAAATTCAAGCCAGTAAAGGCATCCACATCTTTATGGCTGGCAATGCCGCCCCAGGAGCGCTAAGCCTAAGAGAGGACCTGCGGACCCGTTTAGGCTGGGGCCTGGTCTTTCAAACCCATCTTTTGGACGATGATGAGAAAATACAAGCTTTAGAACAAGCAGCGCAAGCGCGTGGCTTAGTTTTGTCGCCCGATGTATTGCCTTGGTTGCTCAATCGCTTTTATCGCGATATGCCCAATCTAATGGCCTTAATCGATGCTTTAGATGCCTATTCACTTGAAACAAAACGTGCTGTAACGCTCCCCTTAGTACGAGAACTACTGCAGCCAAAGTAAAGATTAATGACTCAACTAGCACTTTTCGACTTAGATCACACCCTTCTTCCCTGCGATAGCGACTACGAGTGGGGCCAGTTCTTAGCCCGTATTGGGGTCGTTGATAGTCAATACTATGCTGAGCAAAATGAACGCTTTTATCAAGACTATAAAGATGGCAAGCTCGATATTCAAGCGTTTTTGCGCTTTGCATTAAAGCCCCTTTCAGAACATTCTCGCGCTCAGTTAACAGAATGGCATGATGCATTCATGAAGGAAGTGATTACTGGACAGCTCAGGCAATCGGCGCTAGATTTAGTCAAGCGCCATCAGGATGCTGGTGATCTTTGCTGTGTTGTAACCGCAACCAATAGCTTTGTTACTCGCCCCATCGTCGAAAGTTTTGGTATCAAGCACTTAGTTGCAACTGAGCCCGCCACCCTGAATGACAATCCTTTAGCCAACTTCACTGGCGAGGTAAAAGGGATCCCTAGTTTTCGAGAGGGGAAAATTCAACGAGTGGATGATTGGCTTGCCAGTCAAAACTTAGCATTAGAAAAGTTGACTCATAGTTACTTTTATTCAGATTCCATGAATGACTTACCCCTCTTAGAAAGAGTGAGCCATCCTGTTGCCACTAATCCAGATACTCGCCTGCGCGAAGAAGCCCAAAAGCGCAACTGGCCCATACTTGAACTATTTGCATGATTACAAAATTTATTAAGCGGATTCTGCGCCGTGACCCCATGGTCCGACATACTGCGGCCCATACCTCCGGTGCACCAAAACGTATTCCTAAAAAATCCCATCGGATTGATCCCCACTTACTATCCAAAAATGCTGTCAAAGTTACTCAAACCCTGCAGCAGGCGGGTTATGAGGCTTTTATTGTCGGTGGCGCGGTCCGGGACTTAGCTTTAGGAATTAGTCCTAAAGATTTTGATGTGGCAACCAATGCCACTCCAGAACAGGTGCAAAAACTGTTTCGTAAAGCCCGCTTAATTGGCCGTCGCTTTCAGATCGTACACGTTACCTTCTTTGGCAAAGGTCAACCAGAAATTATTGAAGTTTCGACCTTCCGAGCCTTACTTGAAAATGCCGGGGAGCACGTCGCTGAAAACGGGCGTATCTTGCGAGATAACGTGTGGGGTAGTCAGCATGAAGATGCAGCACGTCGTGATTTCAGCATCAACGCCATGTACTACGATCCCGCCTCAGAAACCGTGCTCGACTATCACGGCGGCATGGCAGACATGCAAAAGAAAACTTTGCGCATGATTGGTGATCCTGCCAAACGCTATCGTGAAGACCCTATTCGAATGCTGAGGGCCATTCGTTTTGCTGCTAAAACTGGCTTTACTTTAGACGCAGCAACACTGGCGCCTATTTCAAAGCTAGGGAAATTGATTCATGACGTGCCATCAGCCCGGCTATTTGATGAAATCCTCAAACTCTTGATGTCAGGTTATTCATGGGCAGCCATTCAAGGCTTGCGTGATGCAGGCCTACATCATGGCCTTCTGCCGCTCCTAGATCATATCCTTGACAGCAAAGAAGGCTCTAAAGAGGCAAATGATTTTGTACGCATTGCCCTCGCTAATACCGATCAGCGCATTCAAGCCGGGAAAAGTGTTTCTGCCGGCTTTCTCTTTGCCACCTTGTTATGGCCCGACCTCCTGCGTAATTGGAAAAAGAATATTGCTAAAGGGGTGTCTAATGTCCCCGCCCTTCTGGATGCCATGGACGAAACGATTGCCAGCCAAAGTAACGGTATGGTGATTCAGCGTCGTTTTGAGAGCGATATGCGGGAGATTTGGTCCATGCAACCCCGTTTTGAAAAACGGGTTGGTCGCTACCCCTACCGCCTGATAGAATCCCCTCGCTTCAGGGCCGGCTATGACTTTATGTTGCTGCGTTGTGCCACTGGCGAACAAAACCCTGCATTGGGTGAGTGGTGGACGAACTTCATCGAGTCAGATTCTGCGGGTCAAGAGGCTCTCATGGCCAGCGCTAAAAAAGATACTGGCAACATGGGAACTGGCGCCTTGCCGGCCAAGCGACGCCGCCGCAGAAAGGCTAAAGTAGCCACCCCACCAGAAGGCGCAACAAGTTAAGCAGACTTGAGAAAAATTCAGTAAAGTAGCTCGAACACTGGGTGTCGTTTTTTCTATAGTTTGGAATGAGCATGGCTCGAGCTTTTATTGGATTTGGTGGGAATATAGGCGATACGCGTCAGCTCATTACTGACGCAATTGTTTGCCTTGCTCAACGCTGTGAACTACAAATTCTGGCAAAAAGCTGCTTCTACCAGAGCGCACCTTATCAAGCTACTGGCGGCGACTATATCAATGCTGTGATTGAGATTGAAACTCAATTGACTCCCTATGGCCTGCTACATGTCTGTCAAGCTGTCGAACAAGAATTTGGTCGTGAGCGTCCTTATGAAAATGCACCTCGCACTTTAGATCTTGATATCTTGTCATTTGAAGGCGTCTCACAGGACGATTCCGATCTGACACTTCCCCACCCGAAAATCATCGAACGGTCGTTTGTACTTTTGCCATTATTGGAAATCGCTCCTGATTTTTTCCTACCCAAGTTTGGTGAATTAAAGGCTTACCTTCCCCAGGTTGCAGATCAGCGCATCGAAAAACTGCCTTGCCGTAACTGTAATTGTGGTGAAAAAGCGGTTTATAGCCAATCGGCGCATTAATTCATTAAACTCTCGCCATGGGTTACTTACAAGGCGAAAAGCCAATCACGATTTCTAAGCTGCTCTCTATGCATTTAGAGGGCGAGAAAATTACTATGCTGACTGCATATGACTCAACCATGTCAGCCTTACTGAACCGCTGCGGAGTAGAGAGCATTCTCATTGGCGATTCACTTGGTAACGTGATTCAAGGCCATAGCAGTACCACCCCAGTCACAGTAGAGCAAATGGCATATCACACCGCATGTGTAGCGCGTGCTAATACCCATGCATTTGTTATTGCCGATCTTCCTTTTGCCAGTTATGGAGACCCAGTCCAAGCATTAGACTCAGCAGCAGAGCTGATGCGTGCCGGAGCAGATATGGTGAAGCTAGAGGGTGGCAGCGATTGGCAGATCCAAATCATTCAGTATTTGGTAGAGCGTAGCGTGCCTGTTTGTGCTCACTTAGGATTGCTTCCGCAATCAGTACATCTTTTAGGTGGCTATAAGGTCCAAGGCAAATCTAAAGATGCTGCCAGCCTGATGCTAGAGCAAGCCATTGCTTGTGAGGAAGCAGGCGCGCAAATGATTGTGCTCGAGGCAATCCCCTCCTCTCTAGGCAAACACATTACTGAATCACTCTCCATTCCAACAATCGGAATTGGCGCAGGCTCAGATTGCTCAGGGCAAGTATTAGTCCTGCAAGATATGCTGGGTATTAGCCCTGGTAAACCACCAAAGTTTGTCAAAAACTTTCTGGATGGCCACTCCTCCATTGAGGCAGCAGTCAAAGCCTATGTTCGAGAAGTAAAATCCGGAAAATTCCCTGGGCCCGAACACGGCTTTGCTGGCTAGTTTCGATAAAAACTTCTTTAACAATTAACTAAAGAAGTTTTTCACCCCATCAAACCAACCCTTTTGATGGGGGTTATGTTTGTCGCCACCAGACTTGAGGCTGTCATCAAACTTTTTCAGTAATTTCTTCTGCTCCTCCGTCAATTTGACAGGAGTCTCCACTGCTACATGCACAAATAAATCACCGACCAAAGTCGAGCGCAAACCTTTGATGCCTTTATTGCGCAGACGGAAAGTTTTTCCAGTTTGAGTGCCCTCCGGTATTGGGAACTCTACTCGACCGGATAAGGTTGGCACTTCGATATCGCCACCCACAGTTGCAGTGGCGAATGAAATTGGCATCTGCACGTGCAGGTCACTACCATCACGCTCAAAGACTTTGTGTGGCTTTACCCTGACCTCAACATAGAGATCCCCAGATGGTCCACCATTGACGCCTGGCTCGCCATTCCCTACAGAGCGAACGCGCATACCATCATCAATTCCCGCAGGGATCTTAATCTCAAGTGTTTTTTGCTCTTTATGCTTACCGCTGCCGTGACAAGTCTTGCAAGGCTTAGGAATATATTCACCAGTACCACGACACTTTGGGCAAGTTTGCTGCATGGAAAAGAAACCTTGCTGCACCCGAACTTGGCCATGGCCATCACAAGTTGTACATTTTTCTGGCTTACTGCCAGGTTCAGCACCAGTGCCATTACAAGTCTTGCAATTGCTCCAACTAGGAACCCGAATTTGGGTGGTGTAACCCTCGGCCGCTTGTTCAAGAGTGATCTCCATGTTGTAACGAAGATCAGCGCCTTTATATACCTGCGGTCCAGACTGACGACCGCCACCCTGTCCAAATATATCGCCGAAAATATCACCGAAGGCATCGGCAAAACCCCCGCCAGCAAAACCGCCTCCGCCAAATCCACCCATAGAAGGATCAACGCCTGCGTGACCATACTGATCATAAGCAGCGCGCTTATTAGGATCGGTTAAGGTCTCATACGCTTCCTTAACCTCTTTAAATTGGGCTTCAGATGTTTTGCTATCGGGATTGCGATCAGGGTGATGCTTCATCGCCAACTTACGATAAGCCTTTTTCAGATCTTCATCGCTAGCACCTCTTGCAACCCCAAGTACTTCGTAATAATCGCGTTTACTTTTAGGCACGGCCTATTCCTCTCAACTACCTCAATGAGACAAGTCGGCGCGAGGCCGACTTGTTATTTAAGTACTTCCAAACTGCGTTAAATGGCTTTCAATATCAGGGATTACTTCTTGTCATCCACTTCCTTGAAGTCCGCATCCACTACGTCAGCGTCTGGGGCTGCACCTTGTGATCCACCGGGGGCTTCACCAGGAGCGGCACCACCGGCTTTAGCTTGCTCAGCAGCCATGGCTTTTTCACCAAGCTTCTGACTTGCTTTACCCAAAGCTTCAGTTTTTGCTTCAATGGCTGCTTTATCACTGCCTTTGATTGCTTCATCCAACTCTTTCAAGGCGGCTTCAATAGCTTCTTTTTCAGAGGCTTCTAAAGCAGAACCATGCTCTTCCAAAGCTTTCTTGGTTGAGTGAGCCAGTGCATCAGCAGTGTTGCGCGCTGTTACTAATTCCAATGCTTTTTTATCTTCATCAGCATTCGCTTCAGCATCTTTCACCATGCGCTGGATTTCTTCTTCAGTCAAACCAGAGTTTGCCTTGATCGTGATCTTATTTTCTTTGCCAGTCGTTTTGTCTTTTGCAGTGACATGCAAAATACCGTTGGCATCAATATCAAAAGTCACTTCAATTTGTGGCATACCGCGTTGTGCTGGTGCAATACCTTCCAAATTAAACTCACCGAGTAATTTGTTGGCAGCAGCCATCTCACGCTCACCCTGGAAACACTTGATCGTTACCGCAGGCTGGTTGTCTTCCGCTGTGGAGTAAACCTGTGAATGCTTGGTAGGGATAGTGGTGTTCTTTGGAATCATCTTGGTCATTACGCCGCCCAAGGTTTCGATACCCAATGACAATGGAGTAACGTCCAAGAGCAATACGTCCTTACGATCGCCAGACAATACTGAGCCCTGAATCGCAGCACCAACAGCAACTGCTTCGTCTGGGTTCACATCTTTGCGTGGCTCTTTACCAAAAATCTCTTTTACTTTTTCTTGTACTGCAGGCATACGGGTTTGACCACCGACCAAAATTACGTCATCGATGTCAGCCACATTGACGCCAGCGTCTTTAATTGCGGTCAAGCAAGGACCAGCCGTACGGTTAATTAGCTCTTCTACCAAAGACTCTAACTTAGCGCGAGTAAGCTTCAGGTTCAAATGCTTTGGACCACCTGCATCAGCAGTTACGTAAGGCAAGTTGATTTCAGTTTGTTGTGCAGAAGACAATTCGATCTTGGCTTTTTCAGCAGCGTCTTTCAAACGCTGCAATGCCAATACGTCCTTGCTCAAATCAACACCTTGTTCTTTCTTGAACTCAGCAATGATCCAATCAATAATGCGTTGGTCAAAGTCTTCACCACCCAAGAAGGTGTCGCCGTTTGTGGAGAGCACCTCAAACTGTTTTTCACCATCAACGTTGGCAATTTCAATAATGGATACGTCAAATGTACCGCCACCCAAGTCATACACAGCGATCTTGCGATCTACTTTGTCTTGTTTATCCAAGCCAAATGCCAATGCAGCTGCAGTAGGCTCATTGATGATGCGCTTGACATCCAAACCAGCAATGCGGCCGGCATCTTTGGTTGCTTGACGTTGACTATCATTAAAGTAAGCAGGGACAGTAATCACTGCCTCAGTCACTTCTTCACCAAGATAATCTTCGGCAGTCTTTTTCATCTTACGCAGGATTTCTGCAGATACTTGTTGTGGCGCCATTTTTTTATCACGCGCTTCAACCCAAGCATCACCATTGTCTGCTTGCACAATTTTGTAAGGCATCAAACTGATGTCTTTTTGCACTTCTGGATCAGTAAACTTACGACCCATCAAACGCTTCACCGCGTAGATAGTATTTTTAGGATTGGTTACTGACTGACGTTTTGCAGGTGCCCCAACCAATACTTCACCATCTTCAACATAAGCAATGATCGATGGTGTTGTACGAGCGCCCTCGGCGTTCTCAACGACCTTAGGTGCATTGTTTTCAACGACTGAAACGCACGAGTTAGTGGTTCCTAAGTCGATTCCGATAATCTTTCCCATAATGGCTCCAAAAATTAAGTGATGTGTAACTTCTTAAAACTGTGAATAAATCGATATCCAATAAATGGGGGCTATTAAGAGGATTTCAAGGGCTAAAAATGCAAAAAAGGCAGAAATCTGCCCTTTTGATGCCGCTTTTTGACTAAAAACCCTTCTAAAACCTAAAAATCCATCGTTTTGGCCACTCTAATGCGTTATTTCGGGGCACTCACCGTTACCAAAGCAGGTCGCAAGATGCGATCAGCAATCGAATAACCCCTTTGCAGTACTGAAACGATGGTATTGGCCTCTTGATCTGACGGGACAGAGGCAATAGCCTGATGATGGTTCGGATCAAACTTATCACCAATAGCTGGGTTAATTTCCGTCATCTTGCCTTTTTCAAATGCAGATAAAAGCTGCTTCAGGGTAATTTCAAGTCCCTCTTTAAATGCTTTTGCATCTACAGCTTCTGCATTTAATGCAGCATACAAACTATCCGTTACTGGAACTAGGTGCTCCGCAAAATTCTCAATAGCAAACTTATGGGCTTTTGAAACATCTTCTGCGGCGCGGCGGCGAATATTCTCACCCTCAGCCTTGGCCCTCAGAAAGTTGTCCTGCATTTCTGTAAGCTTCTGATTAAGCTCAGCAATCTCTTGCTCAGGGGTTTTTACTTCAGCGGCAGCCTGCTCAGCGCTCACATCCGCTGAAGTCTCTACGGAATTTTCCTGTTCGGGCGTGGGGTTTTGATTTTCTTGGGTCATGGATACAAATTCACTTTTCTATAAGAATGGCTCGTTCTCATCAATATGGGGATTAATTAGAATGATTTCAAGTAGTACTCAGTTTAAGCAATTTTTGATTTAGCCAGTTCAGCACGGCGATCGCGCTGCGCTAACTCCTCTTCCGACTCTTGACCCAAAGACCAGCCAGACAAGTGCGCTTGGGCAATTTCATAGAGAGCATCCATCCACTTTGGGTTGCTATTTAAACAAGGAATATAGCGGTAATCTTTTCCGCCATGCTCTAAGAAGATCTCACGTGCCTCCATGGCAATTTCTTCCAAAGTCTCCAAGCAATCTGCGGGAAAGCCTGGGCAAAAAATATCCACTCGCTGACAACCTTCTTTGCCCAGCTGTTCAATGGTAGGAGCTGTATAGGGCTTGAGCCACTCCGCCTTACCAAAACGCGACTGAAAAGTTACCAAATACTGCCCGGGCTCCAAACCTAAGGACTCACCCAGCAGACGACCTGTTTTTAGGCACTCACAATGATAAGGGTCACCCTTCATGAGATTGCGCTTAGGCAAGCCATGAAATGACATCACCAAACGATCGCCCTTCGCAAAATCGGGGCGCCCATCTTTATCCCACGCACTAAGTACCTGGTCGCGTAAAGCGGAGATATAAGCAGGGTTATCGTGATAGTGCTTTACTAAACGCAGTTCCGGTTGGTTGCGCCAAGTACCCAGCACCCGAAACACTTCATCAAAACTCGATGCGCTAGTCGTTGCAGAATATTGTGGGTACAAGGGCAACAACAAGAGACGCTCCATACCTTGCTTCTGGAGAGCCTCAAGGGCTTGCTGAGTGGAGGGTTCACCATAACGCATGGCTAAATCGACCAACACCACTTCGCCGTGATTAGCAAATTTCTCGCCCAACTCTTTTGCTTGAAGGCGTGAGTAATGCATCAATGGCGAGCCTAACTTTGGCAACCAGATTGAGGCATATTTTTTCGCCGATGCACCGCTGCGGATCGGCAAAATAATGCCATTCAGGATGAACCACCAAATCACGCGCGGAATTTCTACCACGCGTGGATCGGATAAAAATTCTTTGAGATAAGCTCTCACTGCTTTTGCGGTTGGTGCCGAAGGCGTTCCAAGATTCAGTAATAAAACTGCCGTCTTTGAAGGGCGTAAATGGGGATTTTGGTTCAATGGGAATCCGTCTCAAAAGAAATAAAAAAATATTGCTATCTAAGAGCTCAACGCACCAGACAACAATTTAGAAGTAATGTCGACAATTGGAATAACGCGATCGTATGCCATCCGGGTTGGTCCAATTACACCCAAAGTGCCTACAATCTGGCCATCAACACTATAGGGCGCACTGATGACTGCTAAGTCTTCATAGGGCAACAAGTCACTTTCGCCACCAATAAAAATCTGGATACCATCGGCATGACTTGAAACATCGAGCAACTGCATTAGCACTGATTTTTGTTCAAGCATGTCAAACATCTTACGAAGCTTATCCAAATTGGTGCTGAGATCGCCCACATTGAGTAAGCGCCTCTCACCGGACAGGAGCATATCCCCTTGGCCCATACCGTAATCACTTACGCCACTATGTAAAGCCAAGGCCATTAATCCAGAGATATCACTACGTAGATTATCCAAATCCGATACTAGGTGCGCACGAACCTGCGCAAAACTTTTACCAGCAAATTGGCTGTTGATGTAATTGCCCGCCTCAATTAACTGACTTGGGGTGTAATCTTGGGTAGTTGGCAGAATACGGTTCTGCACATCCCCTTCTGGGGTGACCATAATCAGCAAAATCTTGCCCTCACCAAGGCGCAAAAACTCAATATGCTTAAATACCTGCGCCCGCTTAGGAGTCATCACTACCCCGGCAAAGTGAGTCAGATTAGACAAAATTTGCGCCGCAGAGTTCAGGACCCTCTGAGGTGAATCTGGCAAAAGTCCTTTTTCTACCTCACGGGCAGCGATTTCTTCTAAAGGGCGTACCGTCACCATCGTATCGACAAACAGGCGATAGCCTCTAGGGGTGGGGATGCGACCAGCTGAGGTATGGGGGCTGGTTACCAAGCCCATATCCTCTAAGTCAGCCATCACATTGCGGATAGTGGCTGCCGATAGATCCAAACCTGAGAATCGGGAGAGGGTACGCGAGCCAATAGGCTGGCCCTCCTCGATATAGCGCTCGATGAGTGTTTTAAGTAAGGCGCGAGAACGATCATCCATAGTGGAAGGGATTTTATGCGTATGGTTTAATCGTTATATGTTAAGCCCATCCCAAAATTCCATCAAAAAGGCATTTAGCCGGGTTGCCCTCGTCGGTAAATACCAGGCAGATGGAATGCAAGAACGCCTAAATGATCTTGCCTCCTTCCTTTCCAAGCAGGGTTGTGAGGTATTTCTGGAGTCAGCCACTGCAGTCAACCTCGGTCTCACCAGCTTTCCAAGCAAAAAAGTAGAAGAATTTGCAGGCACCATTGATCTGGCGGTTGTTTTAGGGGGTGATGGCACCATGCTCGGTATTGGTCGTCAGTTAGCTGGTAGTAATGTCCCTTTGGTAGGAATCAATATGGGGCGTTTGGGTTATATGACTGATATTCCCATTCAAAACGTGGAAACTGTTCTGCCTCAAATTATTGCAGGCGAATACGAAGCTGATACCCGCACCCTTCTAGATGCCGTTGTGCTGCGAGGCAGTCAAGAAATCAACCGTGCTTTAGCGCTAAACGATGTGGTAGTGAACCGCTCTGGAATTTCTGGCATGGTTGAACTTGCAGTGCGTGTGAATGGCTCTTTTATGTATAACCAACGCTCGGATGGATTGATCGTCTCAACTCCGACTGGTTCGACTGCATATGCACTGTCAGCTGGCGGACCAATTCTGCACCCACGGGTTGCGGGAATTTTATTGGCACCGATCGCGCCACACTCCTTATCTAATCGCCCGATTGTTTTACCGCAAGACATTGTGGTGAGCATTGAAGTGGTCGATGGCAGAGAAGTTATTGTCAATTTTGATATGCAATCTCAAACTGATTTACAAAGTGGTGACAAGATTGAAGTTCGTCAGTCCACCAAAACTATCACCCTGCTCCACCCTCGCAGTCATAGTGACTACAAGACTTTGCGAGAAAAGTTACATTGGAATGAGTATCCATCGACATTCTGATGTCGAATTTTTTGGTACGCTAAGGCATGCTGCAAACCCTCTCGCTCCGTGACTTTGTCATCGTTGATCAACTAGAGCTTGATTTTTCCTCCGGCTTTACAGTGCTCACCGGTGAAACGGGTGCAGGCAAATCGATTCTTCTAGATGCTCTCGGCCTGGTATTAGGAGAACGCGCTGACGGCAGTCAAATTCGTGAAGGCAGCAATCGCGCTGAAATCAGCGCTCTGTTTCGCATTTCAGCAGACCAAGTAGAGCACTTTAATAGCTGGTTAGATGAGCAAGGCTTTCCTAGTGAGGACAGCGGTCAGAGCTTACTCCTCAAAAGAACAATTGAGAGCAACGGCCGAAGTCGCGCATTTATTAACGGTAGCGTTGCAACCGTCAGCCAGCTGCGTGAAGCTGGCGATCAACTAGTCGACATTCATGGGCAACATGCACATCAACTACTTCTGAAAAGCGGAGCGCAGAGAGAATTACTTGACCGCCATGCCAATCATATAGACTTGGTTAATGATGTCTCCCAGTCATTTAAAAAATTAAATGACTCTCGTCGACTATTAGCGCAAGCTGAAAATGCCGGCCAAGATGTTGAGCGTGAACGAGAGCGCTTAGAGTGGCAACTGGAAGAGCTCACTGAACTTGCTCCGCAAGAGGGTGAATGGGCCAGCATTCAAAGTGAACATGCACGTCTTGCTAATGGCGCAAAGATTATCAGTGGCTGCCAAGAAACAATTGATGTCTTAAGTGATGCAGATAATTCTGTTGAATCAATCCTTTCTAAAACATGTACCAACATGGGCACACTCGCAGAACATGATTCTGCACTCAGTGATATCAGTCAGGCACTGGAGTCTGCTCAGATTCAGATTGATGAGGCAGTCCATAGCCTCAATCGCTACCTACAAAAACTGGATTTAGATCCTGCACGCTTGAGCGAGCTTGAAGAGCGGATGCAAGCACTTCATAGCGCCGCAAGAAAATATCGCACTGAGGCGGATGATCTTCCCAAGTTATTGAATGAAACTACAGATCGCCTAGACGCTCTAACAGCTTCTCAGAATATTGATGCCCTGCGTGACAAAGTAAAAGCAGAAGAAACTGCTTACCTCAAGCTTGCAAAGCAGCTCACACAAAAGCGCAACAAGGCAGCCTTAGATTTAGGAAAGCAAGTGACCAGCGCTATGCAGGATTTATCCATGGCAGGCGGTCAGTTGGAGATTGCATTAAGCCCCTTATCTGAGGGTGGCGCTCATGGTCTAGAACAGGTGGAATTCTTAGTGGCAGGTCATGCCGGTAGTACGCCTCGCCCCTTAGCGAAAGTTGCTTCCGGCGGAGAACTCGCCCGTATTAGCTTGGCAATTAGCGTGATCACGAGCCAAGCATCCTTTACTCCTACACTGATATTTGATGAAGTGGATGCTGGCATTGGTGGTGCTGTAGCCGAGACGGTTGGCAAGCTGTTACGACAACTTGGACAGTCACATCAAATTCTATGTGTGACCCACTTGCCACAAGTGGCTGCTCAAGGCAATCACCACTTAAAAGTAAGCAAATCACAATCTGGAGATAAAACCTTGTCTCAAGTTACCCCACTGGGCAGATCTGAGCGAGTTGAAGAGGTAGCTCGCATGTTAGGTGGCGCAACCATTACTGATACTACTCGTCGCCATGCACGAGAGCTACTTGAGCAAAACTAAACGCATTTAGATTGCTTCTGGGACATTCGAAGGAGCATGAAAGATTTCTTGCCAGAGCTTCAGAACAGATTGTCTTGCCTCTAAGAGCTGTATTTCAGCATCTAAATTTACTCGGGTCTTTTCTGCGCCATCAAGGCGTAAGCGATGTTGTCTAGCCCTTAATAAACGATAGGCATCGCCAACTTGAAGTGCAGACTGTGCACTAATTAAGCCAAGCTCTTGGGCAATGCGAAGTAAGGCGATGTTACCTAAATTACCAATCAGTTGTGGATGCTCGTGGGAATAAGCTAATACCAAAAACTGGACGATGAATTCAATATCCACCATACCACCAGCATCATGCTTTAAATCAAAGCTTGCACTGGGATTGGGATGCCCAGCATGAACCTTGCGGCGCATTTCTAAAATCTCTGAACGAAGCTGATCAATGTCTCGCTTTTGACTCAATACTTCGCAGCGCACCGCGTCAAAAAACACACCAACCACCTGATTGCCTGATGAGAATCTAGCGCGAGTCAGCGCCTGATGCTCCCAAACCCAGGCAGCATTATCACCTTCACGCATTTGATACTTTTTAAAAGCATCTGCATTAGTAACCAAGAATCCTGCTGAGCCGTTGGGGCGTAACCGGGTATCGATTTCAAATAAACTTCCCGCCGAGGTATAAGCAGTGAGCCAATTAATCATTCTTTTGGCTAGCAAGGCATAGACTTCCTGAGCTGCGTAATCCGCCTCCTCAGCCTGATACAAAAATACCAAATCTAAGTCAGAGGCATAACCCAACTCCTTACCGCCAAGTTTTCCATAGGAAATCACAGCAAACGGCGGAGCTACTGATTCTGATACGTCAAACTTTTTGGCAACACTGGGCCAAACCCGCTCAAAGGTGGTTTGTAGCATTAAATCGGCTAGCGCCGATAAATGATCGCTGACCTTTTCTACAGTTAAAGCCTGATCTACGCCAATGCCTAAATCAGCTAATAAGGTAATGAAAGTTTCCGTGTGATGGGTAATGCGCAAAATATCCATCGCTTGCTCAGAGCCATCGCCATCACGCATCACATCATCTAGGCGCATATCTAGCGTCTTCTTGACCTCATGCCAATATTGTTCAGGATCCTCAATTAATGCTTTCTCAGTTCGCGAGTTCAGCAAGTAATCAAGTAAATGGGGGTGTCTTGTTAAATACTCTGCGCCCCATTGAGAGTCCCTCAATAAGGCCAACACATTAACTAGCGCTTGAGGGTATTCAGACAAAATAGATAAGTAGGCACTGCGACGGGCAATCGCTTCAAGGAGATCAAAAAAGCGTAATAAAGTCGTATCTACATTAGATGAAGTGAGGCAATCTGCCTGCAAAATATCTGCAGCTTTACAGATTAAATTGTTAAAAATTAAGCGACTCTTATCGGGCAACTGCTTTTGCTTTGGGCTACTTTCCCATGCTGACCAACGCTCTGCAGACTCTGGAAAAATCTTAGAATCAGGCTCCCAACCAGCAGGTAAGGAGGCATTATCTAACCTAGCACTATCATCTAGCGAAAAAGCCTTACCGAATAATTGTGCAACTGCCGTCTGATGTCTTTCGAGCTCACTAATAAATGCACTTTGCTCAGGTGCATACTCAAGATTGCCCATGCTCATACCTAAACGGGTTCGCGCTGCATCATCTTCAGGCAAGTAATGCGTTTGCTGATCTTCCCAAATCTGAATGCGATGCTCTAAGCGACGCAAGAAAACATAAGCATTTTGTAAAGACTCAATATCTTGGGCAGGCAAAATACCTTGCTGCTTAATTAGCTCCAACACCTCCAATGTTGGGCGAATCCGAAAGCGCGGATCCGTACCACCTCGCATTAACTGAAACATCTGTGCCAAGAATTCAATCTCTCGAATACCGCCACGGCCTAACTTGATGTCTTTGGAGCGACCATGATGATTAGATGAACGCTTTTCTGCTTCATGTTGAATTTGTGCGTGTAGCTCACGAATAGAGGCAATAACGCCGTAGTCCAAATGACGCCGATAGACAAATGGTCGAATCAGTTGGTCCAGTTCTTTTTCACAATGCTTATAGGCGGGAGAACTGGGTAAAGGTGCAATTAATCTTCCTTTTATCCAAGCGTAACGCTCCCACTCCCTACCCTGTACTAAGAGATACTCTTCAAGCATGTCTAAACTGCAAACTAGCGGTCCCGAGTCGCCATTTGGGCGCAAGCGCATATCTACCCGAAATACAAAACCATTCGCATCGTGCTCGGCTAATAAGCGGATTAGACGCTTACCCATACGCGTAAACCACTCGTGATAGGACAAGCTTTTAGGCGCCCCTTTGGTCTCGCCCTCATGCTCATACAAGAAAATGAGGTCAATATCGGAGGAAAGGTTCAGCTCTAGTCCGCCTAGCTTACCCATGCCCACTACCATCAGGGGCATCTCCTGATCGGTGACCGCGCTCCATGGCAAGCCAAAGCGCTGCTGCAAATCCTCTCGAATATAGGAGATGGATAAAGCAAGCGCCTCTTGAGCAAAATGGCTCAAAGCATGGGTTACTTCTTGGAGGCTAGCCATACCATTGAGGTCGCGGAAGGCAACCCACAGCATCAAACGCTGCCTGGCTAGCCGTAGATCTGCCATAAATTGAGCCTCATCCTGACCTTTGGCAAGAATAGCAGCCTGACATGGGCTCAGAAGCTCCAAAATCCCATCAATATCGATATTTTGAGCGCCCTTTTGCTTGAGCCAATCCTCCCAATCTGGGCGAGCATTCAGCCAGCGCTGCGCATAAGTCGAGTGCTGCTTTAAAAAATCAATTTGGCCAGAAAAGTCTCTCATGACATCATCTTAATCCGACTCAGAAGTAAAACCGAGGAAGCTTGGCGATGCCCATGAGGCTGACGGATAATAGAGCACATGCTTCGAAATATCATCCGCAACCGCTTACCGAGTACACCGCAAAAACGTCTACCTGGTTTTGGCAGTCGCTGGCGCAAACGCGCCTTGATTCTGGCAGGTGTCGCTGTAGCCTTCTTTATCCTGGGTCATCTCGGGGTTCGCTTTGTTTTATGGCCACAAATTGAAAAATCAAAGCCTACCTTAGAGAGCTTAATGAGCGCGCGCCTAGGTGCTAAGGTCAGCATGGATGATGTCCAAGTTTCATGGACTGGTATTCGGCCAAGCTTCGAAGTGAAGGGGCTTCGCTTTAACTACTCCGAGTCATCGCAAAATCCACCCCCCTTGTTGATCGAAAATATTCAAGGGGAATTAAGCTGGCTCTCCTTCTATCATCTAGCACCCTATTTTCATGAAATTACTTTTGATAATGTTCAGCTATCTGTGCAGCGGGATGCCACGGGTGAAATTACAGTCGCGGGCATACCCATCCACGGCAAACCAAATGATTTCTCTGCTGAAAATTGGCTACTGTCTCAAAATGAAATTCAAATCAATAACGCCACTATATTTTGGCTAGATCAAAAGGGTCGCAAATTAAAAACGGCAATTGATGTTCAGCGATTTCGCCTTAGCAATGGCATTCGCCAACATCAAAGTGCATTAGTAGCCACCACGCCTTGGAGCTCGAATCCCATCAATATTGAGGCAAGCTTTACTCATCAATTAGCGGGCCAGGTAGGAGATTGGCGAGATTGGGCTGGCAGCTTCACTTGGAATATTGATGAATTAAACCTTAGCCAGCTTACCCAAGATATCGCACTTCCCTTGCAAGATCTCGCCGGGACATTAAATACCAAAGGAAGCCTGAAATTAGATGCTGGAAAAATTGATCAAAGCGAACTTTATCTTGCAGCCGACCAACTCAAAGTACAACTAAATAAAGATGAGGATGCGCTGATATTTGGAAAACTGGAGACTAACCTCATTCAGGAAAATGATCGTGGGATTAACTCCATTACTACCAAGACGCTGGCATGGCGCAATAGCGCTATGCCAAGTGATGCACCACTAGACAATCTTAGCCCAATCACCTTTCGCTGGAGGCCGCCTGCGGCTGGAGGCGAAATCAAAGAATTTGGATTCTCATCCCCCAACATTATGGTCAAAGATGTTGGTTTATTTGCCCTTAACCTTCCCTTGCCCAAAAAAATTCATCGCTGGATTAAAGCCGCTAATGCTAATGGTGAATTACGCAATGTAGAGGTAAGCTGGTCCGAAAATCAATCCGCATTATCCTCCCTACCTATTCCAGGTGATTGGCTGACATCTAATAAATTGAACTTTACCGTTCAAGCAAAATTATTCGATATTAGCTTTACAGGAATCAATCAATCCATTCCCTCAGTCTCCAATCTCTCTGGCAATCTATCGGGCGATCAAAAACAAGGTAGCTTCACACTCAACTCCAAAAATCTGGGCTTTGAGCTTAATGACTTTTTATCATCACCCAATATTGAGCTTGAAAGCGCAAAAGGTGATCTCAGTTGGAGCAAAGAAAAAGGAGGATGGTTAATTAATGCCAAAAATATGGCATTAAGCAATTCCGAGATTGATACGAGCTTTAATCTGAGCTATCTCATTGGTGGGCCCAAGCAAGCGGATCAAATGAGCCTGGATATGGAGTTTGCAAGAGCGAAACTCAATACCGCGTATCGATATCTACCGGTATCCATGGACAAAGACAGTCGTCAATATCTCAGCAAGGCATTTGAGTCTGGTGATATTCAAAATGGCTCATTGCACATTAAAGGCAATCCTGACGACATTCCTTTTTCAGCGGGAAAAGTTGGGGAACTTAGCCTGAATTTACCTTTTACCCAGGCAAGCTTTAAGCCAGCGCCTTTGCTGCCCTCTAAGCAGGGTGTCTGGTCTACATTTAATAACGTCAATGGCAGCATTAATATGAAGCAAGCGACTTTGAATGTGGATATTGATCAAGCGAGATATAAGAATGTCGCGCTCTCTGACGTGAAGTCACAAATTCCCAATCTCAGCGCAAAAAATCTAATCCTCAACATTCATGGTCTTGTATCTGGCGAAGGTTCTGAAATGATGGAATACATCGCAGCATCTCCTGCCGGCGTACAAAACCCCAATTTAGTTAAAAAACTTTCCGTCAATGGCACATTAAATCTTGACCTTGGACTAAATATTCCACTCTCAGGGAATGCGGAAACTAAAGTTGATGCCAAACTTGACTTTCCTGGAAATACCGTGAAATGGGCTGATATTCCACCATTTGAGAACCTCAAAGGAAAAGTGCGCATCACTGAAACGAATCCCGAATTTGAAGATATCACTGCCAATTTTCTAGGTGGTGCCTTTAATATTTCATCTACAAGCTCGACTTCGGAGAATCGCAGCTTCAAAGTCGGCGGAGACATTAGCGCGAACTTTATTAAATCCTATATTGGTAAAAATCTTCGCTCACAAGTCAATCCAGCCTTAATCAATGCTATGAGCGGATCGGCCAACTACACCGGTCTGATCAACTTTAATCAAGATGGCAGTCAAACCAACCTCAAAATAGATTTACGTAATTGGGCTAGCTCAGCTCCCGCCCCCGCACAAAAAACATTGGGCACTCCGATGACTGGGCAATTCAGTTTTAAGACCTACTCTGCTAAAAAAAGCAATTCCGTTTTTGCGGATTGGTCAGCCAACCTTGGTGAGCAATACTTTATTCAAGGTAACGTTGGGGCAAATAATCTGGTTCGAAACGCTTTTGGAATTGGAGCGCCCGCCCCCATACCAGAGCAAGGGTACGCAGTTCACTTGGTCAATAATGAAATTAATTTAGATACCTGGTTAGATTTTTTAGGCACTGGAAAGCCCAATAAGAAAATGGCCAAAGAGGCAGAGATAACGCCATCCGATAGAAACATGCAAATTTCTGCCCAAATTAAAAAATTAATTGCACTTGATCGCGAGTGGAATGATTTCAATTTCAGCTCTACTGAAAAAAACAATATCTGGCAGCTCCGTTTAAATGCTCCGCAGCTTTCCGGTCAAATACAGTGGCACCCATCGAGCCTGGAGCATCCTAGCGGTTTTATCAGCGGCAAACTGGTGCGCCTCAAAATTCCAGATCAACGTGCTGGAGTTGACAGGGTCTCGAAAGACAATATTGCGGGCAAAAGTACACAAGCAGAAAATTTGGGAGCACAAAGAGGTTTGCTGAGCCCAAATCAAATTCCTAGTCTAAATGTATCTATTGATGATATGAGCTGGACTAAGGCGAATTTAGGGTCAGTCAAGATTAAATCAAAAACCACGCAAGATTTACTGAAGGTTGATTCAATTCAAATCAATAATGCACAAGGTGATTCACTCATTACCGGCCATTGGTCTGGAAAAAAAGTGGGAAGTCCAGAGCAAAGCAAGATGAATATCGACATGAGCATCAAGGATGCTGGAAAAATTGTGGCTCGCTGGGGCAATCCCAAGTCCCTAGAAGGGGGATCAGGAAAGGTCACTGCAAACCTTACTTGGTCAAGTCCACTCTTTTCTCCCGACTTTGATACTCTGTCCGGAACTGCTAAATTAGATCTAGCGCAGGGCCGGTTATTAGAGGTAAATAGCGATGGAGCAAAGCTTCTGGACGTTCTTAGTCTTCAGAGTCTTTTTCGATTTGCCACCTTAGATCTAAAAGGCAGCCTTGGAAACCTAGCCTCACAGGGAACGGCCTTCACCTCTATCTCTAGTGAATTTGAAGTTTCTCAAGGCATTGCCCAAGCTAAACAGTTTTCGATGATTTTGGATCAGGCGCGTGTTGCCATGAGCGGCCAAATTAATATTCCCCAAGAGACGCAAGATCTTCGCATCACCATCTTCCCTACGATTGATGCCACAGGAGGATCTTTAGCTGCCTTTCTTATTAATCCAATAGTGGGGTTGGGGGCGGTAGTAGGTCAATATCTCATTACCAATCAAATTAATCGTACGATGCAATCTGACTATTTAGTACAAGGTTCCTGGAATAACCCCGAAGTAATTCCGCTCGATCAAAAGGGGCAACCACTAGATGCCAATACGATGAGTAACATTCGCACCAAAAATTTATTAAAAGAGCAAAGCAAACCAAATCTGCCCAATGCACAACCAAGCAATTCCAATGGCACTCTTACGCCCAATAAACCTTCAAATTAATCATGAGTACTAATAACAGGACCTCGGAGTTGCAGGTTGCTTCGATACAAATGGTATCGACCCCTAGTTTGATGGAGAACCTTGATACTGCCTCACGCTTGGTGCAGGCGGCTTCTCAGCAAGGCGCTCAGCTTGTGGTTCTACCAGAGTATTTTTGTTTAATGGGGCTAAAAGATACTGATAAGGTTAGCGCCCGAGAGCCAGCAGGGGCTGGACCAATTCAAGAGAAATTGGCAGGGATTGCGCAAGAAAACCAGATTTATTTAATTGCTGGCACCATTCCTCTTGTAGCTCAGGAATCTCATCAAGTTTTAAACACTAGCCTTGCGTTCAATCCTGCAGGCCAGTCTATTGCACGCTACGACAAAATCCACTTGTTCGGATTTCAGACGGATACTGAACGCTATGCAGAATCAGAAACGATTGAAGCCGGCAATCAGCTGGGTAGATTACGCATTACCGTTGATGGCACTGAGTGGAATTTTGGTTTAACTATTTGTTACGATCTGCGCTTTCCTGAGCTTTACAGAGCACTAGGTGAAGTCGACTGCCACATTATTCCGGCAGCCTTTACTTATACAACCGGCAAAGACCATTGGGAAGTTCTATTGCGTGCCCGCGCGATTGAAAACCAATGCTATGTACTATCTTCTGCGCAAGGCGGCAAGCATCTCAACCAACGACGTACTTGGGGAAATAGCATGTTGATTGATCCCTGGGGTGTGATTTTGGCTAATCTCCCAGAGGGCGAAGGGTTCATCAGCGGCACTTTAAGCAAAGATAAATTAAAAGAGGTACGCTCTAAGCTACCCGCATTAAAACACCGCAAGCTTTAATACAGAAAGTGCACCTCGATCACAATGAAAGCACCAGAAGCATTATTTCCAAGCAATTGGACTAAGTCCAAGAAACAAGCAGACCTACTGAAGCTCGCTAAATCCATCCTGCTTGAGCCAACTGGATTATCTGAACAAGATTTGCATCGTACGTTTGGCAATATGTTTACTCATCAATTGGATGATGCCGATCTGTATTTTCAACACACACGCAGCGAAAGTTGGAGTCTTGAAGAAGGTATTGTGAAGTCTGGAAGCTTCAATATTGACCAAGGTGTTGGTGTCCGCGCAATCTATGGCGACAAAACAGCATTTGCCTATTCAGATGAAATCAATGCAGAAGCGCTCAACAAAGCAGCGCAATCAACTCGAGTGATTGGCCCACGTGGTGGCAAGCAGGCAATTGCCAGCAAAGTTTTTCACCCAAGATCAAAACAACTGTACTCAGACTTAAACCCGCTTGATTCCCTGGCTCCACAGGAAAAAATTGCCCTTCTAGAAAGTATTGAGCGTCGCGCAAAGGCACGTGATCCGCGCATCATTCAAGTCATGGCGAGCTTGGCAGGAGAATTCGATGTTGTTTTGGTAGTGAGAGCTGACGGCCTATTGGCTGCAGATATACGCCCCCTAGTTCGCGTATCCGTGCATGTAATTGCCGAGCAAAATGGTCGCAGAGAGTCTGGCTCCTCAGGCGGTGGTGCGCGCCATGATTATCACTACTTCAGCACAGATGTCATTAATCAATATGTAGATGATGCCGTTGATGGTGCGCTCATCAACCTAGAATCGCGCCCGGCACCAGCTGGGCCTATGACCGTAGTGATGGGGCCAGGATGGCCAGGCGTTTTATTGCATGAGGCCGTAGGTCATGGGTTGGAGGGCGACTTTAACCGCAAAGGCTCCTCTGCATTTGCTGGCTGCATTGGTCAGCGTGTTGCAGCTAAAGGAGTCACTGTTGTTGATGACGGCACCCTTTCTGGTCGCCGAGGATCTTTGAATATTGATGACGAAGGAACTCCAACGCAATGCACTACCCTGATTGAAGACGGCATTCTCAAAGGCTATATTCAGGATAGTCTGAATGCCCGACTCATGAATATGCCCTTAACCGGGAACGGTCGTCGCGAGAGCTTTGCTTCATTACCCATGCCGCGGATGACTAACACCTACATGCTGGCTGGAAAAGATGATCCACAAGAAATCGTGGCCAGCATTAAGCGGGGTCTTTATGCCGTCAACTTTGGGGGTGGCCAGGTCGACATAACTAGCGGTAAATTTGTCTTTTCAGCCTCAGAGGCTTACTGGGTCGAAAACGGCAAAATCCAGTACCCCGTGAAGGGCGCTACGATTATCGGCAGCGGTCCAGAATCCCTAAAACAGGTTTCTATGATCGGAAATGACCTCAAATTAGACGGTGGGGTTGGGGTTTGTGGCAAGGAGGGGCAAAGCGTTCCGGTCGGCGTTGGACAGCCAACTCTTCGGATTGATAGCCTAACTGTCGGCGGAACCGCTTAATACGGCTTAAAATAGCCGTATGAGCCAACAAAACACTAATTCCGCTAACTGGTATGCCGCCGTTGATAAAACGTCGGATACAGATGATCAACGCATTCACAATATTACTGTTCTGCCACCCCCAGAACATTTAATCCGCTTCTTTCCAATTTCTGGAACCCCAACAGAGGCCTTAATCAGCAAAACGCGTAAGAAAATTCGCGACATTATTCATGGCAAAGATGATCGTCTTTTGGTCATTATTGGACCATGCTCGATTCATGATCCCCGTGCCGCAGTTGAATACTGCCAGCGATTACTTGCTGAACGTGAGCGCTTCTCAGGCGAACTTGAAATCGTCATGCGTGTGTATTTTGAAAAGCCTCGTACGACCGTTGGTTGGAAAGGATTGATTAATGACCCTTACTTAGATGAGAGCTATCGCATTGAAGAAGGCTTACGCATTGCACGTCAAGTCTTAATGGAAATTAATCGCCTAGGCATGCCTGCTGGTAGTGAGTTCCTGGATGTCATTTCTCCGCAATACATTGCGGACCTGATTTCTTGGGGTGCTATTGGTGCGCGCACAACTGAGAGTCAAGTTCATCGCGAGCTTGCCTCCGGGTTGTCTGCACCGATTGGTTTTAAAAATGGCACTGATGGCAATATCAAAATTGCAACGGATGCAATTCAAGCAGCTAGCCGACCACATCATTTCTTATCCGTTCACAAAAATGGTCAAGTCTCCATTGTTGAGACTAAAGGCAACAAAGACTGTCATGTGATTTTGCGTGGTGGTAAAGAGCCGAACTATGAAGCCCAATATGTACAAGCAGCATGCTCTGAGCTCGATGCGGCAAAGCTTCCAGCCAGCCTGATGGTGGACCTATCGCATGCTAATTCCAGCAAGAAACATGAGCGTCAAATTGTGGTTGCTGAAAATGTTGCTGAGCAAATTGAATCTGGCTCACGTCAAATTTTTGGTGTGATGATCGAAAGCCACCTCAATGATGGTGCGCAAAAATTCTCACCAGGAAAAGATGATCCAACAAAATTAGAATACGGAAAAAGTATTACTGATGCTTGCATCAACTGGGAAGACTCAGTCAATGTATTGCAACGTCTAGCACTGGCCGTTAAGAACCGTAGAAAATCCAAGAAATAACTACAGCGAAACTACTGCAGTTTTATTGTTACGAAAGAGACTAAATTATTTAGTCTCTTTTTTTTCGTGCTTCCACAATACATCTTGGCCACCAGCAGCACGATTCAGTACACGTGCAATCACGAAAAGTAAATCGGATAAACGATTCACATACTGACGAGGTGCGTCATACAATGGCTCATCCCAGCCTAAGCGAACGATTGAACGTTCAGCGCGTCGGCACACAGTGCGACACACATGTGCCTGTGCTGCGGCCCGAGTACCGCCAGGAAGGATGAATTCGGTCAATGGCGGCAAAGTAGCGTTGTACTTCTCCAGCCAAAGATCAAGCTGGGCCACATGCTCAGGCTTAAGCAAGGTGTAGTTCGGAATACACAACTCCCCACCCAGATCAAATAAATCATGCTGCACTTGCAAAAAAAGGGTTTGTAACTCCTCAGCAATAGCCTGCGGCATCGATTCAGTCATCAAAACCCCGATTTCAGAGTTCAATTCGTCCACATCGCCCATGGCGCAGATGCGCAAATGATCCTTTTCTACGCGACTGCCATCGCCAAGTCCGGTCATACCTGCATCGCCAGTTCTGGTGGCTATTTTTGAAAGTCGATTTCCCATGAACTAATTATAGGTAAATGGCTAAAATGATTCTTATGAATATGGTGACCCCACCCCCAGATATTGCGGCAATAGCCGCCCTCCAATCCAAATTGGTCTCGGCCCTGCGCCCCATTCTTCCGGAGCACGCCCTGCTTTGGGAGCCAGAAGATACGATTCCCTACGAATGTGATGGTCTCGCAGCCTATCGACGCATGCCATTAGCGGTGGCTTTGCCAGAAACTGAAGACCAAGCTGCCCAAATCCTGAAGGTTTGCTTTGCCATGCAAATCCCGGTTGTCCCCAGAGGATCTGGTACAGGTTTATCGGGCGGCGCTATGCCCATTTCTCAAGGCTTAGTCCTCTCTCTAGCTAAGCTCAAAAAGATTGTGAGTATTGATCCATTTACCCGTACGGCAGTAGTTCAACCAGGTGTTCGTAATTTAGCCATCTCTGAAGCTGTTGCCCATTTGGGTTTGTATTACGCACCAGACCCCTCTTCACAAATTGCCTGCTCCATTGGTGGCAACGTGAATGAAAACTCTGGTGGTGTGCATTGTCTTAAATATGGCCTGACCCTTCATAACGTTTTACGGGTGCGCGGTATTTTGATGAATGGTGAGATTGTGGAGTTTGGCAGCTTAGCGCCAGACTCCCCTGGCTTAGATTTACTCGCCATCGTGATGGGCAGCGAAGGCATGCTGGCTGTCATTACCGAAGTGACTGTGAAATTAGTCGCCAAGCCAAAACTGGCACGAGTGATTATGGCCAGCTTTGACGATATTGAAAAAGGTGGCAATGCCGTTGCCGCCATTATCGCTGCGGGGATTATTCCCGCCGGTCTTGAGATGATGGATAAGGCAACCACTCGTGCAGTTGAAGAGTTTGTTCATGCAGGCTATGACCTTAATGCTGAGGCAATCTTGCTCTGTGAATCAGATGGCACTCCTGAAGAAGTGGCTGAAGAGATTGAGCGCATGACCAAGGTATTGGAGCTTGCGGGAGCCAGCGGTATTCAGATTTCTCAAAATGAGTCTGAGCGCCTGAAGTTTTGGAGTGGTCGCAAAAATGCCTTCCCAGCAGCAGGACGCTTAGCGCCTGATTATTACTGCATGGACGGCACGATCCCCCGAAGAAACATAGCCACCTTACTCAAGCGTATCCAAGGGATGGAACAGAAATATGGACTCACCTGCTTGAATGTGTTTCATGCGGGTGATGGCAATATGCATCCCTTAATTTTATTTAACGGTGCAGACCAAGATGAGTGGCATCGTGCAGAAGATTTTGGTACGGAAATTTTGGAAGCTTGTGTTGAGCTAGACGGCACTATTACGGGTGAGCACGGGGTTGGTATCGAAAAAATTAATTCTATGTGTGTGCAATTTGGCGAAGGGGAGCGTGAATCATTCTGGGGGGTTAAGAGTGCTTTTGATCCTGAAAAACTACTGAACCCTGACAAGGCTATTCCAACACTCAATCGTTGTGCAGAATATGGTCGTATGCGCATTAGTGGTGGCAAGTTACCTCACCCAGAATTGGAGCGTTTTTAATGAGTAGCAATACTACACACTCCAATTTGCAGATTGATCTGTTTCGAGAAGCGATTCTTACGGCAGCTAAAACCCAAACCCCACTATCGATTGAGGGTGGCGGCACTAAAGCGTGGTACGGCAATCCGAATGCATTTACCAAGCTCAATACCTGCACTTACTCTGGCATCTTGGAATACCAGCCTGAAGAGTTAGTGATTACTGCTTGTGCCGGCACCCCTCTCAAAGAAATTGAAGCAGCGCTTGCAGAAAAAAATCAAGTTCTTGCGTTTGAGCCACCCCACTTTGGTGAGCATGCTACTTTTGGTGGTGTCATTGCAGCTGGTTTGGCAGGGCCTGGACGTATTAGCGCCGGAAATTTACGCGACTATGTTTTAGGCACTCGCATCATGGATGGCAAAGGTCAAGACTTGTCCTTTGGCGGCAAGGTCATGAAGAACGTCGCTGGATATGATGTCTCTCGCTTATTGCCTGGTTCACTAGGAACCTTATCGCTCTTGCTAGAGGCTTCCGTTAAAGTCTTGCCACGACCTGCCGCAAGCGCAACTCTTCGTTGCCAAATTTCGCAAGAAAAAGCTCTGCGTGTTTTAAATGAATGGGCTGGTCAACCCCTTCCATTGTCAGCCAGTTGCTGGATTGGAAAACCAGGTCAAGATGGTGAGCTCACCCTGCGACTTGCTGGCGCGATTGCAGCTGTCAATGCAGCCATCCCCCTCATGAATGCTGCTATTGATGCCACAGAATTAGACGCCGTCACTGCACAAAACTTTTGGAATGATTTACGTGAACAGCGCCTAGCCGTTTTCAACAATCTACAAAGTACTGACACACTCTACCGCTTGGCTCTCCCAGCCGCTTGTGGACCACTCATAATTAAAAATACGGTTGGTGAGATTGTGCTGGAATGGCATGGTCAACAGAGATGGATTAAGGCATCTGGTGATGAAGCAAGCTTTACGATCCTCAAGCAAATTGCCCACACCCATGGCGGACACGCTACTCGCTTTAAGCAAGGCTTAACAGTAGACCAAAGTAATCAACGCTTTACTTTACTTGGTGAGCAAGCTCACTCTGCTGCACTTGAAGCAGTTCAGGCGCGTCTAAGAGCCTCCTTTGATCCGGCAGGCGTATTTGCCACTAAACGTCTACCGTAAATCTATACATGCAAACTCAACTCGCCCCCCAATACGCCAATACCGCTGAAGGTATTGAAGCCGCCAAAATTCTTGGCAAATGTGTTCACTGTGGTTTTTGCACAGCCACCTGCCCTACATATCAGCTCCTTGGTGATGAACTGGATGGCCCCCGTGGACGCATCTATCTCATCAAGCAAATGGCCGAAGGCCAAGCTCCTACCGAGAAAACGCGCTTACATTTAGACCGCTGCCTCACTTGCCGTAATTGTGAAAGCACCTGCCCTAGTGGAGTGCAATACGGCAACCTGGTTGATATTGGTCGTAAATGGGCAGAAGAAAATACGCCCGAACGCCCTCTTGGTCAGCGCCTGACCCGCTGGGCTCTTACAGAAGGACTCACTAGTCCAAAACTATTCAATACGGCAATGGCACTTGGACGTCTCGTTCGACCACTCATGCCAGCTGGTATTGCGCGCAAGATCCCGGAAGTTAAAAATAAAGCCTTATCTAGCGATACCAAGCCTTATGCAAGGCCTAGCACTCAACATGCTCGCAAGATGCTAATCCTAGAGGGCTGTGTCCAACCGGGCATGCTTCCAAATATCAACTCCGCCACTGCCCGTGTATTGGATGCACTCAAAATTCAACTCATAAGCGCACCCAATGCCACTTGCTGTGGTGCATTGCGCTACCACTTGAATGATCAAGCTGGTGGGCTCGATAACGCTAAGCAAAATATGGATGCTTGGTGGCCACTCGTTGAGCAAGGCGTTGAGGCTATTGTGATGACGGCATCAGGCTGTGGTGTGATGGTCAAAGATTATGGTCACCTCTTTGCCAACGACCCTATATATGCAAGCAAAGCAAAAAAGATTTCCGAGCTCACTAAAGATATCTCGGAAATTCTGCCAAGCCTTGAAGAGCAATTACTTGAGCTAGTTGGCTCAGATCCAAAACCAGGCGTAGTCTATCACCCACCCTGCACTTTGCAACATGGCCAACAGATTAGAGGCAAGGTAGAAGGTCTTCTAACAGCTATGGGCATTGGAGTGCGTCTCTGCGCAGATAGTCATTTATGCTGTGGCTCTGCAGGAACCTATTCGGTCACCCAACCAGAACTCTCCGAACAACTACGGAAAAATAAACTGAGCCACCTCAATGCTGCTTGTGAAGAATCTGGCGCAAAAGTCATTGTGTCTGGAAATATTGGTTGTATTACCCATCTTCAGCAGGATGACACCCCCGTCATGCATTGGATTGAAATTGTGGATCAACTGATTGCTGAGCAACACAACACTAAACAATGACCCAAATTACCACCAACCTGATGTTGGTAAAGCAGCGACTAGAACTCGCTGCCCTTGCAGCTAAGCGTGAGCCAGAAGATATTCGCTTGCTTGCCGTTAGCAAAACTTTCCCTGCTAGAGATATTGAAGAGGCAATGCATGCTGGGCAAACTGCTTTTGGTGAAAACTACGTTCAAGAGGGTGTTGAGAAGATTGAGCAACTTGCTAAATTACGTCCCTGGCTTGAATGGCATTTCATAGGGCCTTTGCAAAGCAATAAAACCAGAGAGGTGGCCGCCCATTTCGACTGGGTTCACAGCATAGATCGCCTCAAAATTGCCGAACGGCTTTCTAGTCAACGGGCTGAATTTGCAGAACTTGAAGCCCTTCAAGTGTGCGTCCAAATTAATGTCAGTCAAGAAGAAAGTAAAAGTGGCATTTCTCTTGAAGAAGTAGACACCTTATGTGATGCTGTCTCCAAGCTACCCAATATTGTGCTCAGGGGACTAATGGCTATCCCTGCTCCAACTACAAATGTTCAAGAGCAGCATCAAGCATTTGAGGCGATTCGTAATTGCTTTATCAGCATCAAGACAAAGCACTCTCATGATCATCATTATGATTTTTTTGACACCCTTTCCATGGGAATGTCTGATGATATGGAGGCCGCAATCGCCGAGGGTAGCACCATGGTCAGAATAGGAAGTGCTATTTTCGGAAAGCGCGATAAGATAAAAGTATGAATACAGCAATCAATAAAAATGCCCACATCACCTTTATCGGGGGTGGCAATATGGGTCGCGCCTTAATTAGCGGATTATTAGCCAATGGCTTTGAAGCAAATCAACTCTCAGTAGTTGAAGCAAGTGCTGCTACAGGCCTTAAATTACATGAAGATTTTGGCGTGCAAATCATCGGTGCTTTAGAGCAAATTGCATTTGATTTTTCCAAGAATAATGTTGTGGTGATGGCTATAAAACCACAAGACTTCAATGCTGTCGCAAAAAATTTAAGCAACAAACTAAAACACGCCAGCGCACCAGGGCCATTGATTTTGAGTATTGCTGCTGGCATACGCCTTAAGGATATGAGTCGTTGGCTCGATCATGAGCGTTGTGTTCGTGCTATGCCCAACACCCCAGCTTTAATCGGCAAAGGCATTACCGGCTTATTTGCAGACTCTGCTGTCAATGATGCTGATCGTACGTTAGCCCAAACTATTTGTAATGCTGTTGGCCAAACAGTCTGGGTGCAAGAAGAAAAATTAATGGATGCCGTGACCGCCGTCTCTGGAAGTGGACCAGCTTATGTATTTGCATTCTTAGAGGCAATGCAAGCCAGTGGAGAAAAGCTAGGCTTAGATTCCGCAACTGCTCGCAAGCTTGCTTATGCCACCTTGGAAGGCGCTACCCAGCTAGCTCACAATTCTGATGAGCATGCAGGAATCTTGCGTGAACGTGTTACTTCAAAAGGCGGTACTACTGCTGCGGCACTGGACGTTCTCAAACAGCTCGATTGGCATGGCACTCTTGAAAAAGCTATTGATGCTGCAAGCCAGCGTGGCAAAACCATGGGTGATGAACTGGGCAAGAATTAGGCTGCTATTTATTGGAATGCCAAACCCAGTACGATTCCTAAAAATAGAAAGCCGCCTAACCAGTTATTGTGACGAAAGGCTTTAAAACAGTCTTCCCGCTTTCTGGTGGAAACAAGTTTGAGGTGGTACAGAGCGCAAGCTAATGCCAATACCCAGCCCAGCCAATGCCAATCACCCAGGTTTGAGAGATTGGCAACGGCGATCTGTGTAACAAACAATACGCCATAACTTATTGCGATAGCAATTACATCAAAGCGTCCAAATGTAATGGCAGAGGTACGCAAGCCTAAACGTAGATCATCATCTCGATCCACCATGGCATAAGCAGTGTCATATGCAATCGCCCAGAAGATGTTGCCAATAAACAAGATCCAAGCTTCTAGGGGAATAAAACCCAAAACTGCTGCATAAGCCATGGGAATGCCAAAACCAAAAGCAATTCCCAGCACAGCTTGTGGAATAGCAAAGAAACGTTTGGTAAATGGATAAACAATCGCCACTAGCAAAGCAAATACTGACAGCTCTTTAGTCAAGGTGTTTAAAGGTTGAATCAGCAAAAAGGCAAGTAGCGCCAAACAGGCAGCTACTGCAAGCGCTTCCCTGCCGGAAATTTTGCCGCTCGTAATGGGGCGATCTTTAGTGCGCAAGACATATCGATCAAAGTCACGATCAGCAAAGTCATTCACAGCGCAACCTGCACTACGCATCAAAAAAGTGCCCAGCGAAAAAATCAGTAGTAGATGCCATTCTGGAAAACCACTGCTTGCTAGCCAAAGGGCCCATAAAGTAGGCCACAACAACAGCAAAGTTCCGATCGGCTTATCGAAACGAATTAACTGGGCATAAGCAATTAAACGGGCATACATATGAAAAGTGATTTGTTCGTAATCATGAACTGATTATCAAGCTTTTAGAAACTCAGTGCGAGAGCCTAGCCAGCGCTCTAAATGTCTCTCCACTATATCGCCATGTTCTGCCAGCAGTCTTTCGGCTGCTTGTTGCGCCAACTCAATCAACCAAGCATCTCGCTGTAAGTCCACAAAACGCAACATGGCATCGCCTGATTGCTTTGCTCCCAATAATTCACCGGGACCTCGCAAAGATAGATCTCGCTCTGCAATCACAAATCCATCAGAGGTCTCGCGCAAAGTTTGCAAACGCTCTTTTGCCGCCAAAGATAAAGGTTCAGCATACATCAAGATGCAGACCGAATCTGCCGAACCTCGACCAACGCGCCCCCTCAATTGGTGAATCTGCGCATATCCAAAACGCTCTGCGTGCTCAATCACCATTAAGGCGGCATTGGGTACATCTACCCCCACCTCAATCACGGTAGTTGCTACTAATAATTGAATTTCATTTGCCTTGAAGGCTGCCATCACCGCAGCCTTCTCCTCGCTTTTTAAACGCCCGTGAACAAGCCCAACCTTAAAGTTGGGCAAAGCCTGAGTGAGCTGCTCAAAACTCTCAACCGCAGTTTGAAGTTGCAAGGCCTCTGACTCTTCGATTAAAGGGCAAACCCAATAGGCTTGCAATCCTTTTGATAGCCAAGACTGAAGACCGCCAATCACCTCGTCGCGTCGCGCGGCCTTAACTACTTTAGTTGCTATCGGCTTGCGACCTGGCGGCAGTTCATCAATCACTGAAACATCTAAATCGGCATAGTAAGTCATCGCTAGTGTGCGCGGAATGGGGGTAGCCGACATCATCAATTGATGGCAATAAAATAATTCTGAGCCGACGCGCTGCCCAATCTCTAAACGCTGACGTACACCAAAGCGGTGCTGTTCATCGATCACTGCTAAACCCAGCTTTGAAAAGCTCACTTTGTCTTGAATCAGTGCATGCGTCCCAATAATGAGTTGCGCATCGCCACTCTCAATCATTTCTTGTGCAAGCCTCTTGTCCTTTGCCTTCAAGCTCCCAGAAAGCCAAACAATCTTCACGCCCAAAGGCTCAAACCATTCTTGCATTTTGAGATAGTGTTGCTCAGCAAGAATTTCTGTGGGGGCCATGATGGCGGCCTGATAGCCATGATCTATCGCACGCGCAGCTGCTAATGCAGCTATCACTGTCTTACCGCTGCCCACATCCCCCTGTAGCAAGCGATTCATGGGAAAGGCGTTGGATAGATCTGAGCCAATGTCTGACCAAACTCGTGCTTGCGCACCCGTTAACTGAAATGGCAAAGCTTTGAGCAAACCATCTTCAATACAGGCACGACCACTCTGTGAATCCTTTAATTTTGCAAAAGTGGGCGCTCGTCTTTCGCGGCGGATTGCATGGGCTCGTTTCAAAGAAATTTGCTGTGCTAATAATTCTTCAAATTGCACTCGTCGCCATGCAGGATGTGTGCGCTCTAACAGCGCTTGAGTATTGGCATCAGCGGGTGGTTGATGAAGATAGGTAATGGCTTCTTGCAAGGGCGGCCAATCATGACTCGGCAAAATTTGCTTCATCAATACAGCTGGTAAGAATTCTGCCAAACTGTCAGTCAAGCTCGGATCGCGTAAGGCCTGAATAACCGCCTTACGAATCACCGTCTGTGAAATGCCTGCACTCGCTGGGTAAACTGGGGTCAGACTTTGCGGCAAAGGTGCATCTGAGGAGACGGCGCGCACGGTAGGATGAACCATTTCCGGCCCCTGATAGCCCTCTCGTACCTCTCCTCGAACCCGTACATGAGTCCCAACTGCCATTTGTTTTTGCTGACTAGGGTAGAAGTTCAGAAAACGGAGTTGCAGTGAGGCAGTGTCATCCTCAATAGTCACCAACAACTGTCTTCTAGGGCGAAACATGACCTGATTTCGAACCACGACCCCTTGAGTTTGAATCGAATGGGACCGACCAAGCCCTACCGCCTCCTCTACAGTGAAAAGCTCAGTTTCATCCTCGTAGCGCGATGGCAGGTGCAAAGCAAGGGCCATAGGGGTCTTTAATCCCATTTTTTCTAGTGCAGTTGGCGGTCGCTTAGTAGTCATCGTTAAAATCCAATACCTGATGGTAATGCTATGCAACTCTCTGACTTCAATTACGACCTCCCCTCACAACTAATTGCCCAGCACCCCCTGGCAAATAGGACAGATAGCCGACTCTTAGAGCTTAGAGTTGACGGGGATAAGTCCGCCCAGTTAATAGACCGTCAGTTTCGTGACATTCTTACCCTTATTAATCCAGGGGATTTACTGGTCTTTAACGACACCAAAGTCATACCTGCGCGCCTGCATGGCAAAAAAGAGACTGGGGGTAATGTAGAACTCCTGATTGAACGTATCAGCGCTGAAAATCAAGCTTGGGTTCAAATCAGAGCCTCGAAGGTTCCTAAAACTGGTTCGATTGTTCATATCCAAAACCCAGCAGGCGAAAGTTTTCCTGTAGAAATGATTGGCTATGACGGCCGGTTTTATGAAGTTCGCTTTCCGGAAAACGTATTTTCTCTGCTAGAACGTTTTGGAGAGCTGCCATTGCCACCGTATATCGAGCATCAACCTGATGCACAGGATGCCACACGCTATCAAACCGTTGTCGCCAAAAATCCGGGGGCAGTAGCAGCGCCTACTGCTGGCTTACATTTTGATGAAGATATTCTGGAAAGACTCTCTCAAAATGGCGTTCGTCATGCGACGGTTACGCTTCATGTTGGAGCGGGCACTTTTACACCAGTCCGTGAAGAAGATCTGAGTAAACACCGCATGCACTATGAGTGGTATTCAATTCCAACTCAGACCTTAGAAGCCATCGCCCAAACGCATCGCAATGGTAATCGAGTCATTGCGGTGGGCACAACCAGTCTACGAGCCCTAGAGAGTCAGACCCTGACCCAACAGAGCAGCGGCGAAACGAATCTCTTTATTACCCCTGGCTTTTCTTTTAAAGCAGTCGATTGCTTGATCACCAATTTTCATTTACCTAAATCGACACTGCTCATGCTAGTAAGTGCTTTTGCGGGGGTCGACAACATCCGCAATGCTTATCAACATGCCATCCAAAATGAATATCGCTTTTTTAGCTACGGCGATGCGATGTTCCTCAGCCGCCCCCACCTTTCAAACCCATGACTAAACCTGTTCACTTCAATATTTTGGCTCGCGACTCCCAGAGTCCAGCTCGCTTAGGGCAACTAGATCTTCCACATGGCAGTGTGCAAACCCCGATCTTTATGCCCGTAGGCACCTATGGCACCGTAAAGGCCATGACACCCCGAGATCTAAACGAGGCGAAAGCCCAAATTATTTTGGGCAATACTTTTCATCTCTGGTTACGACCTGGTCTAGATGTCATTAAAAAGCATGGTGGACTGCATCGCTTTATGGGATGGGATAAGCCTATCCTGACTGACTCTGGTGGATTTCAGGTATTTAGCTTGGGGGCATTGCGAAAGATTTCAGAGGAAGGCGTCACTTTTGCCTCCCCCATTAATGGCGATAAATTATTTATGTCGCCAGAAGTATCAATGGAAATTCAGGCAGTGCTCAATAGTGACATTGCCATGCAGTTTGATGAATGCACTCCGTATGAGGTGAAGGGGCAGCCCACTAGCGAAAAAACGGCTCGCGCATCTCTCGAAATGTCTTTACGTTGGGGTGATCGCTCACTCAAGCGCTTTCGGGAACTTGAAACCGGTAATGGCCTCTTTGGCATCGTTCAAGGCGGGATGTTTGAAAATCTTCGAGAGTTTTCGCTTGAGGCAGTCCGTCAGCAAGGTTTTGATGGGATTGCCATTGGCGGCTTATCCGTTGGTGAGCCAAAACCAGAATTTGAGCGTATTTTGAACTTCACGGCCCCTAAACTTCCTGAACACATGCCGCATTATTTGATGGGGGTTGGAACACCAGAGGATCTAATGCTTGGCGTGAGCCTCGGAATTGATATGTTTGACTGCGTCATGCCAACCCGTAATGCACGTAATGGCTGGCTATTTACCCGCTTCGGGGACCTTAAATTGCGCAATTCTGGGTATAAAGACGATGATAGGCCCTTAGATCCTACCTGCGCCTGCTACACCTGCCAAAACTTCACTAGATCCTACTTAAACCACCTACAGAAAGCTAATGAGATTCTGGGGTCTCAGCTCAATACCATCCATAACCTCTCCTACTACCTGCAATTAATGGAGGAGGTTCGTGAGGCGCTGTCCAAGGATCGCTTTAGCGCCTATCGCGAGCAATTTCATCGTGATCGCCAACGAGGTGTCGAGCCTGGGCAGGATTAATAGCCCTGCAGCGGGAGTGTGCGCCCTAAATCAGCCCTCCAAAGCCCATACAGTTTAGAATCGTGGGTTTATGGCTTTGCTTTATTGGCCTAAAAATGAAGCTGTTTCCAATTGGTGATTAATGGAGGTTTTATATGTGGATTAGTAACGCTTTTGCCCAGGCTCCTGCTGCGGGCGCAGACTCTGGTGGCTTAATGAGCTTCCTACCCCTAATACTGATGTTTGTAGTGCTGTACTTCATCATGATTCGCCCACAGATGAAGCGTCAAAAAGAAACTAAGGCCATGCTTGAAGCATTAGGCGTTGGTGATGAAGTGGTAACGGTTGGCGGCATCATGGGCAAAGTAACTGCCCTAAAAGATCAGGTAGTAACTGTTGAGATTGCTTCTGGCACTGAAGTCCAAATGCAAAAGGCAGCTATCACTACAGTATTGCCTAAAGGCACATTGAAGTCCGCTTAACAGGCTTACTCACAAGTATCTCAATATGAATCGTTACCCTCTCTGGAAATACATAGTCATCCTGGTTGCATTATTAATTGGGGGACTATATTCACTACCCAATATTTACGGAGAGGCGCCAGCAGTTCAGGTTTCATCTGCCAAACCCACTATCAAAGTGGATTTGGCAACCCAATCTCGTGTTGAAAAAATTCTGACGGATGCCAGCATTGAAAATACCGGCATCTTCTTTGAGTCTGTTGGTAATGTTGGCTCCATCAAGATTCGTTTTAACAACACCGATATTCAATTGCGTGCTCGCGATCTATTGCAACAAAAATTAAATATTGATCAAAACGATCCTAATTTCACCGTTGCATTAAATCTACTTTCAAATACTCCCAGCTGGCTAAATGCTATGAATGCATTGCCAATGCCATTGGGCCTTGACTTGCGTGGTGGCGTGTACTTCTTGCTACAAGTCGATATGAAAGGTGCAGTTCAAAAGAAAGTCACTTCCTTAGCGACGGATATTCGCAGTCAACTGCGCGAGAAGTCAATACGCCATCAAGGTATTGAGCGTGGCCAAGAAACTATCACCATCTCTTTTGGCGGCATGGAAGAGGCTGAAAAAGCACGCTCAGTATTGCAAACTAGCCAGCCAGAACTCAATTGGCAGATTTTGCCTACCGGTCTTACACCAAAGTTAGTCGGTGAATTTAAGCCTACAGCTTTAAAAGAAATTCAAGACAGCGCTGTAAAGCAAAACATCATTACCCTGAATAAGCGCGTTAATGAGTTAGCTGTGAAAGAGCCCGTTATTCAGCAGCAAGGTGCGGAGCGCATCGTAGTGCAATTACCTGGCGTACAAGATACTGCGCGCGCTAAAGATATTATTGGTCGCACTGCCACATTGGAGTCTCGACTAGCTGATCCGATTGTTTCAACCATTGCGATTGGTGAAACACCTCCTCCAGGTATGGATGTATTCCGCTTTGGTGAAAATCGCCAAGGGGTATTCAAAAAATCGGTCATCTTCAGCGGTGATCGTATTACCGATGCAAGTGCTGGCTTTGACCAAAACCAACGGCCTGCAGTCAACATCTCACTTGATGCGGCTGGTGGTCGTGTGATGCAAGAGGTGACCCGCGAGAATATTGGCAAGCCAATGGGAATGATCTTGTTTGAAAAAGGCAAAGGTGAAGTACTGACGATTGCCACCATTCAAAGTGAGTTCGGCTCCAAGTTTCAAATTACTGGCCAGCCAACTACTGAAAGCGCCAATGACTTAGCGCTTTTATTGCGAGCAGGTTCACTTGCGGCACCAATGGAAATCATTGAAGAGCGCACTATTGGACCAAGCTTAGGTGCAGAAAATATTGAGAAAGGTTTCAAATCTCTGATCATTGGTTTTGCTGCCATAGCGATTTTCATGATCGCCTATTACATGTTGTTTGGAACTTTCTCGGTACTTGCTCTCGCAGTGAACTTGTTGCTACTGATTTCGATTCTCTCGATGCTGCAAGCAACATTGACGCTTCCCGGTATTGCGGCAATGGCATTGGCCCTAGGTATGGCAATTGACTCCAACGTTCTAATCAATGAGCGTATCCGTGAAGAGCTGCGCGCGGGGGCTTCACCACAGACTGCAATCGCCATTGGCTTTGATAAAGCATGGGGCACTATTTTGGACTCTAACGTCACAACCCTGATTGCTGGTCTTGCTTTGCTTGCTTTCGGCTCTGGCCCCATCAAGGGCTTTGCAGTGGTCCATTGCCTTGGCATCCTCACTTCAATGTTCTCAGCTGTCTTCTTCTCACGCGGCCTGGTCAACCTTTGGTATGGCAGACATAAGAAGGTTCAGAAACTCGCTATCGGCCAAGTTTGGCGCCCCAAGGAGAAATAAGCCATGGAATTCTTCCGCATCAAAAAAGATATTCCCTTTATGCGCCATGCTCTGGTGCTCAATGCTGTTTCCCTCATTACTTTTATTGCCGCAGTTTTCTTCCTTTGGCATAACGGTTTACATTTATCTATTGAATTTACTGGCGGTACTGTCATGGAGGTTACCTACCCCCAAACAGCGCCATTAGATTCAATTCGCTCTAAAGTAGAAAAGCTCGGGTATACCGATACTCAGATTCAGAACTTTGGCAGCTCACGTGATGTCATGATCCGCCTGCCTTTGCAAAAAGATGCTGAAGGAAAGATGATTTCTTCTGCCGATCAAAGCGCTGCAGTCATGCAAGCTTTAGATCCACAGGGCACGGGAGCCAAACTTCAGCGCGTGGAATTTGTTGGCCCACAGGTAGGCAAAGAATTGGCACTTGATGGTTTAAAGGCACTCGTCTTTGTGATCATCGGCATCATGGTGTATCTATCATTCCGCTTTGAGTGGAAATTTGCAGTTGCCGGCATCATTGCCAACCTGCATGACATTGTGATTATTCTGGGCTTTTTTGCATTCTTTCAATGGGAATTCTCCCTCTCCGTATTGGCAGCGGTGCTTGCAGTCCTCGGCTACTCTGTCAATGAATCCGTTGTGATCTTTGACCGCATTCGTGAAAACTTCCGCAAGTATCGCAAGATGAATACCCGTGAAGTGATCGATAACGCGATTACGAGCACTATCAGCCGCACCGTGATTACTCACGGCAGTACAGAGATGATGGTGCTAGCAATGCTGTTTTTTGGCGGCCCGACTCTCTTTTACTTTGCTCTAGCGCTGACGATCGGTATTCTCTTTGGTATCTATTCTTCTGTATTCGTAGCCGCTGCCTTAGCAATGTGGCTAGGCGTAACACGTGAAGATTTAGTCAAGGGTGAGCGTAAGCCAGATGATGCAGCGCGCAGTGATGACCCCAACTTTGGGGCGCAAGTTTAAGTTTCTTACTTAAAACTAATTGAGTGTAAAGTTCTGATGCTCAAGAGCGGCCAAGATTTTTTGGGTCGCTCCTTGATGCGCGCTTGTATAGATTTTTGCAGCAGTAGCCATCCTCTCTAATTCTTCCGGGTGAGATAGCAATTCCTTCAACGCTTCCATTAAAGCGATCGGCTCAGTTAATAGCAATTCTCCGGATATCCGTTTGGCAGCGCCAATCTGGATTGCATCTATAGCCGCTTGTTGGAAATTGTATGTATGCTCACCTAACAATACTGGGCATCCTGCAGCACAAGCTTCAATCAGATTTTGACCGCCAAACGGCAAGAGACTTCCTCCCATCACCACTAAGTCGGCTGCGCTGTAATACATCGGCATTTCACCCATGGAGTCGCCTAAGATGACTTGAATATCCGCGCCGTACTGAGGACTGACATTCCATTCCGAACGACGCTGAAATCGGAACCCCATGTCATGAATTTGATTGGCCACTTCAGAAAAACGCTCTGGATGACGTGGCACCAAACATAAGACCGGCGACACTTTGAATGTATTGCTGAGCAATAAATCCCTCCAAGCCTTGAGAATCACCTCCTCTTCACCATCTCGCGTACTGGCAGCACAGACCATGAGTCGACCACCCTGATGAATCTCATGTTTCCAGGATTGCCCTTGCACTACTAAATTTGGATCCAAAGGAACATCAAACTTGAGATTCCCAACAATCTCAACCTGTCTTACGCCAAGACTTCGGTAACGCTGCGCATCGAACTCAGTCTGAGCCAATATTCCAGCAAAAGCCTGAAATAATGCTCTGCCCGCTTTACCAAATCGGTTTACTCGCCGAGCACTTCGCTCGGACAAGCGGGCATTGACTAAAAATAAAGGTAGGCCTTTTTCAGCACAATCAAAAACGACTGTTGGCCAAGCCTCCGTTTCCATAAATAAGCCAAATTTAGGCTTGAAGATGCGAATAAATTTAGCTACTGCCCAGCAAAGGTCATACGGCAAATATACCTGGCGTATCTGGCCCGAAGCAATTGCTTTCCCAAATAATGAAGCGCCAGTTCGCCGACCATTGAGCGTCATATGCGTTAGCAGTATTGATTCGCCACGCTCAAGATAGACATCAATTAAAGGTTGAGCAGCCCTTGTCTCGCCAACTGATACCGCATGAATCCAGATGGCACCCTGTTTAATGGGTTTCTTATAGCCAAATGCTAAACGTTCAGGTAGATGGCTTAAATATTGGGCGCTGTGGCGAGCGCGCCAAGCAAGACGAATAAAAGCAAATGGCAAAAGCAAATGCCATAGTAATTGATAGACAGCAAACCAGAACTTGGGGCGGGCACCATATTGAGAATCATTTGGTGCACCCTCAAGGCTTGGGGTCACACTCACTTTTTTAGACGTTCGGTCAGTTCGACCGCCTTGCCTAAATAGGAGGAGGGGGTCATTTCCAGGAGTAACTTTTTAGCATCATCCGGAATCTTGAGACCACGAATAAATGTTTGCAAATCCTCCTTGTTAATTCCCTTGCCACGGGTTAACTCTTTGAGTTGCTCATAAGGGTTCTCGATGCCATAGCGACGCATTACCGTCTGCACTGGCTCAGCGAGTACCTCCCAGCACTCGTCAAGATCAGCCGCAATAGCTGCGTGGTTCACTTCTAATTTTCCTAAGCCACGTAAGGCGCTGTCATAAGCTAAAACACTATGACCAAATGCTGGGCCTAAATTACGCAGGACTGTAGAGTCAGTTAAGTCACGTTGCCAACGCGAAATGGGCAACTTCTCAGCGAGGTGGCGCAATAATGCATTAGCGACGCCCAAGTTACCTTCGGAGTTTTCAAAATCAATCGGATTGACCTTATGCGGCATAGTTGAGGAGCCAATCTCACCCGCCTTAGTACGCTGCTTAAAGTACCCAATCGAAATATAGGCCCAAAAATCACGGTCCATATCCAACAAGATCGTGTTGGCGCGTGCAATAGCATCAAATAGTTCAGCCATGCCATCATGCGGCTCAATCTGAATGGTATAGGGATTAAAGGTAAGACCTAGGCGTTTCTCAACAACACCCTTAGAAAAGTTTTCCCAATCAAAATCAGGATAGGCAGATAAATGAGCGTTGTAGTTACCAACTGCACCATTCATTTTTCCTAACAACGGAACTGCAGCGATTGCGGCAATAGCACGTTCCAAACGTTTAGCAATATTGGCCAACTCCTTGCCTAAAGTGCTGGGTGAGGCTGGCTGACCATGGGTGCGTGACAACAATGGTACCTTGGCATTTTCAATAGCGAGGTCAGTTAATACAGAGAGCACTTTTCTGAGTTGCGGCAATAAGACTTCATCACGCGCCCCACGCAACATCAAACCATGTGAGGTGTTGTTAATGTCTTCAGAGGTACAAGCAAAATGAATAAACTCACTTGCCTTGAGGAGATCTGGACGACCAGAAACTTTTTCCTTTAAGAAATACTCCACCGCCTTGACATCATGATTGGTTACCGCTTCGATATCTTTAATACGCTGCGCATCGGCATCTGAAAAATTTTCTGGCAAAGACAGTAAAAATGCCTCGTCTGCTGCGCTAATTTTCGGGACATCCGGAAGCCCGGCTGAAGCCAAAGCCAAAAGCCAATGTATTTCCACAAATACCCGCTGACGCATGAATGCTGCCTCAGATAACCAAGGTCTTAAAGCATCCAACTTTCCGGCATAGCGGCCGTCTAATGGGGAGAGTGCATTGAGGGTTGAAAGCGGCTGACTCACAGATATTGCCTTTATTTGGATTGAGCTGATAAAACCTGATTTTAATCGCTCTTAGGGGTCCAACCGAATTGCTACAGGATGGCTATACTTGATGCCATGAAACTCATCGGATCCCTCACCAGCCCCTATGTACGTAAGGTACGCATTGTTCTGATCGAAAAGAAGGTCGAGGTAGACCTCGAACTGGAAAATGTCTGGGCTGCAGACACAAAAATTGCCCAAAATAACCCCTTAGGTAAGATTCCTTGTCTTTTATTGGATGATGGGGAAGCTATTTATGACTCGCGTGTAATCGCAGAATATGCTGACAGCCTGAGCCCCGTCGGCAAACTCATCCCGGCAGACAGTCGTGAGCGCGCTAGTGTTAAAACCTGGGAGGCCTTAGCTGATGGCGTTGAGGATGCCGGCATCCTGGCGCGTCTTGAGGCAACCCTACGCCCTCCCGAGCAGCAGAGCCCAGTGTGGATTGAGCGTCAAATGGGCAAAATGAAGCATGGGCTTGCGCAAATGTCGCAGCAACTGGGTGAGAACGAGTGGTGTCACGGCAACCAAATGTCTTTGGCAGACATTGCGGTAGGTTGCTCATTGGGTTATTTGTTATTTCGCTTCCCTGATATTGCTTGGCAAGCTCAATATTCCAACTTAGATAGGCTTTATCAAAAGTTAATGCAAAGACCTTCTTTTGCACAAACTCTACCGCCTGCGGCATAAATCCAGCTTAAACAGCAATAATCCCGCCGCCTAAGCAGACGTCTCCGTCATATAAAACAGCGGATTGACCTGGTGTCACCGCCCATTGAGCCTCTGGAAATGTCAGCTCAAAACCCAAGGGCTCTTGCCCCCCAAAAGACATGCTGCATGGCGCATCTGACTGCCGATAACGTGTCTTAGCTGAGTATTGCCCTGATTCGGGTGGGTTGCCAGCAACCCAACTGGCATCCATCGCCAAAAGTTGATTGGCCAATAACCAAGGGTGTTCATGCCCCTGCACAACATATAAAGTGTTATTGGCAACATCTTTACGGGCCACGTACCAGGCATCCCCATTGCCATCCTGGCTGCCTCCTAAGCCGATTCCTTTGCGTTGCCCCAGGGTGAAGAATGCTAGCCCCATATGCTCTCCAACCGTCTTACCTTCTGGGGTTTTAATCGGCCCAGGAGTCCGCGGCAAATAGCGGTTTAAGAACTCCCGAAAGGGGCGCTCCCCAATAAAACAAATGCCGGTTGAGTCTTTCTTGCGCGCATTATGTAAGCCAATATGCTCAGCAATTTTGCGCACTTCGGTTTTGGGGATTTCCCCCAAAGGGAAAAGAACATTTGCCAATTGAGCTTGCGTCAGGCGATGCAAGAAATAACTTTGATCCTTGCTGGCGTCGACTGCTTTTAACAGTTGGACTCGACCGCCCTCATGGCGAACGCGTGCATAGTGCCCTGTCGCAATCGCATCAGCACCCAAACTCATCGCATGATCTAAAAATGCCTTGAACTTAATTTCTGCATTGCACAATACATCCGGGTTGGGCGTTCTCCCTGCAGCGTACTCCCGCAAGAAATCAGCAAATACCCGCTCCCGATACTCGGCAGCAAAATTGACCGCCTCCACATCAATCCCGATTAGATCAGCCACCGATACGACATCTAGCCAATCTTGGCGTGCAGAACAGTATTCATCGTTATCGTCGTCTTCCCAGTTTTTCATGAAAAGGCCGATAACCTCATAGCCCTGCTCCTTGAGCATCCAGGCGGCAACAGACGAATCTACCCCACCAGACATCCCAATCACCACTTTAGATGGATTTGAGGCTGGAATTGCTGAAGAATTGGGCTGGATCATCAAAAAATGCGAGAATTCGCTATAAGCTGAAAACCTCATTGTAAAAGGCTTAACGAAACTTAACTAAAAGAACCCGGTTAAGCGCCGTAGACGTAAGGGTATGCCTATATATGCGTAGTCGCGTATATATACCTAAAATAGATTTTTTGAAAAATTTGCATCTGGAGACATGCCATGCGCATAGGAGTACCGCTGGAAATTAGGCCCGGGGAAACCCGCGTTGCCGCCACCCCCGAAACCGTCAAAAAACTGATCGGTCAAGGTCATACGGTTGTTATTCAAAAAGATGCTGGCGTCCGAGCCAGCCAACCAGACTCTGCTTATGAGGCTGTTGGTGCCTCCGTTGGTAGCGCAGCCGATGCATTTGGCGCTGAAATCGTTCTGAAAGTGCGCGCGCCAGAATCTGCAGAGCTTAAACAAATTAAATCTGGCAGCGTGCTCATTGGCATGCTCGATCCATTTGATAATGACAATATTGCCGCGATGGCTGCCCAAGGTATTACAGCGTTCTCCTTAGAAGCTGCGCCACGCACCACCCGCGCACAAAGCATGGACGTACTGTCTTCGCAAGCCAATATTGCTGGCTACAAAGCCGTCATGGTTGCCGCCAATGAGTATCAGCGTTTTATGCCAATGCTCATGACCGCTGCAGGTACCGTTAAAGCAGCGCGTGTATTGATTTTGGGTGCCGGTGTTGCTGGCCTCCAAGCGATCGCTACTGCAAAGCGTTTAGGTGCAGTCATTGAAGCTTCTGATGTTCGCCCTGCTGCCAAAGAACAAATTGAGTCACTTGGTGCCAAGTTTGTTGATGTGCCTTACGAAACAGACGAAGAACGTGAAATTGCCAAAGGTGTTGGTGGCTATGCCCGCCCAATGCCAGAAGCCTGGATGAAACGCCAAGCCGCATTGGTTGCCGAGCGTGCACAGCAAGCCGATATCGTGATCGCTACGGCTTTGATTCCGGGTCGCAAACCACCAGTCCTCCTGCATACAGCTACCGTAGAGCAAATGAAGCCGGGTTCAATTGTGATCGACTTAGCAGCTGGTCGTGGTGACAATGGCTCAGGTAACTGCCCACTGACTGAAGCAGACAAGATTGTTGAGAAAAATGGTGTGAAGATTATTGGCTACACCAATCTTGCTAGCATGGTTGCAGCTGATGCTTCTGCCTTATATGCGCGCAACTTGCTCGACTTTATGAAGCTCATTGTGGACAAAGAAGCAAAGTTAGTCATCCCAAGTGATGATGACATTGTGACTGCCTGCTTAATGTGCCGTGATGGCCAAGCCATCCGCAAAAACCAATAAAAATCAATCTAAGGAAATATCATGGATCTCGCTGCTTTTCAAAGCATCCTTACAGTCCAAAACATCACTGTATTCGTGCTGGCTATTTTTGTTGGCTACCACGTTGTTTGGAATGTCACACCAGCGCTTCACACCCCCCTAATGGCGGTAACTAACGCCATTTCCGGGATCATTATTGTTGGCGCTCTTTTGCAAACTGAAGTGATTGGTGGCGATGAGATTACGCTCACTAGCATCATTGGTGCAGTAGCCGTCTTTTTGGCATCGATCAATATTTTTGGTGGCTTTATGGTCACCCGCCGCATGCTTGAGATGTTCAAGAAAAAAGCTCCTAAAGCTGATGCTGCTGGAACTAAATAAAACTAGAACAAGATCTACATAGAGACCTAAAAAAATGTCAAACATAACCGCGATTTCATATCTCATTTCATCGGTGCTATTCATCCTTGCTTTGCGAGGATTGTCTTCACCAACCACTTCACGCCAAGGTAATACCTTCGGCATGGTCGGCATGTTGCTTGCAGTGATCACGACTTTCATGATCCCTGACTTCAAGCCAGTCTTTTCATTAATCATTGCTGCCATCGTTGGCGGTGCAATCATTGGAATCATTGCTGCTAAGCGTGTGCAAATGACGAAGATGCCTGAGCTCGTAGCGCTCATGCACTCCTTTGTGGGTTTATCTGCTGTCTTAATTGCGATTGCTGCAGTATTTAATCCAGCTCAAGCTCACACCGGTGCACAAAAGATTGAACTCTTTATTGGCGCATTCATTGGTGCAATTACCTTTACCGCCTCAGTGATTGCTTTTGGCAAACTATCAGGCAAGGTTAGCGGCAAGCCAGTAACATTTACCGGTCAACATTTGCTCAACCTTGTCCTAGCAATCGGTATGGTTGGTGGCGGTGTTATGTACTTCATGACTGGTAGCCACGCAGCCTTCTTAGTCATGTGTGCTATCGCTTTAGTGTTGGGTGTAACTCTTATCATCCCAATCGGTGGTGCAGACATGCCAGTAGTGGTATCCATGCTCAACAGTTACTCTGGTTGGGCTGCCGCGGGTATCGGTTTCACACTCAACAACCCAGTATTAATTATTGCTGGTGCTTGTGTAGGTTCATCTGGTGCAATTCTGTCCTACATTATGTGTAAGGCTATGAATCGCTCCATTGTGGCGGTGTTGCTTGGCGGCTTTGGTGCCGAGGCAGCAGCAGGCGGCGCTGATGATGGCGCCCCTAAGAACTACAAAACTGGTTCACCTGAAGATGCTGCTTTCTTAATGGAAAATGCTGACACTGTCATCATTGTTCCAGGTTATGGATTAGCTGTTGCCCGTGCTCAGCATGCTTTAAAAGAACTCACTGAAAAGTTGACCCATCATGGCGTTACTGTGAAGTATGCGATCCACCCAGTGGCAGGTCGTATGCCTGGTCATATGAACGTGCTCTTGGCTGAAGCAGAAGTGCCTTATGACCAAGTCTTTGAGATGGAAGATATTAATAGCGACTTTGGTCAAGCCGACGTTGTTCTGGTACTCGGTGCAAATGACGTTGTTAACCCTGCAGCTCGTACGCCAGGTAGTCCAATCTTTGGTATGCCAATTTTGGAAGCATTCAAAGCGAAAACCATTATTGTGAACAAGCGCTCTATGGCTGCTGGTTATGCTGGTCTTGATAACGAACTGTTCTACATGGATAAAACCATGATGGTCTTCGGTGATGCGAAGAAGGTTGTAGAAGACATGGTTAAGGCTGTGGAGTAAGACTTAGCCCTTGATTAAAAGACCGCCTCCGGGCGGTTTTTTAATGCCTTTAATTACTGCAATATCAGCTTTACTACATTAATAACACCGCTGATAACTATTCATACTCAGTTCACTGTAACAAATAAAAACGCCTGGTCTTTTGAACCAGGCGTTTTATTTCTACAGCTGATGCGCTGGAGAGCTAGGGCTATTACATCATGCCGCCCATGCCACCCATACCGCCCATACCACTCATATCAGGCATACCGCCGCCGGAAGACTCATCCTTTGGTGCTTCGCAGATCGCGCAATCGGTAGTCAACAATAAGGCTGCTACAGAAGCTGCATTAACCAATGCAGTTTTTGTTACCTTAGTTGGATCGATTACGCCTTGTGCTACTAAGTCGCCATATTCACCGGTTGCAGCGTTGTAACCGTTATTGCCCTTGCTAGCCAATACCGCATTAACAACTACGCTGGCTTCATCACCTGCGTTAGACACGATGATACGAATTGGCTCTTCCATAGCACGTAATACGATGTTGATACCAGCGTCTTGGTCAGGATTATCACCCTTCAAGCCCTTGATACCTTGCATCGCGCGTAACAATGCTACGCCACCGCCAGGAACAATACCTTCTTCAACTGCAGCACGAGTTGCATGCAATGCATCATCAACACGGTCTTTCTTCTCTTTCATTTCGACTTCAGTTGCCGCACCAACACGAATCACTGCAACACCGCCTGCTAACTTAGCCACACGCTCTTGCAACTTCTCTTTGTCGTAGTCGCTAGTCGCTTCGTCTATCTGAACACGAATGTTCTTCACGCGCGCTTCGATTGCTTTAGCATCGCCAGCACCGTCAATAATGATGGTGTTTTCTTTGCCTACTTCGATACGCTTCGCTTGACCCAAGTGCTCAAGAGTGGTTTTCTCGAGTGTGAGGCCGATTTCTTCAGCAATCACTGTACCGCCAGTCAAAATCGCGATGTCTTCCAACATTGCTTTACGACGATCACCAAAGCCTGGAGCCTTAACAGCGCAAGTCTTGATGATGCCGCGAATGTTATTCACAACCAAAGTTGCCAAGGCTTCGCCTTCAACATCTTCTGCAATGATTAACAATGGGCGGCCAGACTTCGCTACTTGCTCGAGTACTGGGAGCAAATCACGAATGTTGCTAACTTTCTTGTCAAACAAGAGAACGTATGGACTTTCCAATACGGCAACTTGCTTTTCAGGCTGGTTGATGAAGTATGGAGATAGGTAACCACGATCAAACTGCATACCTTCTACAACTTCTAGCTCGTCCTCTAAAGACTTACCATCTTCAACGGTAATAACACCCTCTTTACCTACTTTTTCCATTGCTTCTGCAATACGCTGACCAATGCTTTGATCGCTGTTTGCAGAGATAGAGCCAACTTGAGCGATTTCTTTAGTAGTTGTGCAAGGCTTGCTGATTTTCTTGAGTTCTTCGATTGCAGCTGTAACAGCCTTATCAATACCGCGCTTGAGGTCCATTGGGTTATGGCCTGAAACAACGTATTTCATACCTTCGCGAACGATAGACTGAGCCAACACAGTAGCGGTAGTGGTACCGTCACCAGCGATGTCATTGGTTTTAGAAGCAACTTCTTTAACCATCTGAGCACCCATGTTCTGGAGCTTGTCTTTGAGTTCGATTTCTTTTGCTACGGATACACCATCCTTAGTGATGGTCGGACCGCCAAATGAGCGCTCAATCACCACATTGCGACCTTTAGGTCCCAAAGTTGTTTTTACTGCGTTAGCAAGAATGTTTACGCCTTCCACCATCTTGGTGCGGGCATTATCTCCAAATACGACGTCTTTTGCTGCCATGATTGAATTCCTTTCTTAGGTACTAATTACTTCTGTACAACAGCCATGATGTCTTCTTCGCGCATTACGAGAAGCTCGTCGCTGCCGACCTTAACTGTTTGACCTGCATATTTGCCAAATAACACGCGGTCGCCAACTTTGACGTCTGGTGCATTCAACTTACCGCTGTCATCACGCTTGCCTGGGCCAACTGCCAATACTTCACCTTGGTCAGGCTTTTCAGCAGCAGCATCAGGAATAATGATTCCAGAGGCAGTTTTTGATTCTTGATCTAAACGTTTAATGATTACGCGATCATGTAAAGGACGCAGATTCATTCCTTCTCCTATGTTAGTAAGTGTTAACTAATTAAAAAACCAATATAAATCAATAACTTGCAATATCTCAACACGGAGCTCATAGGCTTTTAACATTCAAAAGACCCGTTTTAGCACTCGCATGTAGGGAGTGCTGATTATATAGGTCTGTTTCTGAAGATTTCAAGGGCAGGAAGCCTTTAATTTCATCTCCTGGGTTTTGCCTCCCTATAATGCGAGCAGGCTGGTAGGTAAATTCCTACATATAAATAAGCTTTAAGCCCTTAACACTCCGATCTGTCATGCCTAGACTGGCTTATCACCGATTGGAGAATGCTGATGAGCCCGAAATCCCGGCTGTACACGCTTGTAAAGGCCTGGAAGAACAAACCCTTCCATGAAGTGCGCGATGTCTCTGGAGAGCCCTGGCTTGGCCTGAGCAGCGCAGCACTTGAAGAACACCAATCCTGGTCTAAAAGACAAGCGATTAGCAACGAACCTATTTTTAACCAGCAGGGGACAAAACTGTCGGGTGCATTATTTAGACCGCTATTAAGCAGTGACGATACCCAGCTTCTCAGAATGTTTATGGAGGGCCTGGACAATATTAGCTACTGGTATCGCAGTGGACGGTTTATTCCAGGAATCTTACCGCTCCCAGCTCATGCTATTGCCTCTAGCAAATTTGTAGATGGCTTATCCGACCTCGTTTTGAACTCACGACTCCCAGTTGGCTTAGTTAGCATTGGAGTTCATCAATATGACAAGCCTGAATGTATTAACTCCTCCAAAGAAGGCTTACTCCGTCTTCGCCGCTTAGGAATATTGGTTCACCTACTGAACTTTTCTGGCAGTACGGCACAAATGCATGTCTTCACAGAAATTGAGCCAGATGGAGTGCATATAGATATTAGCCAGCTTCGCAATACACATAATTTGATTGAACTGAACACACTTTCGAAACAGATTAAGAGTGAAATCTATGCCTGCAATATCACACTCGTCAAGGATATTGAGAATGCAATTGCGATTGGTGCAAGTCATAGTTACGGCGGCCTAATGATGCCGCCAGTCAGTCGCCATCAAATGCTCCACATTAGCGATAGTCGTATTGCTAAAGCCATTTTTTCGCTGCACCCTCATAAAAACCAAAATGGAGATATGTAATGAGAAAACGCGTGATGTTGGTAGATGATCATCCAGCCATGTTGATGGCATTAAAAAGTATGCTGCAAGATCAATTGCTTTTTGAAATCGCAGGACAAGCTCAGAATGGCGAAGAATGCCTTCGCTCCATGAAGGAAGTGAATCCCAATATGGTGATATTGGATATTGATATGCCTAAAACCGATGGCTTTGACGTTATTCGTCGGATTGGTTTGATGCATCCTGAAGTCAGAATTCTGGTGCTCTCCAGTCTAGACGAAGCAGTGTATGGGGGAAGGGTGAGATCGCTAGGCGCCCATGGCTTTGTTAATAAGACTGCAGGCGCAGATGTGATTCTGGCAGGGTGTGTTGCCATTTCACAAGGCTATACCTTTTTCTCCCACGGCAAAAATGGCAATACTTCTTTGAGCGATACCGATAAATTAGCGTTGATCTCTGATCGTGAATTACAAGTCATGAAGTATCTAGGTAAGGGAAACACCAATCAGCAGATCTCAGACTTACTGCATATCAGCAATAAAACTGTTGCCACCTATAAGACACGCGTCTTTGATAAGTTAGGCATTAATAATATTGCTGATCTCATCTTGTTCTGCCGCATGAATAACATCATCGAGAGCTAATACACAGATGCATCGATTCATGTTCAAAATTCTCGCTCTACCCCTTTATATTTACGGAGCTTCTGGATTTGCAGGCCCCTTTAACGAGGCAGAGAAATCTTGGATCGATGCACACCCCGTTGTGAAATTTAGCATTCATGAAAAATATGCCCCCTATCTTCATGAATCACCCCATCCTTCAGATGCGGGTGTATTTAAATCCTTATTGGTAAAAATGCAGGAATGTACCCGCCAAGAGTTCATTCCAGTCTGGAGAAGTTCAGATCAAGAGGGTCTCCAACAACTAGCCGCAGGAGATGTCGACTTCATCATCGACCCTCCCAAAATTAGCAATGATGTCTTGCAATTTGGCGCCTTATCGAATTCTATTTTTTGGGGGCATGATGCGATTGTTACCAAAACCTCCAACACCTTAAAAAACCCAAGCAATCATGTAAAGCTCGCTTACTTTGATCGTGGCTTAGAAAATCCACCATCCACTCATGGTGAGCAGGCAATTCAATCTCATCAGGCAGCCCATCTAATAGATGCGCTTGTAAAAAATGATATTGAGGCATTGGTTATGCCAGCTCGTCTAGCGCTGCACCTCATATCAAATTCAAAACATCAAGATTTACACCTTGATGGCCTTTATAGCCGAGAACCCTTTGCATACCGCTGGCTCATCTCACATCAAAATAATCCATTACACAACGTACTGGATCATTTTCTAGATGACTTAGATCCCATAGAGTCTCGCAAGCTATTTGCAATCAACCCCCTTATCAAGAGCAATGAGGGTGTCCGAAAAATACTTCCCTGGATAAGCTTCGTAGCTTTCTTGCTTATTGGCGTACTAGTCATTTATCTTTTGCAAAGAAAATATTTTCATGAAAAACGGACTGCCAGCGCATTAAGACAATCAAAAGAATTGGCTGAAAAAGCAAATGCCGCGAAGTCTGCGTTTCTAGCGACGATGAGCCATGAAATACGCACCCCTATGAATGCGATTTTGGGTGTTCAAGAGCTACTTTTGGGTAGCGAGCAATTTCCGAAAAAAGATAAACCCCTACTTAAGAGTGCACAGGCTTCAGCTGAATCATTGCTCGGAATGCTGAATCAGGTATTGGATATTTCAAAAATAGAAGCTGGCAAACTCACGCTTAATCTAGAGCCCTGCAACTTAAATCAACTCCTGAACGATATTCATGCGGCATTTGACACTGTAGCTAAGCGACAAAACCTCATTCTTCACACATCTACCGACCCAAGAATCGCTGAAGTTCTGATGATCGACTCTTTGCGATTAAGGCAGGTACTGCAAAATTTACTGAGTAATGCGATTAAATTTACTAATCAAGGTGAGATTTACTTTGCAATCACCGTTCTTGCTGATGATCATGCGGGTCAACTAATTGAATTTCGGGTCATTGATACTGGGGTTGGCATGGGTTCCGATCAAATTGAATTGGCTCTTCAGGCATTTGAGCAAATACCCACCAGCCAAGATCATCGCCCCTCGACAACAAAAGAAGGAACTGGTCTTGGGCTAACTATTACCAATCATCTAGTCAATTCAATGAATAGCCATCTCTATTTTGAGAGCGAGCCAGGATTTGGGAGCAATGTTCATTTTTCTGTTGCGTTTCCGAGAAGTAGTATTGCAGCTGCCAACACATCATTTTTTGATTCGCTTTCGCATAGCCATGGGAAGCTTGTTGCTAAGAGGCGAGGACAAGCCAATCGATCGCTTCATGCCCTCGTGGTAGAAGATCACCCCGCTAGCCGGCAAATCCTCTCTCTACAGCTTGAAGCCTTAGGCATCAAAACCCAAGTTTGTGAGAATGCTCAGGCCGCTATTGAGCTCATGAAAGTTCACCGTTTTGATTTAATGCTGACAGATCAATCTATGCCAGGTATACAGGGATCCGATTTGGCAAAGCATATTCGTTCACTAGGCAATCGGGAGTTGATCATCATTGGTGTCACTGCTGATATATATGCACTGGAATCTCGTAATCAATTTCTGTCATCAGGCATGAATGGTGTTCTTATCAAACCCTTAAGCTTAGGAGCTCTTGAAAATGAGCTTATGCGCTATTTTGACTCTAGCAATTGTGCCCAAGATTTTCCCGAATCGTATTCATTCGCTTCATTCCAAAACCTCATTCAGAATGACCAAAGGCAAATCATCATTATTCTGGATGAGATCCAAAAAGTTCATGACGAAGCTCTGCAAGAGCTATCTCGAAACGGAAAAGCAATTGAAATTGACGAGTCTCGTTTTCAAAGTCTTGTCCATCGGGTTAAGGGTGGGGCGCAGCTATTACAAGCGGTTGAGTTTATTCAAGCCTGTAAAGCCCTGGAGGCTCAGGGTCCACTAGCTAAACGTGTGGAGCAATTCATCAGATTGCTACAGGAACAAAACAAAATTATTCAAATTTATAAAGCAAGATATTAGGCATTTACGAAGTAAGGTTTATCCTATGGGTAATGTATACGCAAGCCCCAATTACTCGACGCTATTATTTCCTGGCAGCCCTCGTCATCTACTGCTTATGGAGTATTGGAGCTGCTGAGGCAGAGCCTAAAGTGCCCGAAAATACTCTCCAATACCTCCCCAAAAGTGTTGCTGCAAGTTTAGAAAAAAATCAGATTCCCAAAGATGCCATTAGCATTTCAGTAACAGAAATCCAAGGGGGACGTCCCAGCAAGGCAATTAGTAAGACTGAATTAGATTGGCGTGCCAAAGAGCCCATGAATCCAGCTTCAACCATGAAGCTACTTACAACCTTAACCGGCTTAGATGTCTTGGGGCCCGAGTATCGCTGGCGCACCAAACTTTTTACTGATGGCGCCATTAAACAGGGCACCCTTAAAGGCAACATCTATTTACAGGGCACCGGTGATCCCAAGCTCATTCCAGAGGAGTTAGCCAAGATGATGAAGGCTATTCAGAATCTAGGTATTCAGAAAATTGATGGGGATCTTTATTTTGATCGGAGTGCCTATGCACCGAGCGTTATGGAGCACAACACCATCGATGGCGAATCCTTGCGCGCTTACAACGTTCCTCCAGATCCTCTTTTATATGCATTCAGAACCCTTTCCTTTCAACTGGGCAAATCTCGCACAGCCGACTTTATCGATATTGATTACACGCCTAAACTATCGCAGCTTAAGGTAATCAATCAAATGCAGTTGATTGATCGAGCATGTGACAACTGGAAGAGTAATCTACGCTTTAATTTAGATTCTGATGGCGGAACTGATAGCACCAATCAAACACTCACTGCGGTATTTTCCGGGGGGTTTCCGAGTGCTTGCAAAGGGGTAAATTACAACGTAGTCGCTATGGATGCTAATACCTTTCTCACGCAGGGTTTTGCAGCAGCCTGGGAGTTAGCTGGTGGCTCATGGGCCCAAGCACCTATCGGAAGATCTGAAAGCGTCCCCTTAGCAGCCCGTCTTCTTCTTCAATTTGAGGGTATCAAACTAGCGGATGATGTGCTTGATATCAATAAATTCTCAAATAATGTCATGGCTCGCCAGTTGCTACTGACCCTAGCCCTTGAAAAAATGGGCAAGCCGGCCACGACTGAAAATGGCAATACTGTGATTCAGAGTTGGCTAAAGGAACAGGGGCTAGAATTTCCAGAGCTTGTCATTGAAAATGGTTCTGGCCTCTCTCGCACGGAATCCATATCAGCGGAGAACTTAAATCAAGTTTTAGTTACAGCTAGAAATTTATCGGTTGGAGATATTTTTTATAACAGCCTACCAATAGCCGGTACGGATGGCACGATGAGAAATCGACTCATGAGCCATCTTCGCAAATTCCTCCATCTCAAGAAAAAACCTGAGGCCAGAATTAAAACGGGCTCACTTGCAGATGTCAGAGCAATCTCTGGATATGTGATGAGCAAGTCCGGCAAGATGTATGCAGTAACTTCCTTTATCAATCACCCCAATGCTCGCAAAGGCTTGGAGGCACACGATCAATTATTGGCGTGGCTACTAGAGGATGGACCAGACCCAAAACAAGCGCGCTGAAGGCGATCTCGCACTCCATCCCACTCTTCGCCTACTGGAGGCTCGGGCAATAAAATTAAATCCCAGCCCTGCTGATCTAGATCGCGCAGAGTGCGATACAGCTTACTAGCAAAACTGACGCTATCACTCGGTACTAAAACCTCTTCAAAATGCACCGAGGGATGACCATCTTCCCCTAGGCTCGAATCAGAATCCCAAACTGCAACTGCTACCCGTGACTTAATGTCAGGAAATTCACTTAAAGCATCCAATACTCTTCCGGACGCATACAAACGCAATGGTGTAGTGGGTGCGTAATGGGCACGCAAACTTCCGGACACTACTGGAGTCTCAGATTGACCCGCAAGCACAGCATACTCATGAGGTAGATAAACTTTGATACCTGTTTTAGCCAGGATATCTCCGGGAGTAATTAATCCGGGGCGCAGCAATACTGGGTGATCTCTGGATAAATCGATTATGGTCGATTCAATTCCAACATCACAATCACCGCCATCCAAAATCATCAGATCAAGCATTTCCTCAAATTCATAGCGAACATCCGCAGCACTGGTTGGAGAAACTTTGCCAAACCGATTGGCCGAGGGTCCAACAATACCGCCTTTAAATTTACGCAATAGCTCTTGGGTCAGTGGATGTGCTGGCGCACGAATTGCCACGGTATCTTGACCGCCGGTTGCTTCAAGCGGCACGGATTTATCTTTTTTAAAAACCAAGGTAAGTGGTCCGGGCCAAAATGCATGTATCAGCTTGAGCGCATCTTCAGAAAGATCTCTGACCCAGGGGGCAAGCACTGGGACCCAATCAACTTGAGATTGATCAAATTTATCTGGGGCAGCAATATGAACTATCAGCGGATGGTTAGAAGGTCGGCCTTTAGCAGCAAACACTTTTTTAATGGCCTCGGGATTTTTAGCATCAGCGCCCAGCCCATAGACTGTTTCCGTCGGAAAGGCGACTAAGCCACCACTACGCAAAGATTGCACTGCCTCTTGAATAACTGCTGCTGATTGGAGTGAGCTACTATCGCTGGACATTTCTAGGGCTCGATCCCTAATTCAACGGCTACAGCAGCACAATTTTGGCGCGCCTGATTCAGTGATTCACCCAGACAATTGATATGACCCATCTTGCGACCAATGCGTGGATCAGATTTACCGTATAGATGCAATTTAGCATCCGGGTGAGATAGCACTTGATTCCATGCTGGCTCTCTAGCCTGATCTTCACTTCCTTCAAACCATAAATCACCCAATAAATTCAACATGGATACCGGGGCTAGTAAACGCGTGTCACCTAAAGGCAAACGTGCCATGCTTCTGACCTGCTGCTCAAATTGACTGCTTACACAGGCATCCATGGTGTAGTGCCCAGAATTGTGCGGACGAGGGGCAATCTCATTTGCCACAATATCGCCACTCTTAAGGACAAAAAATTCAACACATAAAACACCGACATAATCAATCTTACGAATCAGCGCTTTGGCTGCTTCAATGATTTTCTTCTCCTGAGGCGGCTTCAATGAAGGGGCAGGCACTGTAGAGGTATGCAAAATTCCATCGCGATGGATATTTTGAGAAACAGGATAAGCCACCACGGCATCATCATAGCCACGAACTACCAAAGCAGATACTTCAAAATCTAAGTCCATGCGTTTTTCAAGGACGCAAGGTACCTTACCCAATTCAGCCCATGCTGCAGCTAAATCAGCTATCTCGTAAACAGTAATCTGCCCTTTGCCGTCATAACCCATTCGAGCAGTCTTCAGTATTCCCGGGAAGAGATCGCTTGGCGCATGGGGAACATCAGCCTCCCGCTCAATCACACAATATGGGGCTGGGCCGATATTGGTTTCCGCTTTCCAGGTTGCTAAAAAGTTTTTTTCAGCAACGCGGTTTTGCGCTAAAGAAACACAACTACTTCTTGGTGCCACAAATGCACCCAAGGACTCGAGCTCGTCTAGGGCTTGCGCTGGGACATTTTCAAACTCGGTACTCACGGATTGACATAGAGCAGCCATCTCTTTTAAAGCCGCTGAATCGGTATAGTCAGCCTGTATAAACTTTTCTGCGATTGATCCTGCTGGACTATCGCTGGCAGGATCCAAAACACAGACCTTGTATCCCATTGCTTGCGCAGCTTGAGTAAACATACGCCCCAATTGACCGCCACCTAAAATTCCTAAATACGAGCCAGGCAATACAGGCCCTAAGTAATCTGACATCGATTTAATATCCCGGCAAATTCATAGAGCGCGCAGCATCAGATTGTTTCGTACGAAACTCTTCCAATTGCTTTGCTAAGGCAGGATTATTGACTGCTAAGTTTGCAATCACATGTAAGGCAGCGTTTGCTGCACCTGCCTCACCAATCGCAAATGTTGCCACTGGAATGCCCTTGGGCATCTGGACAATCGAATGCAAAGAATCTTCGCCACGCAAATACTTACTAGCAACTGGTACACCAAAGACAGGGACAATTGTCTTGGAGGCAAGCATGCCTGGCAAATGGGCTGCGCCACCAGCACCCGCAATAATCGCTTGCAAGCCATTAGCCTGTGCTTTTTCTGCATAAGCAAACATATCGTCAGGCATGCGATGTGCTGATAGCACCTTAGCCTCATGTGCAATGCCAAACTGCTCCAACATTTGAGCGGCATGCTGCATGGTGTCCCAATCTGAATTGGAACCCATCACTATTCCGACTATAGGCTTCTTACTCATCTAGCTCTCCAAATACCCTAGGTGTGGTTAATCTTAGATTTAACCTCTAAGGCCCTATTATCCCAGCCTTTTTAAGGGCCTTGGAAATTAGGCCTTAGTAAGGCGAGCTAAGGCCTCACGGTACTTCTGGGCAGTCTTATCAATCACATCGGCTGGCAAAGCAGGTGCTGGCGCAGTTTTTGGCCACAACTTGCCATCCACCATCGCCGTTTCTAGCCAATCACGGACAAACTGCTTGTCATAGGAAGGTGGATTGGAGCCTACATAATAGGTTTCTGCAGGCCAAAAACGGGAAGAGTCAGCCGTCAAAATCTCATCCATCAATACCAATTGACCGGCATCATCAAGGCCAAACTCAAACTTGGTATCCGCAATAATGATTCCACGGGTAGCAGCATATTCGGAGGCCTCTTTATATAAACGAATACTCACCTCACGAATTTGATTGGCTAATTTCTCACCAATCATATCGATCACTTTTTCAAAAGAGATATTCTCGTCATGCTCACCAACCTCCGCCTTAGCAGCGGGGGTAAAAATAGGCTCAGGCAACTTTTGTGCATTTTCAAGACCCTCAGGCAAAGCAATACCACAAACCTTGCCCGTTTCTTTGTAGTCTTTCCAACCACTACCCGCCAAATAGCCACGCACAACCGCTTCGACCAAGATAGGCTTCAGGCGTTTAGCAACAACTGCACGTCCCTTAACTTGATCAAGCTCGTCAGCAGGAACAACCGATGCCGGGTCAATTCCCGTTAAGTGATTTGGGATAACGCCTGCCAACTTATCAAACCAAAAATTAGCCATTTGATTAAGGACGATTCCCTTTTCTGGAATTGGTTGACCCATCACCACATCAAAAGCAGACAAGCGATCAGTAGTCACCATCAAGAGCTTGTCATCGCCCAAGGCATAGACATCACGCACTTTTCCCTTTGATAGCAAAGGGAGTGACTTAATAGAAGTGGCATACAAAGCAGGCATTTTTATCTCACTTCACAATCTGAGCTAATTTACCGCTCTTGTATAACTCTGCCATCTTCTCTAATGGAATCGGTTTAATTTTGGATGCTTGACCTGCGCTACCAAAAGCTTGGAAACGTGCAATGCAAACTTTTTTAGCGGCTTCACGCGCTGGCTTTAAATAATCACGCGGATCAAATTTACTAGGGTTCTCAAACAGATAACGGCGAATAGCACCAGTCATAGCAAGACGGATATCCGTATCAATATTAATCTTGCGCACCCCATTTTTAATGCCTTCCTGAATTTCTTCAACAGGTACACCATAAGTTTCTTTCATATCGCCGCCAAACTCCCGAATCTCTGCGAGCAATTCCTGGGGAACGCTAGAGGAGCCATGCATCACTAAATGGGTATTTGGAATGCGCGCATGAATTTCTTTAATACGATCAATGGCCAAAATATCGCCCGTCGGCTTCTTGGTGAACTTGTAAGCGCCATGACTTGTGCCAATAGCAATTGCCAAAGCATCACATTGCGTTGCCTTAACAAAATCGGCTGCTTGCTCCACATCGGTTAACAACTGCTCACGTGTCATCTTGCCATCAGCACCATGACCATCTTCCTTGTCGCCTTGCATTGTTTCGAGCGAACCTAAAACACCCAATTCAGCCTCAACAGTCACTCCGATTGAGTGGGAGAACTTCACCACCTCTCGTGAAACATCAACGTTGTATTCATAGCTGGCAACCGATTTACCATCAGCCTCCAAAGACCCATCCATCATGACGCTCGTAAAGCCACTCTTGATAGCGGCCATACAAACCGCAGGACTTTGACCATGGTCTTGGTGCATCACGACTGGGATATGGGGATAAGCCTCAACTGCAGCAGAAATTAAATGGCGTAAGAATGCTTCACCAGCATACTTGCGCGCCCCTGCAGATGCCTGCATGATGACTGGAGAATCTGCTTCATTAGCAGCTTCCATGATGGCAGTAACTTGCTCTAAGTTATTCACATTAAATGCTGGCAAACCATAACCGTTTTCTGCGGCATGATCTAAAAGTTGTCGTAAAGATACTAAAGCCATATTGATCTCTTAATAAATTTGATAGTAGATAGTTTTAAATAGGGATGAATTACTTCACCTGAATAATCTTGAGTGAATTGGTGCCACCAGGCTCGCCCATAGGCTCACCCGAAGTCAGGACAACAACATCCCCTTTTTTCACGGCGCCTATTTTTTTCAAGCAATCCTCTACTTCTTGCAAAGCGGTATCGCGCTCTTTGGTGTAATTCAGGCCAATTGGGAACACATTGCGATAGGTGCTCAGAGCGCGTTGCGTCGAAATCTTCGAGGTCAGGGCAAAAATAGGCAGATGAATATTATGGCGGCTCATCCAAATGGGAGTTGAACCAGAATCTGTCAAGGCTGCAATAGCATTGGCATTGAGATGATGCGCTGTAAATAAAGCACCCAAGGCAATCGTCTGATCAATCCGGGCAAAAGTTTGATCCAAGAAATCTGTATCCAGTTTGACTCGATCTGATTTTTCCGCTTCAACACAAATCTCAGCCATTGCTTTAATGGTTTGAACTGGGTACATACCTGCCGCAGATTCGGCAGAGAGCATTACCGCATCTGTTCCATCTAACACCGCATTAGCCACGTCACTCACTTCAGCACGCGTAGGTACCGGAGCATTGATCATTGACTCCATCATTTGAGTGGCGGTGATAGTAAATTTATCAGCCTCTAATGCCCACTTGATCATGCGCTTTTGCATTGCAGGAACAGCGGCATTACCAACTTCAATTGCTAGGTCGCCACGAGCAACCATAATGCCGTCACTCTCAGCAATGATGCTTCTTAAAGCCTCATTCTCAATGGCTTCAGCACGCTCTACCTTGGCGATAGTGCGCACCTTACCAACACCATATTTAGCGCTAGCAGCATCAGCAAGCTTACGCGCATAAGCCATATCTGCGCCATCTTTTGGAAAGCTAATCGCCAAGAAATCCACACCCATCGCAATTGCCGCATCCAAATCAGCAATATCTTTTTCAGTGAGCGCGGGGGCAGTTAAGCCACCACCAGCACGATTGATGCCCTTATTATTTGATAGAGGCCCACCTTGATCAACGCGAGTAAAAATCTCACCACCCTTAACGCTTTCCACGCGCAGCACTACCAAACCATCATTGAGTAAAAGGCGGTCACCTGGCTTGACATCCTGTGGCAACTCTTTGTAATCTAGGCCCACTCGCTCTTGGTTGCCTAACTCACAGGCCACATCCAAAATAAATGACTCACCTTCTTTAAGCAAAATTTTGCTATCTGCAAATTTACCCACGCGGATTTTGGGACCTTGTAAGTCGGCCATGATGCCAACCTCTTTACCCAATTCCGCTGAAATAGCGCGCACTAAATCGTGTCGAGCTTTGTGATCTGCCACGGTGCCATGAGAGAAGTTCATCCTCACTACATCCACACCTGCACGAATCATGTCCCGCAATACTTCTGGCTTCTCAGAAGCAGGTCCCAGTGTGGCAATAATCTTAGTCGCTCTTAACATGTTTAGTCTTTCGCTCTCTCAGCAAGTACAGCAAAGGCTGGCAAAGTTTTGCCTTCTAAAAATTCTAAGAAGGCGCCACCGCCAGTTGATATGTAATCCACTTGATTTTCAATACCGTATTTAGCAATCGCCGCTAAAGTGTCGCCACCACCTGCAATCGAGAAAGCAGGAGAGTGTGCAATTGCAGCGGCTAACATTTTTGTACCACCACCAAACTGATCAATCTCAAAAACACCCAACGGGCCATTCCAAACAATGGTTCCCGCATGAGCCAACATGATCGATAAGCGCGCCGCAGTCTTAGGCCCGATATCTAAAATCATGTCATCTTCTGCAACTTGGTCAGCGGGCACGCGATTGGCACGCGCCAATGGCGACAACTCATTGGCTACGACCACATCCTCAGGAATCGGAACATGCGCACCGCGCTTTTCCATGAGGTCCATAATTTCTTTAGCCTCATTGACTAAATCAGGCTCTGCTAACGATTTACCAATTGGCAAACCCTTTGCCAACATAAAAGTATTGGCGATGCCGCCACCCACAATGAGTTCATCCACCTTTTCAGATAAAGCCTTCAGGATAGTCAACTTGGATGACACTTTTGATCCCGCCACGATCGCAACTAATGGGCGTTTTGGGCTTGCTAGAGCACGACTTAAGGCATCTAACTCTGCCGCCATCAAAGGACCAGCGCAAGCAATGGGTGCGAATTTTGCTACGCCATGAGTGGTGGCTTCGGCGCGATGCGCTGTTCCAAAAGCATCGTTGACATAGACATCGCACAAAGCAGCAATTTTCTTGGCCAGCTCATCATTGTTCTTTTTCTCGCCCACATTTAGACGGCAGTTCTCCAGAAGTACCAACTCGCCAGGATTGACTTCAAAGCCACCATCAACCCAATCACTAATCAAGGGCACCTTGCGATTGAGAAGACTAGCAATGCGATCGGCTACCGGAGCCAAACTATCTTCAGGCTTAAACTCGCCTTCGGTAGGTCTCCCTAAATGGGAGGTCACCATCACTGCCGCACCCGCATCTAAACACATTTGCACTGCCGGCATAGAAGCTCTAATGCGGGTGTCCTCAGTAATATTGCCCACATCATCTTGGGGAACATTCAGGTCAGCGCGAATCAATACTCGCTTTCCCTTCAATAGACCTGCGGCAGCTAACTCACTAAGACGCTTAACTTTAAATAGAGATTCCGGCATGGCAATAGGTAAATTTGGTGGTTTATAGGGAATGCTCCATTCTAAATCCTCTGGGCTGCCTACACCCAAGGAATGAGAGCCTCAAATTGCCCAGCCTGCTCTACAATAAAGGCCTTGACGCAATTTTGGCTCATCGGCTATAGCCGATGACCTAGCGCCCCGATTAACTGGATTTATCAGAAATAAAAGGTAGAGAAAATGTCGATGTCTGACCGCGATGGCTTTATTTGGTCCGATGGGAAGCTGATTCCCTGGCGCGAGGCCAATATTCATGTGCTAACCCACAGTCTGCACTACGGAATGGGCGTTTTTGAGGGCATCCGAGCCTATAAAACACCCCAAGGCACCGCGATTTTCCGCCTTCCTGAGCACGTAAAGCGCCTTTTTAACGGCACCAAGATATTCCAAATGAATATGCCGTATAGCCCCGAGCAAATCACCCAGGGGATTATTGAGGTAGTTAATAGCAATAAGCTCGAATCTTGCTACATCCGCCCCATTATCTTTATTGGCTCCCAAAAACTGGGTATCTCCCCCAAGGGCAACAGCATCCATACCGCTATCGCTGCATGGGAATGGGGTGCTTATTTAGGGGAAGATGGCATTAATAAGGGAATTCGGGTTAAAACCTCCTCATTTACCCGTCATTTTGTTAATTCTTCGTTGGTGCGCGCTAAAGCCTCTGGCTACTACATCAACTCCATTTTGGCCAACCAAGAGGTTACTGCCAATGGTTACGATGAGGCTTTACTCCTCGATACAGAAGGTTATGTTTCCGAGGGTTCTGGCGAAAATATTTTCATTGTTAACAACGGAATTATTTACACGCCAGATCTGGCATCTTGCTTGGATGGCATTACCCGAAACTCGATCATACAAATCGCCAAAGATCTTGGCTATGAGTTACGTGAGAAGCGCATAACCCGTGATGAGATCTACTCTGCGGATGAAGCATTTTTTACCGGTACGGCAGCTGAAGTCACCCCTATTCGGGAATTAGATGACCGCACCATTGGTGACGGTAAACGTGGCCCCATTACCGAGAAGATTCAAAAGACCTACTTTGATGCCGTCTATGGCAGAAGTGATAAGTACAAGTCTTGGCTGACCTACGTTAAGTAACAGGAAATCAGAGAATGAGTGAAGCTCAAGTGGTGATGATCGATGGCAAGGATCTTCCTTTGCATTGTCCAACCAACAACACCCCCAACTGGAACTCACATCCGCGCGTATTTTTAGATGTTGCTAAAACAGGGGAAGCTAAATGCCCCTATTGCGGCACAGAATACAAGCTGATCCCCGGTACTGAACCTCACGGGCATTAAACCAATCAGCACCTCTGAGAGGAGGTGCTGAATCGGGATACCGCACATGAACCGTATTCTGATCATCGCACCGAATTGGATTGGCGATGCTGTCATGTCTGAGCCGTTGTTAGCCAAACTCAAAACGCTCTACCCCCAATCCGATATCGATGTTCTAGCAACGCCTTGGGTAGCGCCTATCTATCGAGCTTGCACAGAAGTTGGTGAAGTGATTGAGGCAAATCTAGTACACAAACAGTTGCAATGGAGTTTACGTAAACATCTAGCAAAGCAACTACAGGCCAAACAGTACGACGCCTGCTTTGTGCTACCCAATAGCCTCAAGTCTGCACTCATTCCTTGGCTTGCCAACATCCCCGTCAGAATTGCTTATCGCGGTGAAATGCGCTACGGCCTCATTAATTGTGCTCTTGATAATCCTAGCAAAGTCAATCGACCTCCCATGGCTGAGCACTATCTCGCCTTAAGTACGGCGCTTGATCGCAAAGCAATACCCAATACCCATACACCGATCGAGCCAAGACTGCATATTTCTCCCCAAGCAAGTACGCTTGTAAGCAATAAATTAAAGCAGGTGTCGATTGATCCAGCATCCATGTATATATTTTGTCCTGGTGCAGAGTATGGCGTCACTAAACGCTGGCCTCCCCATCATTTTGCCAAGCTTGCGCAATCATTACTGAGCACCGAACCATCAGCACAGATTATTCTGCTGGGCAGCAAGAGTGACCATGCGCTTGCTCAGAATATCTCGCTTGAAGCGGGCAATCTGTCTCAGATTCATAACTGGTGTGGTGATACCTCTTTGGATGAGGCCATTGCCCTCATCGGCATTTGTAAAGCATTAATCAGTAATGACTCTGGTCTGATGCATATTGCTGCTGCGCTCAAGATTCCACAAGTGGCCATATTTGGCTCAAGCGATCCGCAGCACACCCCACCTCTATCGAACAAAGCCAAAGTGCTTTACCTCAATTTACCCTGCAGTCCCTGCCATAAAAGAGAATGCCCATTAGGGCACCTCAAATGTCTAAACGATATCTCACCAAAGATGGTGTTAGATTCAGTACAAGCACTCCATTAAATTTGTCGCATTGTTATTCATCAGAAAGTACGCCATGACCAAACTTGCCAGACTTTTTCAAAATGCAGATGATGTAGTGGATGCTTGGCGAGATGCTCTTAGGCATCGTGATGTCAAAGGTGCGCTAGCTATCTGGCTTGATGATGACTCGATTACTTGTGTGCTTCCTGAAGGCCAACGCCTGAGCGGCCATGCAGAAATTCGGGCAGGATTAGAGCGCCTACTAGCCAAACAGGCTCTATTTTTAGAACCCATTGCCTGTATTAGCCATTCCGTTTTGGGTGCTGCAATCTATGACACAACTGAAGCAGTGCATCTGCGGGCCGATCAGATTGAAGCCGAATTCTTTCTCAATATCACCCTGGTTTTATTACAAGATAACCAAGGTTGGCGTATCGCGCACTTACATGCCAGTCATTCCACTGAAGATACGTTTGACGCGCCATCTACACCCCACGGCCTTCATTAAAAACAATAGCAAAGATATCTGATCATGGATGAGCAAGTAATTCGCTCAATACTGAAGTGGCCAGATGTCCCTGATTGTTTTGGCTGGTTAGTATTAGATCGACGGGGCCAATGGCGCATGAGAAATGAATACGCGCAATTACATCACTTACCCGGGACGCCGATTGAGCACACTGGCCTCAAAGAATATATTTCTCGAAATTACACTCATGACGCTTTGGGCAGATATTATTTTCAAAATGGTCCGCAAAAAGTGTTTGTCACTTTAGATAGTTGTCCTTGGGTTGTCCGCATGCAGCCCACTTCGAATTACCCAAACGCTTTTACTCTGGTAACGCAGTGTGGCAGCTTGCTGGATCCCCATGGCGCTCTGAGCGATGAAGCAGGCAATATTTATATTGTTGGGACAGTTGCAGATGATCAAGCTATTTCAGTGGCTTTATTGCATGATCATGACTTGACACCTTTTTCAGAGCAATCAGCTATAGAGGAGGATGCCTGTAGCTATAGAGGTGGCTGGAAGTGGGGCGACAAAAAGTTACCAATTGATCCCATCACCTCATCTCAATTAAGTAGTTGCTATCATTTCGTCAAGACTCCTAGCTAATTGATTAGCTAGGAATATCTTTGCCCTGCTCTTTGAGCTCTTCCCGATATTGTTTTTGCATTTCTCGTAGACGCGCGTCGATACTTGAACCTTGATAGAAATCGGCAGCACCAGAGGCTCTGGCAATTTTTAACTGCTCAATTGCCGCAGGCCAAGCACCTTCAAGCGCATATTTCTCACCTAAGGCGTAATGCCGCATTGCTACATTTTTAGATTGGTCATAAGCATTCGATAACAGCGTCCACCAAACGACCTCATTGGGCTGCGCTCTTGTGCGGGCTTTTAACCAAGTAATCGCATCCTTGGTGCGCCCCAACTTCAGATAGGCATTCATCATGGCGGCTCCAGCAGCATACGACTGAGGAAAAGCCTTCAGAGTGGCTTGGGCAATCTGGAGCGCCTCTTCATTCTTGCCCTTAGCCAGAGCCAACTCAGAAGAAGTGATGTCTAAAGACAGACTTTGTCTAATAATGGGTGATCCAGGCGCACTGGCACTATTAGCAAGATTACGGGCTTGCGCAAGATAGCCAACAGCCTGATCAATGCGCCCTTGCTTTTGTGCAATGAGTGCTAAACCGTAATAGCCCTCCATCTGCTTACCAGGATTGGCTTGCTTGCTCAGACTCTCAAAAGTATTTTTAAGGTCGTACATGCCACTTGAACTGCCAGACTGCTCCATGCGAGCGCGTGCCTTAATGAAATAAAACTCTACCGCTGTAGAGACATTCCGATTTGGCTCATTGCGCGCCCGATCTTGCATATCTGCAATCCGGTCTGTGGTTAATGGGTGAGTGCGAACATAAGCAGGAACGCCGTTGTCCATAATGCCAGTGGCTTTTTGTAAGCGCTGAAAAAACCCCGGCGCGCCGTTGACGTCATAACCACTAGCAGCCAAAATCTGAAAGCCAATACGATCGGCCTCACGCTCTGCATCTCTAGAGTAAGAGAGTTGATTATTCACAGCTACTGCTTGCCCACCCTGCATCAGGCCTGATGCAGCTCCAGGATTGCGGGAGGCAGCCAAGGCTCCCAACAAAATACCAGCCAAAGCAATCATCGTATTGGTGGTTTGCTTATCCATCTGACGAGCTAGATGGCGTTGTAGTACATGGCCAGTCTCATGCCCCATTACTGATGCGACTTCCGAGTCAGATTCAGCACTGACTAATAAGCCAGTATGAAAGCCAATAAATCCTCCAGGCAGAGCAAACGCATTAATACTGCTGTCTTTGACGGCAAATACTTCAAAGTTATAGGCACCGCTACCCTGCTCATTGGCGCCACCGAGCTGCAACTTCTTGGCAGCTTGCAAAAGACGTCGCTCCATTTGATTTAAAAAATCATAGATGGGCAAATCATTGGAATAATCAGGATCTGGACGTATCTGGCGCATGATCATCTCGCCATACTTTTTCTCATCCATACGACTTAATGTGTCGCCACCAGGGTCCCCCATATCGGGCAAGATAAAAGTAGGCTGAATCGGGGGCGCATTGCGAGTGGGTAAATTAGCTGAGCGTGCATCTGGCGATTGAACAGCCCTACCTAAATTTTGCAAAGCGGCAGACTCGCCCTGAACCGAGACATCCCCAGCAGGCGTTACGCTGGCCGTGCCAGCAGCCACTACACTTTGACAGCCCATTGCTAGAATCAATTGGCAAGCCAATATTCGCCTAAAAATAGGCAATTTATTAGATGTCTTTCTTTCCCTCATCCCTATATGGTAAAACTTATCCCATGAACAAACTAACTCATTTTGATAGCGCCGGCCAAGCCCATATGGTTGATGTAGGCGATAAAGCCCATACCCACCGTATTGCCATTGCCGCCGGCAAGATTACGATGCTTCCCAGCACCTTCAAAATGGTTGAAGAAGGTAGCCATAAAAAGGGGGATGTGCTGGGTATTGCCAGAATAGCGGGCATCCAGGCCTCCAAAAAGACTTCCGATCTCATTCCCCTATGTCACCCGCTTGCCCTGACTCACGTCAGCCTTCAATTTGCTTTAGATGAGAAAACCAGCAGTATTCACTGCCAAGTCAGAGCTGAAACCACTGGCCCCACTGGGGTTGAAATGGAAGCCCTCACTGCAGTCCAAGTCGCCCTCCTCACTATTTATGACATGTGCAAAGCAGTAGACCGTGGCATGGTCATGGGCGATGTGAAGCTTTTAGAGAAGAATGGTGGAAAGTCTGGAGAGTGGAAGATATCCTAGAGGCCGCCTTCAATAGTTATATGGTCTGGCTGTAAATCCGCTTGATATCGTTCATACATTTTTATGTAAGCAGTTTCAAGATTTCTAGTAAAAAGTGGGGTATTGAATAAGGGAGAGCTCATGCGATTATTTGCTAACTTTGCTTTAATGTCTGCAAGTCTCTTTGGGTTCTTAGCTAACTCAATCGCTAAGGCCTCATACTCACCTTGGGTGGAAGTAATAAGCTCTGGTAACCCAATTGCATGCAACAGACTTGCCGCAACACGACTAGCGAAAGACTCCCCCATCAAAGTTAGTACTGGCAACCCAGCCCATAGAGCATCGCTAGCAGTAGTGTGGGCATTACAAGGAAATGTATCTAGAAATATATCAGCATGACGATGGCGAGCCAAGTGCTCTGCTAGCGGCATGCGTTCAGCAAAAATCAGTCTACTTGCATCAACTCCATGTTGCGTAGCTTCTTCCAAAAGATTTTCAGATGCCCTTGGATTGTCTTGGAATAGCCATAAAACACTTCGAGGAATAGCTTTTAATAAACGCATCCAACTCGCAAATGTTGGGGGCAATATTTTGTAATTATTATTGAAGCAACAGAAAACAAAATTATTTTCAGGCAACCCAAGATCCTGTCTTGAAAATTTTTTATTCGAAATCGAACGCCTTCTATCGTTAACCTGATAACTATTAGGCAAATAAATTACTTTCTCAGAATAACCTGACTGAAACTCTGTAGGAATGAGCGTTTTATCAGCAATAATGTAATCAATGTACTCGGCCCCCATTGTGCCAGGGTAACCAAGATAATTCACTTGAATGGGTGCTGCCCGATATGAAAATACTCCGGTTCTTGAGTCTTTAGTGAAGCCCTTCAAATCAATGGCTATATCGACCTCTAAGTCTCTACTTAATCGAGCAATTTCAATGTCTGATTTATTGCCCACCTCAATAAAATTATCAAATGCCTTTTTTAGTCGCAGACGCATACCATCATTTGATATCGGACCAAATGAAAATCCGACTAATTCGAATTGACACCTATCATGTAGCTCAAAGAGCTCTGCTATTAAATGTCCAGTAGCATGATCATGAAAATCTGCTGAAAAGTAAGCAACTCGAATTTTTTTATTCCGTGGACGCTTAATGATTGGACCTAAAATAGGGTTAACTGGGTATTTATTTTGAAAATAAATTTCAGCAGATTTTTTTTGCAACTCAGGATTATCACTTAAAGCAAGCAGGGTAAATGGTTGAGAAACTTTTTCATTTTCCAACACCTTTTTAGATGCGGACTCGAAAGAGTCTAATAGCCCTGACCAGCTACATATTTTGGTTTTAGCATACAGCAAATCACCAGGCACCCAATTGATATTGGGATTTAAGCTCAGAGCCCTATTAAAGTGGCTAATGGCCTCAGAATAGCGTTTGAGCTCATAAAGAGTCGCTCCTTTGTTAGACCAAGCTTCAGCATAGTCAGGCTTTAAGCTAATCGCTCTATCAAATTGAGCAATCGCCTCAGAATAGCGTTTGAGCTCATTTAATACATTGCCCTTATTGGAAAATGCCTCATGATAATTGGATCTTAGATCTATGGCTTTATCAAAAAGTCTAAGGGCGCCCTCAAAATTATTTAATTCCTTCTCTATTAGACCTAAATTTAGATATGCTTCACTGTTATCAACTTCTACTGAGATTGCTTTTTGCGCAGTAACTCTAGCTTCTGAGTATTTCTTTAGTTTTAACTGCGCAACCGATAGATTTGTTAGAGTTGAAGCTCTATCAGGAATTAGCTCAAGCGACTTTATGAACATAAGCTCTGCTTGAGAAAAATCTTCTTGCTCTAAAAAAACACAGCCATCTAAAAAAAACTTTTTTGCTAGCTCAAAGTTGGTCATAGCTCTAATGTTTTATCCTTAACAGACCAAGGAGGAAAGAATTCTGAAATCCTTTTCGTTGGCCGACTCTGATACGTGGTTACAAGTAAAGGTTAATCAAACAAGTTTAAATTCTGCTAATTCTCAAAAAGTAACTCTCTTGAATAAAGGTCCTTAGCAATAAATTGAACTTAGATAATACATGGCAATTCATTCAATTTCGATCATTTTTCCATTCCCTCCAAACCATAAGGTGGGTAGAAAAGAAATAATTTTTGCGCTAGTAATTTTTTGAATTCATTATCTCCACTGGAGTTATTTTATCGCCCAATTCGACCGCACCCACATATGACACCCCTACATAGCTCGTCTCATATCTACAATAAAATGAGTGCGATCAATTAATAAAGTCAGCAGAAATATGGTCTTTTTTGTTTTCAAAAAATGCATAAAGAAATAATCGACATGGATCTCGAAAAAGTATTGGTGATACTCTAAATGGCCAAGTTCCGATTAAATGAGGGCTAAGAAACATTTTTTTCTGTGCACGAAAATATCGCAAAAGAGCATTTATAGAATTTTTAATGCAATTAATTCTAGCTATTGCCAGAAAGGATCAAATTAGCAACTAAAATAAACATCTGCTGCAAAAAATATGTGGAAAAATTTCCGATCTTGTAATTTTTGGCAATTACCTAATCTCCATAAATCCTTAAAATTATTGCTTTTTTTAATATATTAAGTAATTTGAACCATTAAAAATTCATCTCGCGCTATAGAGAAATTATGAAAAGAAATATTGGTGCTGTAATCATTGATACTTATCAAGATAAAAAAATGCCCTTACTAGCAATTGAGCATATTTCAAAACTTGATTTTATAAATCAAATTTACTTTCTATCAGATAGCGCAATCGATTCCCAGGCTACGAATATCAAAATTCCAAAGATAAATTCGGCAAAAGAATATAGTGATATTGTGCTTTTTGGTTTGATGGAATACATCAGGGAAGATTACATTTTAATATTTCAATGGGATGGTTTTTCTACGCACCCCGAATCCTGGATTGCTAATTTTCTCAACTATGACTATGTTGGAGCTCCAATTTATCTTCCTAATGGAGAGATATGGATTGGAAATGGCGGCTTTAGCCTTCGCTCACGTCGCCTACTAGAGCTAACATTAAAATTAAAATCTGAAATCCTAGAAATCAGCGCTGATGAGCCTGCTGAAGACCAGATAATTTGCACGCATGCTAAAAAAATTCTAGAAAATCATGGGACTATTTTTGCTCCCATTGATACTGCTGCTCAATTTTCCTATCAAAATGCCCCACAAAGGAATATTTCATTTGGGTTTCATGGTGTCCATAATTTCCCTTTTTTCTTGAGCGAAGATGTATTGCTTTCTGTTAATCGAGAAATTTTTTTACGAGCAGCTCACCCCCAATTTATTATTGAATTCTTTGCTAACTGCATCCAACAGGGAATGATTGATCTATTTCGTAGCTGCTTAATCAATTTTTCAAAGAATGATAATTTGTACAAGGCTCTTTTATGGGATAAGAAAAGAAATCCTAACAGCAATCTTCTTGACTTTATTGTTCGAAATAATGTTGTTCCTATAAATTAATAAGCCCTTAAGCTAGCAAATATACCGAGATAACTCTATAAAATTCATAACTTATATAAAAGTTAAACTGCTTTGTTGGCGCACTCTAAAGAGCTAGGCAAGAGGCCGCTGAGAGAATGTGCTATCTCTAACTTGCATACCATTCTTTCCAAGGTTAGTATTGCCCAAGAGATTTCCTAGGTTGACTCTTTATACATATATTTGAGTTTGCTTAACTAGAGTATTTCCGTCACCTAAACTGTTCTACTTCAAAAATAAATGCCTTAAGCTCTTAGTTTTGATATGGTGTTGGGTAATATAAAGCTCTTAGAGAAGTCTTGCGCTAAAAGTGGTGAATAGAAAATTACTCAATAATTTTGGAGAAAAATATGGCAGGCAAACTCAGCACAAACGGTATTTCAATCTTAGCTAGTATTGGTGTTGGCATCAGCATGACAATTCTGTACTTTATAGATGCCATTAGTTTGTTTGCGGCCATTGTGCTTGCCTTAATCCTCAGCACGGCCTTAAATTACCTCATTCTTGGTAAAGAAGCTTTTAAAAGCAAATATCAAATTACTAAGAAAAAATAGGGGTACCTCGACCCCTGGATTGCAAGCTTATTTTTTCTTTCTTCCCCAAGGCTCCATATGAGCATGGCGACGAATAATAAAGTCAAAAATAATCTTCATCCAAATAGTAGAACCGGCAATGGCTGACCAGGTCTCATAGGGTAGACCCATAAAAACGACCCCAATAATGTCATAGGTCAAAATCAGGCCACCCAGCAAATTCAGAATACCGACAAATGGAGCGAATTTTCTGGGGTTCTGAGGTGACTTACCACCCTTCACTGCCACATCTGAATAGTCCTTCTTAATGAAGACTCTCCAAGCATGGCGATACCAGTAAAACGCGATAGGGAACATGGCGAGAAACAGAATCCATGTCAGAGCTGTACTGATATCAAAAACCATTGAATACCTCTTTAATTAAAGTCGATTCATTTTAGACTAATAAAAAAGGCCCTCTTACGGGGGCCTTTTTTATTAGCCGGCACTAGCGAGCTAGTACCGACAATGACATGCACGCTAATTAGTGTGCGCCATCTACTGCTTTTGAACCACGTGGAATACGTACAGCTTCAACCATTGCCTGGATGTGTGCTGGTGGCTCTGCAGTGAATTTATCAACTAAGAACGCTACGATAAAGTTCACGCCTGCACCAACTGCACCGAAGGCTTCTGGAGTAATGCCAAAGAAGCTATTCGCACCACCAATGAGACCAAGATACTCAGTGCCCTTGATGAAGAAGATACCTTTGTGTGCGAACACATAGAACAAAGTAATGCCAAGACCAGCAAGCATACCGGCAATAGCACCTTCTTTATTCATCTTCTTAGAGAAAATACCCATCATGATTGCAGGGAACAATGAGCTAGCAGCAATACCGAACGCTAACGCCACAGTACCCGCCGCGAATCCTGGTGGATTAAGACCCAAGTAACCCGCTACTACGATAGATACCGCCATTGCAATCTTACCGGTCATCAACTCACCCTTCTCACTGATCTCTGGCATAAATACGTTCTTCACCAAGTCATGAGAAATCGCAGCAGAAATCGCCATCAACAAACCAGCCGCTGTAGAAAGCGCCGCAGCCAAACCACCCGCTGCAACCAAACCAATAACCCAGTTTGGCAACATCGCAATTTCAGGATTAGCCAACACGATGATGTCAGCATTCACTGTCAACTCGTTGCCTTTCCAGCCTGCAGCATTTGCTTTGTCAAGAACAGCTTGATTCTTGGTTTTGTCGTTGTAGTACTGAACACGACCGTCACCATTTTTATCTTGCCACTTCAACAAGCCAGTTTTTTCCCAACGAGCCATCCATGCTGGACGATCATCAGCTTTGATACTTGCCTCAGGAGCAAACATATCACCCTTGCTTGCTACAGCAGTATTCACTGTTGCAATCAAGTTGTACTTTGCCATTGCAGCAACAGCAGGAGCTGTTGTGTACAAAGCAGCAATAAAGATCAATGCCCAACCAGCAGATGAACGTGCATCAGCAACTGTTTTCACAGTAAAGAAGCGCATGATTACGTGTGGCAAACCAGCAGTACCAATCATCAATGAGAGTGTGTACACAAACATATTGAGTTTGCTACCAGCCACAGCGGTGGTGTACTGACCAAAACCAATCTCGGTTACCACTTGGTCAAGACGCGCTAACAAAGAAACGTCTTGGCCAGTTAAGTTAGAACCTAAACCAATTTGTGGAATTGCTACACCAGTCAACGCCAAAGAAATGTAGACAGCTGGAACGATGTAAGCAACGATCAATACGCAATACTGTGCAACTTGGGTATAAGTAATACCTTTCATACCACCGAACACAGCGTACGCAAACACGATCGCCATACCGACATAAATACCAGTTTCCTTAGAAACTTCCAGAAAGCGGGCAAATGCGATACCTACACCAGTCATCTGACCAATAATGTAAGTTAAAGAAGCTACGAGTAAGCACAGAACTGCCACTGTAGACGCTGTCTTCGAGTAGAAGCGATCGCCAATGAACTGTGGAACTGTGAACTTACCGAACTTACGCAGGTAAGGAGCAAGCAAAAGTGCCAACAGAACGTAGCCGCCAGTCCAACCCATGAGGAAGAGACCGCCACCGTAGCCCATATTGGAAATCAAGCCAGCCATGGAGATGAAGGAAGCAGCAGACATCCAGTCAGCAGCTGTCGCCATACCATTCATTACGGGATTAACGTCACCACCGGCAACGTAGAACTCGCTAGTAGAGCCTGCACGTGCCCATATCGCAATACCGATATAGAGCGCAAAGCTCAGACCAACCATGAGATATATAGTTGTTTGTAATTCCATGAAAATCTCCTGTTAGTCTTCGTGAACGTCGAACTGACGATCAATCTTGCCCATACTGCCCTTGTACCACCAAATTAAGGCGATAAAGATCACTAAGGAACCTTGTTGAGCAAACCAAAATCCAAGTGGGTATCCACCAAGACTGATTGCATTCATTTGTTCGACAAATAAAATGCCGGCGCCGAAAGAAACTAGGAACCAAACAATCAGGATCTTAGTCAATAAACTCAGGGTAGCTTTCCAGTAGCCGTGAGCGTCATGAGAATGTTGCATATTCCCTCCAGAGAATCGCTTTAGTTATAACCATAATTCCAGGTTTCCCCAGAGTCCTATCCGATCAATGACTACAAAAATACGCAGCCATTTATCATTAATCGCTAATATCGTGGGAATTGCCAAAAGAAATAACTAGTATTAACCCTAAAAAATACTAGGTATAAACCCCTGATTTCTTTATAAAAAACAAGCACTTAATTGAGTTAAACCCCAGCCCTTCAGGGATAGCGCATGATTTATTAGTGACGCGGCAACTTTCTGAGGCGCTTCTCCAATTCCTCAATTTCTTCAATTGAATGGGCATGCGCTCTTAATAATGGCCAAATCTGCATCATGATTTCAGCAGTGGCGAAAGTATCTGCAGCAGCTTGATGACGTACTGCACACTCAATTCCTAAAAACTGCATCCAGTCGTCCATATATTTCGCCTTGACCTCAGGATGGCACTTGGCTACCAATGGCTCAATATCAATCCAAGCATTGTTGAGCTTACGTCCCAGATATTGCTTGAAGGTTTTTTGAATCATGGCCTCATCAAACACGGCATGAAAGGCAAATAGGGGGGAAGTGCCGATCCACTCCTCAAACTTCAGCAAGGCCGCTACTGGATCCTCTCCGCTCTTTTGAGCATCCACTCCAATTCCGTGGAGCAGGATGTTTTCTTTGTTCGAAGTTTTAGTAGTTTGTTGCTTGAGAACCACCTCAAAGCTATCGGCTAAATCAATTTTGAGATTCTGCGTAATGGGATCTAAGTGAAGAGAAACAGCAGCAATTTCTATCAAGCTAGCTTTGCGGGTATTTAAACCCGTCGTCTCAACATCCAAAACCACCCAGCGGTAGGGATCCATGGGCGCCCTGCCCCATAAGCCCTTAATCCAATCAATCTTCATACCTTATTGCCCAAACGAACGCTCAAGGCGCTGCTGGAAGTTTCTGGTAACGCTCAGTGATTCTTTCAAAATACGTCGATCAATATTGTTCAAGCTATTAAGTTCAATAGCATTTGGATTGCCATCAATTTCATGTCCATCAATTTGAATGGATAAACGCAGCATCTGCAGATACTCAAATGCAGTAACCCAAGACATGTACTCTGCTTCCGGAACTTTTAAAGTTTGACCCACAGCAATGAGACGCTCTCTCGTATTGGTTTCCGGAATAGCATTTGCTAATGCATAGATACGTGCAGCATCTACCAAGATTGCAGTGCCATGTTTTTTCAAATCAATACATTGCTTACCATCGAGCTTAATCGTATCTAAACCGCCATGCCAAGTGATAGGTACCTTCATGCGTAATGAATTGTCTGCCAACTGCTTCAGAAAACGCAGATTGCGAGGAGCATGCGTCAGAATGATTTCCTTCATCTTGAGAAGTAAGTCGGGATTGCCTGCAATGCGCCTAAAGTCAAAGTAAATGCTGGCATTTAATAAATTTTCTCCCGAACCCTCATCAATCCAGTGCGCAAATTTACGATTCCACTCGGCCTCACTCAAACAAATTTTGGGATTACTTGCCATCACATTGCCTTTGCACAATGGGTAGCCACAAACGTCTAAGGCCTTATTCACATCCAAAGCAAAAGCAACATACTTCTCGCGTACTGCGTCACTAGCTTCTCCAGAAAACACCAAAGCATTGTCTTGATCGGTTGCAATCGTTTGCTCAGAGCGACCCTCAGAGCCCAGTGCAATCCAAGCAAAACTCTTCATATCAATATTGTGTTGATGTGCATAGAGCTCAATCAATCTGTCACACACTAGATCATTCAAATCGCTAATCAATCGAGTTAATTGCTTCGCTTGGACTCCCTGACCAATCAAGTTCTTAGCAAAACGACGAATATCTTTTGCACAGAGCGCTACGCTTGCTAAATCAGGCGCAGAACGAATCGACATGCTGATATGTTTAAGCGAGAGTCGCTGCATCGCAAACAAATCTCTCTCCGAGAGAATGTTCACCACCTCATTACCATCCATCACTGGAATATGACGTATGCCCAGCTGTAAAAATATTAATGCGGCATCCTGAGCGCTATCCCGAATCGTTAAAGACTTCACCCCTTTGGTCATCACCTCTTTAATCGGCAGGTTCACATCAATCTGGGGAATGGTGACCCTTCCCAAAATGTCGTATCGAGTCAGGATGCCCACTAAACCTTCCTCTGCATTACTTACCAAGATAGATCCAACTCTGCGCTCATGCATCATCGTCAAAGCTTCTTTAATGCTCGTATCGGGCGAGACACACAATGGCTTTTTACGAGGCAGCTCACCAAGTGGTGTTTCTAAAGATTGTTCAGAAAAGATTTGAGAGGTATAGGTTCTTTGCAATACCTGCCATGAGCGCTCTAAAAATCTCATAATGCTTTGACTTAAAAAGTCGGCAAACTGCGGCGACATTTCTGCCAAGCGCCTCATGACGTCTGTAGAAATACTTAAACAGAAGCAATCTCCAATCGCCGCATAGGTTGCAGTTGGAGAGCGCCCCGCCATTGCAGCACTCACTGGAAAAAGCTCTCCCGCTTCAATCTCATGCGCCTCTCCCGCCTCATTAGAAAGACCCCGACGTGACACTACGCCGCCCTTACGAATAAAAAATAAACGGTTTACAGGGGGGCTTTGAGGAGACAGAAAGACTTCATCTGGCGCGAAATACTCTTCTTGCGAGTTTTCAATGAAAAAATCGACATGCTCAGGCTTCATTTCAGAAAACGGCAGAACCTGCATCATCTGCTGGGTCAGGTTCACAATCAAACTACGTGATGGGCTAGTTTTCTTCAAGGCATCCTCGGTCTTTAACTTCTCTTTAATCATTCAATTTAGCGTGTCACATGGGCGCTGTCTATAGCAATGGGCCCACTTATTTGACTCTAATCAAATAAGTGGGCCCTTCATACCCAAACCTCAACTGGGGGCTTTATTTAAGCCCTAGTGATGACTACTTACTTAAACGACACTCAGCGGGTAGCAATTGGGAGGCTAAGTTAGTCTCAGCACTTCTACAGGACCACCCCCCGGCCCACGATGATCCCTCAGGCTTTGATAAATCGATTGCCCTGGGAATAATGGCATCTGGTTCATTAGTGGGAATGAGATACAAAGTATTTTTCCCAGCAGGGGCCACGTTAGCTTGATAGTCAATCGCAATCGCTCCTGAAGGATCAATTTCAATTAACTTCACACTACGGGTAGGAGCAAAAACGAAAGATCCTTGAGTTGCCTCGTCCATCGCTACTGTGCCTCGACTAGAAAATGTCTCTGTTACAGCAAGCTTAGCTGCTGAGGCAAGATTTAAACCCTCCACAATCCGGCTGCGGGCGATGTAGTCCTGATACTTTGGAACTGCTACTGCGACCAAGATACCAATGATGGCAACCACCACCATCACCTCTATCAGGGTAAAGCCAGCATCTCTTGCTTGAACCACGCGACTAATTGAAACAGTATTTTCCATGTAAAAACCCCTAGTTAAATCACCCTATGATCCTACATAGAGCCATTCTTCTAGGGGCATGCTGCTATCAGATTGGTCTGATTTTTGATGCGCTACTTAGTAAATGCTGCTTAAGCCTTTTTATGTTTACGCTTAACCAGTTCACCTGCACCCATCACTGCAATCGCACCAATAGCACCTGCTACTAAGCCATATGACTCTACTCCAGGGCCGAAGAACTTCATCACCCCTGGGTCGGACATGATCATGCCACCCGCAATCCAGCCCAATAAGCCTGCACCCGCGGTAACAATAATCGGAAAACGGTCAATTAAGAACAGTACGATGCGACTGCCGCCAATGATGAGCGGTACAGAAACCAACAAGCCGAAGACGATATAACCTAGCTGATGCGCTTGATCATCTACCTGACCAGCAGCACCCGCAATTGCTAAGACGTTATCTAAGCTCATCACAATATCGGCAACGATGATGGTTTTAATCGCAGCAAATAATTTATCTGGAGCTTGGAGATCATGCTCCTCTTCACCACCAGAATCGACCATTAGCTTGTAGCCAATCCACAGAAGCAAGAGGCCACCAACGAACTTCAAGAATGGGATCTGCAATAGCGTGACGGCAAATGCAACCAACACAATACGGAGAATAATTGCGCCAGCAGTGCCCCACAAAATACCTTTACGACGCTGATTGGGGTGTAGATTACGGCAAGCCAATGCGATCACTACTGCATTGTCGCCACCCAAAAGAATATCGATCAAGATGATCTGCGCGACGACAGACCAATCAAGCATTGTTAAAAACTCCATGTCATCCTCTTATATTTTTATGTTTTAACTACTAAGTACTGCAAAAAAGGATGCTGGAGAGCATCCTTTTCCTTAAACCTAATTACAACATGGCTTTCAGTAAGGCCGCCATTTCTGATGGATTTTTTGTTACTTTAAAGCCACACTCTTCCATAACGGCTAGCTTAGCATCGGCAGTATCAGCTCCACCTGAAATCAATGCGCCTGCATGGCCCATACGCTTTCCTGGAGGCGCTGTAACGCCAGCGATAAAACCAACTACTGGCTTTTTCATATTCTCTTTGCACCAACGAGCAGCTTCAGCCTCATCTGGACCACCGATCTCACCAATCATGATGACCGCATCTGTTTCTGGATCTTCATTGAACATCTTCATTACATCAATGTGCTTTAAACCATTAATAGGGTCGCCACCAATACCAACTGCAGTCGATTGACCAAGACCAATTGCTGTGAGCTGGCCTACAGCCTCATAAGTCAGAGTACCGGAACGGCTAACAACGCCAATGCGACCCTTCTTATGAATATGGCCAGGCATGATGCCGATTTTGATTTCATCAGGGGTAATGATTCCAGGGCAATTTGGCCCTAGCAATAATGTTTTCTTGCCACCAGCAGCTTCTTTTGCATGCATCTTGTTACGGACTTCTAACATGTCGCGTACTGGAATGCCTTCAGTAATACAGATAACAAAATCGAGGTCGGCTTCAACCGCTTCCCAAATTGCAGCAGCAGCGCCTGGAGGCGGAACATAAATCACTGAAGTAGTAGCGCCAGTTTGCTGAGCAGCTTCTTTAACTGTTCCAAAAATAGGAATATTAAAAATAGATTCGCCAGCCTTCTTTGGGTTCACACCCGCTACAAAACAATTTTTACCGTTTGCGTATTCTTGACATTTTTCTGTATGGAACTGGCCAGTCTTACCAGTAATACCTTGAGTAATAACTCGTGTATTTTTATTTACCAAAATAGACATATTGAAATTCCTTGATTATTTGTTTTTTGCAACAGCGGCAACTACTTTGGTAGCTGCTTCAGCCATTGAATCGGCACTAATGATTGGTAAACCAGAGTCAGCAAGAATCTTCTTGCCTAAGTCTTCATTGGTTCCCTTCATACGCACAACCAAAGGTACTGTGAGATTGACTGCTTTACATGCCGTAACGACACCATCAGCAATCACGTCACAGCGCATAATGCCGCCGAAAATGTTCACCAAAATGGCTTCAACGCTCTTGTTCTTGAGCATGATCTTGAATGCCTCAGTTACCTTTTCTGCTGTTGCACCACCGCCTACATCCAAGAAGTTGGCTGGCTCGCCGCCAAATAACTTAATCGTGTCCATGGTGGCCATTGCCAAGCCAGCGCCATTAACTAAACAACCAATGTTGCCATCAAGTGAGATGTAGGCCAGATCAAATTTAGAGGCTTCGATTTCAGCTGCATCTTCTTCATCGATGTCACGGTAAGCAACAATTTCAGGATGACGATATAAAGCATTCGGATCAAAATTGAACTTGGCATCCAATGCCTTGATCTTGCCATTACCTTCCAAAATCAATGGGTTAATTTCAACCAATGATGCATCGGTATCCCAGTAAGTTTTGTATAGGTTTTTAAATACATCGCGAGCCATCGGAATAGAGGCATCCGGAACACCAATTCCCTTTGCAATGACATCGCAATCAGCATCTGTTAAGCCAACCATTGGATCAACAAATACTTTGATAATTTTTTCTGGGTGAGATTCAGCAACCTCTTCGATATCCATGCCACCTTCACTAGATGCCATGATCACATTTTTTTGCGTACCGCGATCAGTAACGATACTGAAGTAATACTCTTTTTTAATGTCAGCGCCATCTTCAATTAAAAGACGATTCACTTTCTGACCTTCTGGCCCAGTTTGGTGGGTCTTCAACTGCATGCCCAAAATTTCGGAAGCGTACTTTTTCACTTCGTCCATGCTGCGAGCTAATTTCACGCCGCCACCTTTACCGCGACCACCTGCATGAATTTGTGCTTTCACAACCCACACTGGACCACCTAGTTTTTCAGCTGCCTTAATTGCTTCATCCACACTGAATGCAGGAATGCCATTTGGAACAGGCACATTAAATTGGCGCAATAGTTCTTTGCCTTGGTACTCGTGAATTTTCATAATTACTCCGAAACGGTGTCTTTTTTTAGCTAGCGATGAGAATTTATAAAACCAGTCAGCTTCTTTTTTAGCCCTACTTTTGCTGAATAAAACTAAAAAATAGCCAGCGGTTTACCCGATTTCATAAGTCTATCATGCTGCAATGCATCAACTAGGAGTTATTGGCTCCGTAATTGCCCTAGGCAGATCGCCCAGCAACCACCCTGGAGACCACGTCAGAGCTAAAGCCCTTAGATGCTAAAAAACGATATTGTCTTGCTCGCTCTTTTTGCTCTTGCGCCACGACACCAAATTTTCTCTGCCAAAGGTCTTGCGCCCTTTGAAATTCAGTCTCTTTTAATGACTTGATGAGCTCAGCAGACTCCTGAGCATCCACCCCTGCTCGCTCTAACTCATCTTGAATTTTTCGTGCACCAAAACGCTCACTTCTTCTGCGCACCAAGGACTGTGCAAAACGCTGGTCTGACAGCCATCCTCTGGCCTCAAAATCATCCAAAACTTCCTCGATTTGAATACTCAAAGGTTTTGCCGCAGGAATGCCTTCCCCCTCTAGCAATTCAGAACTACCCTTCAAGATCTTTGCTGCAGATTCTGTCAACTTGGCTTCTAAGCCCTTGCGACTATATTCACGCATCGATAAAAGGCGCAAAGCCCGAGCTTTCAAACTCGGGCTTTGTTTTTTACCTTGTTTTACGTCGAGATCTGATTCCGACATCGAAAAATTATGCTTCCTCTTCTTCGCTCACAACATCACTAATTACTGCTGTGCCTGCCTTAACGCCTAACTTCTCACGAATCTTGGCTTCGATATCTTGAGCAATGGCTGGGTTTTCTTTCAAGAATTCACGCACATTATCTTTGCCCTGACCGATGCGATCACCGTTATAGCTATACCAAGAACCTGACTTTTCAACGATATCCGCCTCTACGCCCATATCAATGATTTCACCCTCTCTTGAGATTCCAGCGCCATACATGATGTCAAAGATTGCTTCACGGAACGGAGGAGAAACCTTGTTCTTGACTACCTTCACGCGAGTCTCATTACCCACTACCTCATCGCCCTTCTTGATGCTACCAATGCGACGAATATCTAAACGCATCGAGGCATAGAACTTCAATGCATTACCGCCAGTCGTGGTTTCAGGGGAACCGAACATCACACCAATCTTCATTCGAATCTGGTTAATAAAGATCACTGTTGTATTAGTACGCTTAATTGCACCAGTCAATTTACGTAAGGCCTGACTCATCAAGCGAGCCTGCAAGCCAGGCAATGAATCGCCCATGTCGCCCTCAATCTCCGCTCTTGGTACCAAGGCTGCTACTGAGTCAATCACGATTAAGTCAATTGAACCTGACCGCACTAATGCATCGGCAATTTCCAATGCTTGCTCGCCAGTATCTGGTTGTGAAATCAACAGATTATTCACATCAACACCTAGGCGTGACGCGTATTGCACATCCAGCGCATGCTCAGCATCAATAAATGCACAGGTGCCGCCGATCTTTTGCATTTCTGCAATCGCGTGCAAAGTCAGTGTTGTTTTTCCTGATGACTCTGGCCCATAAATTTCAATGACACGGCCGCGCGCCAACCCACCTACTCCTAGCGCAATATCTAAACCTAATGAACCACTGGAAACGACTTGAATATCTTGATGTATCTCTGCGTCGCCCAATCGCATGATTGAGCCTTTACCGAATTGCTTTTCAATTTGTGCCAAGGCCGCAGTTAAGGCCTTTTGCTTGTCCCCACTCATGCCGTCAAACTCTGATGAGGCTGATTTTTTCTTATCATCCAAGGCCATTTTTTAATTCCTTTTCGCTATGTATTGGGCTTTTTCCCGAAGATTCTGTACTTTTTAACAACTTAGAAGTTACTGTATATAAAAACAGTACTATTTGCAAGGAACTTTTTAAGCCTTATGGCTGATTTTTGCTTGGGGCCGTTCTGACGCGATCCCAGTAGAAAAATAGTGGAATAGCGGCTCCCCAAACAATGGCCAGCAATATGAGACCGCCAACCTGTCCGTTTGGTCCCCATCCACCCGCGCCCATCCTGATACCTGCCTCATAAGACATGGGGCCTGCAATAGCGCCTAGTACCGCACCCAAGATGGGTCTGCCGCGCAACCAAGTTAGTGACCCATTTATAGTGCTCGCGACTAAAGCCCAGAGCGTCCACATCCAAATTGGCGATAAATACTGGCTTGGCCACGCATCTTCAAAGACCAAAAATCCTGATAAGGAAATAAGTGAGTCAGCGCACACTCCGTATATAGCAGCCTTCAATAGGAGGTTCATCTCCAATGCTGCTTGATCAGAGCGCCAAATATGAATAGCAAGATAGAGTAAGGTGACTACTACAGGCCAAAACACCTGCTGATTAGCAGCCCCAATGACACAGGCAAACCAACCCAACTGGAAAAGTACAAAGTTCCAAAATTTAGCCATCGCTTAAACCCAAGCAAGTTACCCAAGAAAAAGGCCACTGCCGCTGGGCAATGGCCTAATAATGTGGTGGCGAATCAGGGATTTGAACCCCGGACCTGCGGATTATGATTCCGTCGCTCTAACCAGCTGAGCTAATTCGCCGAAGTTGGGATTCTAGCTTATTTGGCTAAGTCGATCAATTTTATTTAGCGCGTGAGAAGAGCTTTTTATAGACCTCTTTCACGAAAATCCAGAGGGCTGGCAGACCTGGAATCACAATCATCGCTAGGGCTACCAAGGAGAAATTGCTCTTCACCCAAGGGTGGTCACCAATCAAGAAGCCAAGACTTGTCAGACTGCAAACCCAAACAATACCGCCAATAACGTTATAGAAAACAAAGACGGAATACCGCATGTGCGCCACCCCCGCCACAAATGGAGCAAAAGTGCGAATAAATGGCATAAAACGCCCTAAAACGATGGTGATTGGGCCATATTTCTCATAAAAGGCATGTGCTTTATCAAAGGCATTGCGATTAAACCAGCGTGAGTTTTCCCATGAAAAAACTCGATTGCCAATCGTTCGGCCAATGGAGTAATTGAGCGCGTCCCCCATCACGGCAGCGGCGGTAAGCAATGCCATCAGCGCTACCAAATCCAAACCACCCACTGCGGCAATGGCTCCAGCAACAAATAACAATGAGTCGCCCGGTAAAAAAGGCATGACTACTAGACCAGTTTCTACAAAAATAATCGCAAACAACAGGGCATAAATCCAAACGCCCCATTGGTTGGCAACTAAGGCCAGATTTTTATCGAGGTGCAAAAACAAATCGATGAGATAGGAAAAATCCAAAGGGACTCCAAGTTGTTTGGGAAATGCAATTGAAATAACGCTTGGCACAAGCCTTAGGGCTCTATTCTAAAGAAAGCCATATCCAGTCACTAGATATTACTTTCTGCAAACTACTTGATTTGAAAGCTACTCACCCCTTCATCCCGGTTGTAGCGGACAAAAACCTCAATGTTCTTTGCTAGAAAGAGTTTTTTCAGAACCTCATCCTTATTTTCAAAAATAATGGCAGTTTGCTCTGGGTATCGAGAAAATGGATCACTCATTACTTCAATAGGCTGACCATCGACCTTAATCAATCGAATAGTGCGCTTATGTAAACGGTCCGATTGAATAAAGATGAGCCGCTTAATGTATTTATCGAGTACCAGTTTTTGACCTTGCTCATTCGTCTTATAGTAGTAAACGAGCTCCTCTTTGCCATTTTTAGTGACATCACGCTCTTCATCCCACTTTGCTATTGCGGGTTGACTCATCAAAATACTCAGGGTGGCTAGCGCTACGATCCTATACAGTTGCATCATTGACCTTCTTTAAGAGATTGCTTTATCTTATCAGCCATTTCATATGCGACTACTATCCATCTCCCTTGGCAAAGCAGGCCCCTTGTTTGGATTAAATCATCCCGACTACTCAAGCGTAGCTTCTGCAATTCATAAAAAGCCGGTGAGTACGCCCAGCCAAGCAAGTCCAGTGGAAATTAAACCCTTAGGGGTTGTGGGTGACGAGCAAGCGGATTTATCGGTGCATGGTGGTCTTGAGAAAGCGATTTATGTTTATCCCATGGAGCACTATGCTTTTTGGAATGAACTCCTTACCAGAGAAACTAAACAAGTAGTCAATCTCCAACATGGCTCTATGGGCGAGAACTTCACTATCGAAGGACTTCTTGAGCATGAAGTATTTGTAGGTGACAAGATGAGCATTGGCGATCTTGAATTTACAGTTGTCAAACTCAGAGAGCCTTGCTTTAAGTTCAATGCCAAGATGAAATACAAGGGCGCAGCCAAGGCTATGCTGCAATCAGGTAAAAGTGGTTGGTACTTACGTGTCACCCAACCCGGAACATTAATAGCTGGCGCCTCTATTACCATCACACCAGGCCAAAGAATTACCTCAATAGCCAGTCAAAATAAGGCTCTCTTTAATCGCGGTAATCAACAAGATCTTTGGGATTAATGTTGGCAATAAAAAACCCGACCACTCGGTGATCGGGCTGTTCTTTATCAGGCGAAAAATAATCTAATCGTTTGCATAAATATCAACATCTCTTGTCTCGCGAATAAACAAGGTACCAATCACTAATGTAATTGCAGCGATGACGATTGGGTACCAAAGGCCATAGTAAATATTTCCATTCTGCGCTACCAAGGCAAATGAAATCGTTGGCAATAAACCGCCAAACCAACCATTACCTATGTGGTAGGGCAAAGACATCGAGGTGTATCTAATACGGGTGGGGAACATCTCCACAAGCATAGCTGCAATTGGTCCATACACCATGGTCACCAAAATCACCAAGTAAACCAACAACAACAGTACTGGGAGATAACTAATTTCCTCAGAATTAGCTTTTACCGGATACCCCGCTTCATTTAGGGCATTACGAATTGCACTTCTAAATTCAGCATCCCTTACCTTAATCTCATCTGCAGTCAATCCTTTTGCAGAATAGGCCGCAATCTCTGTATCCCCAATTTTGACAATCGCCGCACTTCCTGCTGCTCCAGGAATCGTGGTGTAACTCGCTGAGTTTGATGCCATCACCTGTTTGGCTATATCGCATGAGCTTGTAAATTTAGCGGTGCCCGTAGGATTAAATTGAAAGCTGCACTCATTTAAATCAGCAGTAATGGTTGCTGGTGAGGTAATCATGGCTTTTTCTAAAGCCGGATTTGCAAAATGGGTTAAGGCATTAAATACCGATACTGGGGTATTGGGAATATAAGTAACCACAGCCAATAACAGACCACCCATAATGATGACCTTGCGACCAATCTTGTCCGATAAAGTTCCAAAGATCACAAAGAATGGGGTGCCAATCACTAGAGCGGCAGCGATCAAAAGATTGGCATTCATGGCGTCGACTTTGAGCACCTGGGTAAGGTAGAACAAGGCATAAAACTGGCCGGTATACCAAACAACTGCCTGACCAGCTACCAAACCAAACAATGCTAAGAGGACAATTTTCAAATTTTTCCACTGCGCAAAAGACTCAGTCAAAGGCGCCTTGGATAAGCGACCCTCTTGTTTCATCTTCTTGAAAGCCGGGGACTCATTCATGGATAAACGAATCCAAACAGAAATACCAAGCAATGCAATGGATAGCACGAATGGAATACGCCATCCCCAAACTTCAAAGTTGGAGCCAGTTAGCTCACGCGTAACCAAGATGACCAATAGAGATAGAAACAAACCTAAGGTAGCGGTAGTCTGAATCCAAGAGGTGTATGCGCCACGACGACCATGTGGTGCATGTTCTGCCACATAGGTTGCTGCGCCACCATATTCGCCACCCAACGCTAAGCCTTGCAGCATCCTCAGGGCAATCAAGATTACTGGGGCAGCAACACCAATCGAGGCGTAATTTGGCAAGATACCAACAACAAAGGTTGAAACACCCATCAACATAATGGTGACTAAGAAGGTGTACTTACGGCCAATGAGATCACCCAGTCGGCCAAATACTAGGGCGCCAAATGGTCTTACGATAAAGCCTGCAGCAAAAGCTAACAAGGCAAAGATAAATGCCGAACCATCATCTAGTCCAGAAAAAAACTGCTTAGCAATGATCGCAGCTAATGAACCATAAAGATAAAAGTCATACCACTCAAAAACCGTTCCTAAAGATGAAGCAAAAATCACTTTGCGTTCTTCGGCGGTCATCGGCGTGACCTTGGCTGATCGTGACATCTCCTAATTCCTAATGATTTTTTTAAATATGAGGTGCAGATTATCTCTGGAAAATTCGCATAAGAATCAGAGAATTAGGGTAACTCCCCATCAAGAAAAAATAAATTCTAGGCAAAAAAAGAAGAGGCCTGGCCTCTTCTTTTCTTTTTCTTAATCATCGCTACCAACCAATTGCCTTGGGCAACCACAGTGAAATTTGTGGGTAATAAAATACGAGGAATAAGGCCACCCCTTGCATGAATAAGAAAGGCAACACCCCAATATATAAGTCTCTAATTTTGACTTCAGGTGGTGCAACTCCTTTGAGATAAAAGAGTGCCCAACCAAATGGTGGCGTTAAGAATGATGATTGCAAACAAACCGTAATCATCATTGCTATCCAAACGGGATCTGCACCTTGCGCCAAAAGAACAGGGAGGAACAAAGGTACGGCAATGTAGCTAATTTCAATCCACTCAATAAAAAATCCAAGGACAAAGATGAGAAGCAGCATGAACCAGATGTCGCTATTAATGCCGCCTGGTATCACCTCGAACATGCCAGAGATTAATTCTTCACCATTGAGCCCCCTAAAAGATAAGGCAAAGACTTGTGCACAAATCAGAATGAACATCATTAAGGCGCTAATCTTCGTGGTATCTATGGCGACCTGTTTCAAAATTTCCCATTTAAAGCGTCCAGATAAGAAAGTTACCAAGATAGAGCCGACTGCACCCATAGCAGCAGCTTCAGTTGGCGCAGCAACACCACCAACAATAGAGCCCAATACAGCGACTACCAGCATGATTGGCGGAACCACGACTTTCCAAAAACGAACCCAAAGCTCTTTTCCGGAAACGCGACTACGCTCTTCTTTTGGAATGGGCGGCATTAAGTCAGGCTTAAGCCAACCTAAAACCAAAATAAATACTATGTAGACCACTACAAGAATCAGTCCTGGACCAACTGCAGCAGCAAATAGTGTGCCAACCGAGAGTTGCATGATGTCGGAAAGCAAAATCAAAATTAAGCTAGGCGGAATGATTTGACCTAAAGTACCTGAAGCGCAAATTGCACCGCAAGCAATACTCTTGTTATAGCCGCGCCGTATTAAGGTTGGAAGTGTTAATAAACCCAAGGTAATGACAGTAGCACCAACAATACCCGTGGTGGCACCCATTAAAGCTCCGAACAAAATAATCCCTACAGCCATACCACCCTTAACACCACCAGCAATATGTCCGATCACATCTAGCAAATCATCTGCTAGCCGGGATTTTTCCAGCATGATTCCCATAAAGATAAACAAGGGGATTGCAAGCCATTGATAGCCCGCCACAATTCCAAACACTCTGGCAGGTAACAAGTTAAAGAGAGAGGTTCCAAATCCTAAAAATCCAAATACAAAACCGACCGTTGCCAAAGTAATTGCAACCGGAACACCAATCATCAATAAGATGAAAAAACCAATGAGCATGAAGATGGCCATTACATGCATATCAAACATGCTGACCTCCTTTGCTACTGTAGCCATTCAGGATGACGCGGCATAACTCACCGATACCTTGCAATGCCAGCAAAATAAAGCCGATTGGAATCAATCCCTTCACTATCCAGCGATAGGGAATACCTCCCGGATCGGGCGACATTTCCCCAATCGAAAATGACTGCGCCACATATGAGGAGGATAAATAGATATAAAGAAGTGCCACAATGATTGTGAGGACTGCCGAAAGAATATCTACTCGATATTTTGTCTTAGGCGAGTAATTGGCGTAGAACAAATCTACCCGAACATTGTCCCCACGTAACAAGGCATAACTCATGCCGAACAAAATTAATGCTGCCAAAAGATGCCACTCAAGCTCTTGTGCCCACACCGAACCAATGCTCATGGTGTAGCGTAAAAAAACGTTGACTGTTATTAATCCCACAATGGCCAAGGCCACGTAAGACGTGGCCTTGCCAGTGAAATCAATTAAGCCTTCGATACGCAATGCGATTTTTAGTAACAAAGGATGCACTGATATTCCTAACTTAAATGATGAGAACGAAAATCAACTGCGAACTTTGCTGTGATACGTTGCCTCGCTGTAAGAAGCCCAGGAATCGTAATTGCGCTTAAAAGCAAAATAAGAATCATGTACTTTTTTAGTCATCGGATCAGCTGCGGCAGACTCGTCCAGAATCTTCTTGGTTTCAGCGCGCATCGCTGCTACAACTGGGTCTGGCAACTGAAGCGCAGTAACACCCTGCTTTTCAACCAAATCCTTCATTGCTTCAGCATTGTTTCGTTGACACCATGCCTCACCAATCACATTACAAGCTGCGGATGCATTTTGAACAACTGCTTGTAGATCCTTAGGTAATTTCTCCCAAGCGGCTTTATTAATCAAAAGCTCAGAGGTAGTTGCAGGCTCATGCCAGCCAGTGGTGTAGTAGAACTTAGCTGCTTTTTGTAAACCAAGTCGGCGGTCTTGATATGGTCCAACAAATTCAGCTGCATCAATCACGCCACGCTCTAGTGCAGGGAAAATCTCGCCACCTGGTAGCACCTTCACATCAACGCCTAACTTAGCGTAGACCTTGCCAGCAAGTCCTGGGATACGCATTTTTAGACCCTTGAGGTCGGCTACGCTATTAATTTTCTTTTTGAACCAGCCAGTCATTTGCACGCCGGTATTACCGCATGGCATTGCAATCATGCCAAAAGGGGCATAGGTTTCATTCCAAAGATCGATACCACCGCCGTCATACAGCCAGCCATTCATACCCTGGAAGTTCAGGCCAAATGGCACCGCAGTAAAGTACTGAGCTGCAAAAGTTTTACCAGTCCAAAAATAACTATTGGCATGGTTCATCTCTACTGTGCCAGAACGTACCGCATCAAAACCTTCGAATGCCGGGATCAACTCGCCCGCTCCAAATACTTGAATCTTTAAACGGCCATTAGACATCTCGCCGATGCGTTTAGCCAAATCAGTTGCACTGCCTGGACCTTCCATATAAAACGGCGCACCCTTTGGGTAAGCACTGGTCATCTTCCAGTTAAAAGTTTGCGATGATTGCGCTCGCACGATGGCTGGAGCGCCTAAGGTAGCCCCAACAACACCTGCACCAATTCCTGCACTGAGAAACTTACGACGGTTTGTTTTCATAATTGACTCCTCCTGAAAAAATACTAACTACACACAAATGGTTAAAAGTTGATGAACATCAAGATTTCTGAAATGACTTATCAGCATTGCAACGCAACAAATAATGTTTTTTCCTGCTGAGTCAATGTAGAGCATCTTCATCGAGACAAGGTCAGTACATTCCCTAATGCAGTGCATAAAGCGCACTTTTTTTGGGATCATGGAACTTCATGCTTCAATTTGGTGTCTGCAAGAATCTAAACTACCTTTATTAAATTAATTACTCATAACTGCAATAGGAGAAATACAAATAATGCAACCAAAATGGGGTATTCGTGGAATGGCGGTAGCGCCACACTCACTGGCATCTGAGTCAGCCTTAGGGGTTCTTAAAGAGGGTGGTAACGCTTTAGAAGCAATGATTGCTGCTGCAGCAACCATTGCGGTGGTCTATCCCCACATGAATTCCATTGGTGGAGACTCATTCTGGGTAGTGCATTCACCCGGAAAGGCAATGGGAGGCATTGACGCCTGTGGAGCTGCAGCAGGATTGGCTACTAAAAACTGGTACGCAGAGCGCGGCATCACTGAAGCAATTCCATTTAGAGGCGCTGTTGCGGCCAATACTGTTGCAGGCACTATTTCTGGTTGGGGCGCTGCTCAGAAACTTTCTCAACAAGGTCTTCGCGGCAAGCTTCCACTTTCCCGCCTCTTGGGCGATGCCATCTACTATGCAGAAGCTGGCGTGCCAGTTACCTATAGTCAATCGAGCTTAACTGCCAAAAAACGTGCAGAGCTTATTGATATTCCAGGTTTTGCAAATACCTTTTTGGTAAACGGCCAAGCACCCGCCGTTGGTAGCATCTTCAAACAAGATCGCCTTGCTAAGACCTTGCGCCAAATTGCCCGCAAAGGCACTGAAGATTATTACCGCGGAGATTTAGCGGAGTTACTAGCAAAAGAACTGACTGAGCTCGGTAGCCCACTCAGACTGAGTGACCTGCATCGTCATCGCGCAAAATTAATAGATCCATTGGAGCTAAAACACAGCCTAGGAAATGTCTACAACATGACTCCACCAACTCAGGGTGTCGTGTCGTTGATGATTTTGGGAATCTTAGATCAACTCAATCTAAAGCGCTTCAAAGTAGATAGTGCCGAGTATGTGCACCACTGTGTAGAAGCAACTAAACAAGCCTTTAAGGTCAGAGATCAATATGTCACCGATCCGGCCTATATGACTAAACACGCACAGTCTTTCTTGGCACCAGCATTCCTCAAAAAACTAGCTAAAAATATCGATCCTGAAAGAGCATTACCTTGGGGTCAAGGTAAGGGCCCTGCTGACACCATTTGGATGGGCGTTGTCGATGGTGAAGGCAACTGTGTTTCTTTCATTCAAAGTATTTATCATGAATTTGGTGCAGGAATTGTGCTGCCCAAATCCGGTGTCAATTGGCAAAATCGTGGCTGCAGTTTTTCCCTGGATCCCAAAACACTCAATCACTTGGAGCCCTACCGCAAACCCTTTCATACGTTAAATCCAGCTATGGCTTTATTTAAAGATGGACGTTCTATGGTTTACGGAACCATGGGGGGCGATGGACAACCCCAAACACAATGTGCAGTCTTTACGCGAACAGCCACCTACGGATTAGATCCTCAAGATGCAATTAGTCGTCCTCGCTGGCTATTGGGACGTACCTGGGGGCAAACCAGTGATAGCTTAAAACTCGAATCCCGTTTTAGCCCATGGGTCGCTAAAGAACTTCATGCGCTTGGACATGAGATTGAGATGCTAGATGCCTTTGATGAAACGGTGGGGCATGCAGGCTGCATTATTCGAGAGCCCTCCGGCACCTTGCGCGGCGGCTGGGACCCTCGTAGCGATGGGGCAGTTAGCGCTTATTAGTAATAAATAATTTGGGTACGCGTAGATCCCAATGAATGGCGGCTACGCGTAATCCAAATATGGCGAGCATACAAACTACTGAAGCTTCTAAGGTGTACTGGGGCAAATAATTCAGTGCCAATACATAGAGCGTACATCCGATAGTCACGGGGATTGCGTATAGCTCATGGGACATCAGCAAGGTTTTTCTACCTGCCAAGACATCTCGTATCAGACCACCCCCAATAGCAGTAACCACACCCAAGATAACAGGTGCTACCGGTAAGCCGAACCCTAGATTCCAGACTTTATCTGCTCCTTGAATCCCAAACAAAGCTGCGCCTAGACCATCTATATAAAGCATCGTCCGATAGATCTGCGGTTGAGTAAAAAACGACTCCGCTACAAACGTCAACACACAAGCACCAAGAGCAACCCAGATATAAATTTGCGAAATTGACCAAAAAGCTGGGACATCCAAAATCATGTCGCGGATCGTACCGCCACCAATTGCGGTGATCACGCCTAAAACTAAAACGCCAAATAAATCGACGCCACGATCGGAAATGGCTAATACCCCTGTGACAGCAAAGGCTACCGTGGCGATCATGCCAATCCAGAAATTAATTTGATCCATAGGTCTGAGTCTAAAGCACCTAGTTAAGACGAGCAATCAAGTCCTGAATATACTGATACCTACAGACATAGGAAATGCTTATGAAAACCCAGCTTTATAGTTTTTGGCGTAGCTCAGCAGCTTTTAGGGTGCGCATTGCCCTCAACTTAAAAGGGGTTGATCATCAAATCATTCCGGTTCATCTTCTCAAGAATGGTGGTGAACAGACTAGCGCGCACTATGCCAATAAAAATCCTAATCGACTAGTACCTCTTTTAATTGAAGGTGATCATGCTATTCATCAATCACTAGCCATCATTGAATACCTCGAGGAAACATATCCAAATCCCCCACTGTTGCCCAAAACTGCAATCGATCGGGCTTGGGTGCGCGCCTTAGCAATGGATATTGCTATCGACGTTCATCCCATTGGTAATTTGCGAGTGCTGCGCTACTTAATGAAAAACTTGGGCGTTAGTGCAGAGAACAAAGATGCCTGGAGTCAACATTGGATAATGCTGGGCTTAGAGAGTTTGGAAAACCAATTAGGCAATGACACGAGAGTAGGTCGCTTTGCATATGGAGATCAACCTGGTTTGATTGATATTTGCCTTGTCCCACAAATATTTAATGCACTAAGTGCAAAGATGGACACTGCAGCCTATCCCACTCTGATGAGAATCTTTGATGAATGCATGACTCTTCCAGCCTTCATCAATGCCTCTTGGGAAAAACAAATAGATGCGGAAGGACTAAACCCCTCTATTCCACCAAAGGAATAGTGAGAGCGTCAGTAGTGACCCCACCGTAGTTACCAGCACTACTCGAGAAATCACTCTGCCATCTGCCATATAGTACTGAGCGAGCATGTATGGCCCTGTGCCAGTGGGCATAGCCGCTAAGATCACTGCGGCATTGACCCATAAGGTAGGTAAACCCAAAAGAGGACCAGCAATCAACCAGGCAATAATTGGTTGAATAATCAGTTTGCCAAAGCTAATGCCCCACACCTTGCTCGAAGCATTTTCATCTTTGCGAATCAGAAACAATCCGATGGATACGAGTGCGCAGGGTGTTGCAGCTGCAGCCAAAAATGAAATCACTTGCGCCAATGGGTCGTAAATCACCCAACCAGAGGCAGACCATGCTAGACCTAATACAGGTGACACTAAGAGTGGATTGGAGGCTAAAGATTTCAGCACACTCCAAACTATTTCATGCGACTTTTTATGCGACAACATGTCGATCTCAATCAAAATCGTTGCCAGCGCAAATAGAATAAATACTAGAAAAGTAGCAATGATGGCTGGTGCTAGGCCATCTTGACCCAGCGCTAGTAGGCATAAGGGAATGCCCATGTAGCCGGTATTTGAATAAGAGGCACTGAGGCCCGCAAAGCTTGCTGCCGCTAAGTCACGTCCCTGATACCAATAAAAGATCAGAACGAGAACAAAGACAATTAAGGCGCTAATTAAAAAGGCTGCGATAAAGCCAGGCTGCCAGAGTGTCTCCCAACCACTGTTGGCTGCAAAGTTAAAGAGTTGGGCGGGCAACGCAAGCCAGATCACAAATCGATTGAGTTCAATCGATGCATTGGCACCCAACTTACCGCTTTTGCCACTTAAGTAGCCTAATAAGATCAGTGCAAATACTGGAAAGAGAACGTTAAAGACGTAGATCACGGGTAAGTCTTAATTACGCAATCTTGCGCAGCGTCGCTTGATAACGCAAAGCATTCTGAACATAACGCCCCGCGATATCGTTAATGCCCGAAATTTGCTCTGGGCTAAGTGACTTCACCACTTTTGCAGGCGTACCCAAAATCATGGAGCCATCTGGAAACTCTTTTCCTTCTGTGATTAAAGCGCCTGCGCCTACAAGACAGTTTTTACCAATCTTGGCACCATTTAAAATAACCGCACCAATACCAATCAAACTGCCGTCACCAATCTGGCAACCATGCAGCATCACTTTGTGGCCAACAGTCACGTGTTTGCCAATGACTAAGGGAAAGCCTGGGTCAGTATGCAAGACAGAAGCATCTTGCACATTACTACCCTCACCAATTTGAATATGGTCGTTATCCCCACGCACTACTACTTGGGGCCAAACGCTCGCATTTTTGTGGAGCTCAACCATGCCGATCACTTCAGCGCTCTCGGCAACCCATGCCCCAGCAGCTAACTGTGGGGACTTTCCATCTAGTTCAAATATAGCCATGACTCATTATAGGTAATGGCTATATTTATGAAAGCCTACCAGTTAGGCTCGCGGTCTGGGGTCGCAGAAATGCGGTGAATGCTCAAATCGGCGCCGTCATACTCTTCTTCATGCGACATACGAATGCCCAAGAATGCTTTCAGAAGACCGTAAACGACGATGCCCCCTACCAAAGCAATCCCCACTCCGATGAAGCTGCCAATAAACTGCCCCATGAAGCTAACGCCACCCATACCACCAAGCGCTTTGCTACCAAAAATACCAGCCGCTAAACCGCCCCACAATCCACATAAGCCGTGTAGTGGCCAAACGCCTAATACATCGTCTATCTTCCAGCGGTTTTGCACTAAGGTAAACATATAGACAAATAGACCGCCGGCAATTAAGCCTACGACTAATGCGCCCAATGGATGCATTAAGTCTGATCCAGCGCATACAGCCACTAAACCAGCCAAAGGACCGTTGTAAGTAAAGCCAGGATCATTGCGACCAATCACCCATGCCGCCAAAGTACCGCCAACCATGGCCATTAAAGAATTCATAGCGACTAAACCACTGACCTTATCAATGGTTTGTGCACTCATCACATTAAATCCAAACCAACCTACCGCCAAAATCCAAGCACCCAAAGCCAAAAAAGGAATGCTTGATGGTGGGTGCGCAGCAATATGACCTTCTTTGGTGTAACGGCCACGACGAGCGCCTAACAAAATAATCGCTGGTAACGCAATCCATCCGCCTACTGCATGGACAACGATTGAACCAGCAAAGTCATGAAACTCTTCGCCAGTCAGCCCCTTAATCCAGGCCTGAATGCCATAGTGTTGATTCCAGGCAATACCCTCAAAGAATGGATATACAAAGCCTACCAAGACAAAAGTGGCAATTAATTGAGGATTAAATTTCGCACGCTCTGCAATACCACCAGAAATAATGGCTGGAATAGCTGCAGCAAAAGTCAGTAAAAAGAAAAACTTAACTAGCTCATAGCCATTTTTCTCGGCCAATAATTCTGCCCCGGAGAAAAAGTTCACGCCATAAGCAATGCTGTAGCCAATAAAGAAATAGGCGATTGTCGAAACAGCAAAGTCGACCAAAATTTTGACCAAGGCATTGACTTGGTTCTTTTTACGAACCGTGCCCAGCTCTAAAAAAGCAAACCCCGCGTGCATTGCCAAAACCATAATGGCGCCGAGCAATATAAATAGGACATCACTGCCAGATTTCAAGACTTCCATTGAAGTACCCCCCTCATATTTTGTGCATCATTATGGGGAATATATTGGACACATTTTTCTGATATTGCACTCATTTAGTGCAATTTAAGGCCCCCAATATGGTTTATGATCGAAATATATACACCCGAGGGAGAACCCATGAAAAAAGTTTTATCAATTTTGGCTATTTTGGCTGCTTTTTCTGGCTTGGCACAAGCGCAGGAAAAAATTCCTGTCCTCAGTACGCAAGAACTGACCAAGGTCTGCAAACTGCCCGCTAGCCCAGAATCCCGTAGTTTCTGTATTGGTTACACCACAGCTATTTACGATACCTATTTAGCCACACGTCACCCACAACGTGCCAAGCCATACATTTGCGTTAAGCAACCTGCTCCGGCTCGTGATGAAGTTATTGGTGAGTTTGTAAAGTTTGCTGACGCCAATCAACAGACTGCTAGCAAACCTGCAGCAGGTGTTTTTCTCGGATTCTTGGCCTCACGCTTTCCTTGCGCCAAAAAATAATTCAGACTATATCTAGGCAATTCAACTTATAAAAAGGATCAGTTGATATGAAAAAAATTATCGCGATTACTGCAGCATCTTTAGCTATCGTTGGTTGCTCTAACATGAGCAATACTGAGCAACGCACTTTGTCAGGCGCCTCCATTGGTGCTGCGGCTGGTGCAGTTGGTACCGCCATTTTTCACGGCAACCCAATCTGGGGCGCGGTTGGTGGTGCAGCAGTTGGTGCAGCATCTGGTTATGTATACGATGCCTACAAAAAAGAGCAGGCTTCTGAGTACAACTCTGGTTACAACGCTGGTAAAAATAATCAACCAGCTAAAGCACCAAACTAATCTGCCATCACCTGTATCGGTAGTGCTGTAGATTTAAAGTAGTCAACAAAAAACCCGACTTGTTATTCGCAAGTCGGGTTTTTCTTTTGGAGGTTCAGTTGCAGTCTTAACTTAACAGCAATTGATTAATCCGTTTTACATAAGCAGCAGGATCATTCAATTGACCACCTTCCGCCAAGAGTGCTTGATCAAAAAGCACCTCAGTCCACTCATCAAACTGTTTGTCATCTGACTTGAGTTTCAATAGCAGTGGATGCTCAGGATTAATTTCCAAAATCGGTTTCATATCGGGCGCTTGTTGGCCTGCAGCCTTGAGCATCCGCAATAAATTTCCGGAGAGTTCATTCTCATCAGAAATTAAACAAGCCGGAGAATCCGTCAAACGGAAAGTAACACGAACATCTTTCACTTTCTCTTTGAGCACTTCCTTCATGCGGTCGAGCAGATCTTTAAAACCCTTTTCGGTTTCTTCGTGCTCTTTCTTTTCCTTTTCGTCCGTCAAGCTACCTAAATCCAGACCTCCTTTGGCAACTGAAGTCATCTGCTTGCCATCAAACTCTGTAAAGAAGGAAAGCATCCATTCATCTACACGATCTGAGAGGAGCAAAACCTCAACGCCCTTCTTGCGGAAGATTTCTAAATGGGGGCTGTTCTTAGCGGCATTAAATGAATCACCAGTGACATAATAAATTTTGTCCTGACCTTCTTTCATTCTCGAGATATAGTCAGCCAGGGACACCGTTTGCTCAGCAGAGTCGGTGTACGTACTGGCAAAACGCAAGAGTTTCAAAATGCGCTCTTGATTAGCCTGATCTTCGCCAACACCTTCCTTGAGGACCTGTCCAAATTGGGTCCAGAATGTGCGGTACTTTTCTTTTTTGGCCTCATCATCGCTATTAGCCAAGTCCTCTAACATGCTCAGCACACGCTTAGTAGAGCTCTCCCGAATAACCTTTACGTCACGCGACTCTTGCAAAATCTCACGGGACACATTCAATGGCAAATCGGTTGAATCAATCACGCCAGTGACAAAACGGAGATACATAGGCATCAATTGCTCTGCATCATCCATGATGAATACTCGCTTTACGTACAACTTAATACCACCACGTTTATTGCGATCCCATAAATCAAATGGTGCACGTGCTGGAACATACAGTAGTTGCGTAAATTCACTACGACCCTCTACTCGATTCAATGAATAGCAGAGTGGGTTCTCATAATCATGGGATAAGTGCTTATAGAACTCGTTGTATTGCTCTTCAGTAATCTCTGCTTTGGAGCGCGCCCATAAAGCACTGGATTGATTAATGCTCTCTAACTCGTCTTTGATAACAGACTCTTTCTTATCAGCATCCCACTCTTCTTTATTCATCTGAATAGGAAGCGAGATGTGATCAGAATATTTGCGAATAATCGACTTGAGCTGATGCGAAGACAGGAAGTCATCCTCGCCTTCACGCAAATGCATGGTGATGGAAGTGCCGCGCTGCGGGCGATCGATATTTTCTACAGTGAACTCACCTGAGCCATCAGACTCCCAACGCACACCGTCAGCAGCTGGCAAACCAGCTCGACGAGTTTCTACAGTAATGCGATCGGCAACAATAAATGCTGAATAGAAACCAACACCAAATTGACCAATCAAAGCCGCATCTTTTTGCTGATCACCTGACAGCTTTGAGAAAAACTCTTTAGTTCCAGAACGCGCAATCGTTCCCAAATTGGCAATCACTTCATCTCGACTCATGCCAATACCATTATCCGAAATAGTGACCGTTCTGGCAGCTTTATCAAAACTCACTTTAATCTTTAAATCAGGATCATCGCCATACCAATCTGGATGCTCAATCCCCTCAAAGCGGAGCTTGTCTGAAGCATCAGACGCGTTTGAAATTAACTCACGAAGAAAAATTTCCTTGTTGGAATACAAGGAATGAATCATCAACTGCAATAGTTGCTTTACTTCGGCCTGAAAGCCTAAAGTCTCTTTACTGGCAACAGTCATGTGCTTACCCCCTTAATAAATACCAATTAACTCAATTGACCCTAGATGGGGTCAAAATCTGGCATTTCAAGACTAAAAAATGGGGAGGGCTAGGCAGACTAGGGTTTTGTGTGCTTTTCAGCTACAGCAAGCCCTGCCTTTTTCCAGGCGCTAAAACCGCCCTCTAAGTGGCAAACACGGGGAACCCCCATTTTTTGCAGGGTTTCTGTAGCCAAGGAGGATCTCCAAGCTGAGGCACAGTACAGCACGAGGCGCTTACCCTCGCCAAAGATAGGCTTGAAATAAGGGCTTTTAGGATCTACCCAAAACTCCAGCATGCCCCGTGGCGCATGAAAGGCGCCGGGGATCATCCCTTCCCGCTCTAATTCTCGAACGTCCCGAATGTCGACAAAAACAGTATTTTCATCATCTAGCAAGGTTTTAGCCTGATCCAAGGGCACCGTTTCAATCTGAGCCATAGCATTAGCGATGAGATCTTCATAACCCAGAATTAAAGCCATTTTTGCCCCTTAGCAATCGAAATAAATAGAGATATAGTAAAAATCGAATTACCCAAAACGACACTCTGATAATATCTTCCCATGAACTTTACGCCTACAGAACTCGGTGCAAGCATTATTTTCGCGATTGCGGTACTGCACACCTTCAGCACTTCCTATTTTGAAACTCTAGCCAAAAAATCTCGCCTCCATTCTGGCTTATGGCACTTGCTAGGGGAAGTTGAAATTGTTTTTGGTTTTTGGGCGGCAGTGTTATTGATTTACATTGGACTCACAACTGGTCTTGATAGCGCTAGAGAGTACGCTAGTAAGCGCAATTTCACAGAACCATTATTTGTATTTGCGATCATGGTGGCGGCAGGCAGCAAACCAATCCTCACATTTGCCACCCACCTTCTGTATAGCTTGGGCAAGTTTTTACATGTCGCCTTGCGAACACGCGAAGCGCCGATGCTGTATTTCCTCACCTTATCCCTTACCCCATTACTCGGTTCATTTATTACCGAACCAGCAGCGATGACGCTTGCAGCTTTCTTATTGCGCGATCTGGTTTATAAACACAAATGCTCTACCCCAATGCTATTTGGCACACTAGGGGCATTATTTGTAAACATCTCCATTGGAGGCACACTCACCAATTTTGCGGCACCCCCTGTACTAATGGTGGCTTCTACTTGGGGCTGGTCAACTGCCTTTATGTTCACCCATTTTGGGTATGAAGCTGCAATAGCGATCTTCGTCAACTCTCTCACAGTGACCTTATTGTTCCGCAATCAACTTGTTGAGCCAGAAGAGAAGAAGATTCCTGAAAAAATTCCTTTCACAGTAACTTCAGTTCATTTGCTGTTTTTAGCGGGTATCGTGTATTTCGCTCATGACCCAGTCATCTTTATGTGGCTCTTGTTGTTCTTTATTGGCTACACCACTGCTTATCCAAAACACCAAAGTCCATTGATTTTGCGTGAGGCCTTGCTCGTTGGCTTCTTCCTTGCTGGCTTAGTAGTCTTAGGCGCTTTGCAAGGCTGGTGGCTGCAACCCCTCCTCGAGCAGATGAGCCCAACAGCGGTCTTCTATGGGGCAACAGCGCTTACTGCAATTACAGATAACGCTGCACTGACCTACTTAGGCTCCCTAGTCACTGGCACCTCGGATGAATTTAAATTAGCGCTCGTTGGTGGAGCAGTAGCTGGTGGAGGCTTAACCGTTATCGCCAATGCACCAAATCCAGCAGGTCTGGCTATTTTGCGTAGCCATTTTCCGAATGGTGCGGTGTCAGCACTTTACCTCTTCCTAGGCGCATTACCTCCAACGATTGTTGCTATTTTGGCTCTGCGTTTGCTGTAATTTGTTTTTTGTAAAATTTGAGCTTGGCCCCCAGTTATAAACCTGAGAACGGCATATGAAAAAGCTCTACATCAAAACCTTCGGCTGTCAAATGAACGAGTATGACTCGGGTAAGATGGCCGACCTACTGCATGCCAATGAAGGCATGACTCTCACGAGCACTCCAGAAGATGCTGACGTGGTTCTTTTAAACACCTGCTCGATTCGGGAAAAGGCTGAAGATAAAGTCTTATCTGATTTAGGTCGCTTACGTGAGCTCAAAAAAAATAAGCCCAATCTATTAATTGGTGTTGGTGGTTGTGTTGCCAGTCAAGAAGGTCAACAAATTATCAGCAGGGCACCGTATGTAGATGTCGTCTTTGGACCGCAAACACTCCATCGTCTCAGCGATCTCATTGCACAACGACGTCTTACTGGCAAATCTCAAGTGGACATTTCTTTTCCAGAAATTGAGAAGTTTGACCATCTTCCATCATCACGTCAAACACGTGGATCAGCTTATGTGTCGATCATGGAAGGCTGCTCTAAATATTGCAGTTACTGCGTGGTGCCCTATACCCGTGGCGAGGAAGTATCACGCCCCTTTGATGATGTACTGACTGAAGTTGCTCAGTTGGCCTCTCAAGGCGTCAAAGAGATTGTGCTGCTTGGTCAAAATGTCAACGCCTACCTTGGCAAAATGGGCAATACCAAAGAGATTGCTGATTTTGCTTTGCTTATTGAATACATTGCTGAAATTCCTGGTGTTGAGCGAATTCGCTTTACCACGAGCCACCCTAAAGAATTTACCCAGCGCCTTATCGATGTATATGCCAAAGTTCCTAAACTGGTTAGTCACCTGCATCTTCCTGTGCAGCATGCTTCCGACTCAGTCTTATCAGCAATGAAGCGTGGGTACACTGCCTTGGAATACAAAAGCATCATTCGCAAAATGCGCGCTGTCCGCCCAGACCTCACGCTTTCTAGCGACTTCATTGTTGGATTTCCTGGTGAGACTGATGAGGACTTTACCAAACTGCTCAACATGGTTGAAGAGCTCAACTTTGATAATAGCTTTTGCTTTATCTTTAGCGCACGCCCTGGAACGCCAGCCGCCAATTTGCAAGACGACACTCCTTATGAAGTGAAATTAAAACGTTTGCAAACCTTGCTTGCCTTAATTGAGTCCCAGGGCGATGCCATTAGCCGGCAAATGCTGGGCAATACAGAGCAAGTGCTTATAGAAGGCTTGGCAAAAGATGGAGTCAATCTACAAGGTCGCTCAGCCAACAATCGCGTTATCCATTTTGCAAAACCAGAGACTTTTGATGAATCTTTGATTGGCGAGATAGTGGATATTCGGATTACCGAAGTCTTGAACTACACCCTTAGAGGCGAAATGATTCACGCTCATGCCTAAGCCAAGTATTGAAATTCAATTTGCAAGCCCTGCACTTGAAACAGCTGTTTCGACAATTGCCTCTACAGCGCTAATTAAAAAATGGGTGCGAAGTGCGATTGGCTACGATGGCTTAATTACCTTGCGCTTTGTCAATCCGAAAGAAGGCAAAGAGCTCAATAGCCACTTTCGAAATAAAGATAAGGCAACCAATGTACTGACCTTTCCTTATGAGCTGAGCAAAAATCATGTGGTCGCAGACATCATTTTTTGCTGGCCAATCATCAAGCAAGAAGCGAAAGAGCAGGGTAAAGCCCCCAAAGCACATTTAGCCCATCTGATTATTCATGGCTGCCTACATGCTCAAGGACTGGATCACGAGCATGAAAAAGAAGCTCAAAAAATGGAAGCTTGCGAAGTAGCACTTCTTAAATCTCTAGGATTTTCAGACCCTTACGCCCATATTTAAGTTGCCCTTACGGTGACTTTCACTGAATTGACCTATTTCTACGATATTCTTACTACATGCCTGACCCCAATAAATCCCTTTTAGAACGCCTGGCGGATTTTTTAACGCCGCAACCCACCAGTCCCACAGAACGCCGTCAAGAGTTAATTGAAACACTCAGGGAAGCCCAGACGGATGGCTTAATTGATGCAGACGCCTTATCCATGATTGAAGGCGTCTTTCAGGTTGGAGAACTATCTGCTCGCGATATTTTGGTTCCCCGAGCGCAAATTGACTGGATCGATATCAATCTGCCCCTCACTGAAATCATTAAAACCGTTATTGAAGCAGCCCATTCTCGCTTTCCGGTATTTGAAGGTAATCGAGACAATGTGATTGGCATCCTTTTGGCTAAAGACTTATTGCGTCACTCTAGCGAAAAAGATTTTCAGGTTCGAGACTGGCTCCGCCCTGCCGTCTTTATCCCAGAATCCAAACGATTAAGCGTTTTGTTGCGAGACTTCAAAGATAACCGTAACCACCTGGCCATGGTCGTAGATGAATACAGCAGCATTGCAGGCATCATTACGATTGAAGACGTGCTCGAACAAATTGTGGGCGATATTGAAGATGAGCATGATGTTGATGATGAGGCTGATAACCTCATCTCCCTAGATAACGGTGATATTCGTGTCAAAGGTATTACAGAGCTTGAGCAGTTCAATGAAATGCTAGGCACACAATTTGATGTTGAGGACATTGACACTGTGGCAGGTCTAGTCATTCAACATCTGGGTCGGGTACCTAAAATTGGTGAACGCATTGAAATTGATGGCATTGAATTTGAAGTTCAACGTGCTGACCCAAGACAGATTCATATTTTGCTTGCACGACAACTCCCCAAACAATCAGACTAAACATTACTTTGATTGACCAGCAGATGCAAAAACTCTCCAGAGGTATTGGCTTGCTGACTCTTTTTGCTCTGGGAGCACTATTAGCAATTACCGCTGAACTCTCTTACGGCGGGTGGATTCAACTACCGCTCTTAGCCCTCTTGTGGTGGCAAATGAGCAAACATCAAGACCTCCATTTAAAAAACCAGTTTCTGCTAGGCCTTGCTTTTGGAGTGGGGTATTTTGTCATTGGTCTTTGGTGGATCTATATCAGCCTACATGATGTAGGCGGTATGAATATGTTGCTCTCAGCTGCCGCGGTACTGATGCTCTCAAGCTATATGGCTTGCTTCTTTTCGCTAGCCACACTATCCCTGAAATGGTTTAAGACATCCAAATTGACAGGGCTTATGCTTGCAGCCAGTTGGGTGCTACTGGAATTTCTACGCGGAATAATCTTTACCGGCTTTCCGTGGATGGGATTTGCTGAAACACAAGTCAATGGCCCATTTGCGCCAGTAGCGCCAATCTTGGGTGGGCTAGCGTGCACATTTTTAGTGGTGTGGATTTCCTGGGAAATCTTTCGACTCAAAAATACTAGCGTGTTTAGTGGCATCTGCATTGTCTTGACCATCACACTCTCTCAGCTTGCCAGCGTGTTCACTTTTACGCACCCAACTAGTGAGCCACTGACGGTGCGCTTAATTCAGGGTAATTTTGAGCAAAGCCTGAAATTCAATCCGCAAGCGATGCAAGAGCAATTTGCTTTTTATACCAACGCCATCACGAATCAAGCTGCCGATCTCATCATCACACCTGAAACCGCTTATCCCTGGCCGCAAAGCAATCTACCCGCAGGCCTTTTGCACTCCATTCAACAGTTTTCTACTGCTACATCTAGCACTGTGCTCGTGGGTCTAATTGGTGAAGTAGCTCAAACTACAGGTGTGCAATACTCCAATCGTGCACTGGGGTTTTCGCCAGACCTGCCACAGTATCAATACGATAAATCCCATTTAGTCCCTTTTGGTGAATTCGTCCCGCCTGGGTTTCGTTGGTTTGTAGATGCTTTTCATGTACCACTGAGTGACTTTGCTCGCGGTAAATTGGATCAAGCCCCCTTAAGTATTGCCCGCCCGCAGCAAGAGATTGTCAATGCCGCCATTACCATTTGCTATGAAGATGTCTTCGGAGGAGAGTTAGCCGCAAGACTGCGCAGTAGCACTCAACCAGTCAATCTACTGATCAACATGACTAACCTTGCTTGGTTTGGTAAATCACAAGCACCCGAGCAGCAATTAAGACTGTCTCAATTACGCTCTCTAGAAACCGGCCTGCCAGCACTTAGGGCCACCAATACTGGCATTACTGCTGTACTGGGATCAAAGGGAGAAATCCTGGCCCAGCTACCTCAATTTACCCAGGATACTTTGAGCGCCAAGATTCAGGCTTACTCGGGTCTAACCCCTTATGTTATTTGGGGAAATATGCCTATTTTGACGCTTTCTGGGCTTCTCTTGATCTTTGGCCTTCTGCGTCAAAAACGAATTTAATTGCTATTTGATGGTTTGCCTGCTTAGCCATGTAAAATCAAAGGCTTAGCTAGGTTAATCATGCTTACTTTTCAGCAAATCATTCTCAAACTCCAAGATTACTGGGACCAACAAGGTTGTGCCCTATTGCAACCTATTGACCTTGAGGTTGGTGCAGGTACCTCTCACACAGCCACTTTTCTGCGGGCCATTGGCCCAGAACCCTGGAAAGCTGCGTATGTACAGCCTTCACGGCGACCCAAAGATGGTCGTTATGGCGAAAATCCCAACCGCCTGCAGCACTATTACCAATATCAAGTAGTCCTTAAGCCAGCTCCCGAAAATATTCTTGAGCTGTATTTGGGATCTCTTGCAGCCCTGGGTCTAGATCTCAAACAAAATGATGTGCGTTTTGTGGAGGATGACTGGGAAAACCCCACTCTAGGCGCATGGGGCCTTGGCTGGGAAGTTTGGCTCAACGGCATGGAAGTGACGCAATTTACTTACTTCCAACAAGTGGGCGGTCTCGATTGCAAACCGGTTTTGGGTGAGATCACCTATGGAATCGAACGTTTAGCGATGTATATCCAAAATTGCTCGAATGTCTACGATCTCGTTTGGGCTGATGGAATTTCTTACGGTGACGTGTATCACCAAAACGAAGTAGAACAATCTTGCTACAACTTTGAGCATTCCAATACGGATTTACTCTTTGCTAACTTTACCAATTATGAAAGTGAAGCAAAACGCTTAATGGAAGTGCCTTTGGCATTGCCAGCGTATGAGATGGTGCTCAAGGCTGCTCACACCTTTAATCTTTTAGATGCCCGTGGTGCTATTTCGGTGACTGAGCGTGCGGCTTATATTGGCCGTATTCGCAATCTTTCTCGTGCAGTGGCTCAAGCCTACTTTGAATCCCGAGAAAAACTGGGATTCCCTATGTGCCAACGTCAAGTCAAAGCTTAAGCAACGCAAACTATTATGAGCACATCTAATTTCGCCTCTACAACAGAGACTTTGCTTATCGAAGTATTTACGGAAGAGCTTCCTCCTAAATCTCTGCGTCGTTTAGGTGATGCTTTTAGTGAAGGCATCTTTTCTGTTCTGAAAGCAAATGGCCTTACCAGCGAAAACTCCATAGCCACTGGATATGCCACGCCACGTCGTTTAGCTGTGGAGATCAGCCATGTTCTCAGTCAAGCGCCAGATCATCCTGTTCGAGAAAAACTGTTGCCAACGAGCATTGCCTTTGATGCCCAAGGAAAACCAACGCCACCGCTATTAAAGAAACTAGGATCACTAGGTTATGCGGATATCGATATCACTTCACTTGAAAAGTCTGGTGAAGGGAAGAACGAAGCTCTCTACCTCAATGTCATCGCTAAAGGTGCCGCTCTTGAGGAGACTGCCCTACAAGCCCTTATCAGCACACTAAGCAAGTTACCGATCGCCAAAATGATGCACTACCAAGTGCTACAAAAAAATGGTGAGTTGGCTGATGTTGAATTTGCACGACCAGCGCATCGCATCACTGCATTGCATGGCAAGAACATTCTCAATATTAGTGCACTTGGTATTGACGCCAGCAATCATACTGAAGGACATCGCTTTTTAGCTCCAGGAACTATCCAGATTGACTCAGCAGCTCAATACGAATCCGAGCTCAGTAACAAAGGCAAGGTTTTACCAAGCTTTACTAAGCGTCGCGAGTTTATTGAGGCGTCCCTACTTAAGGCCGCTGCTGGCGACTTAGTATTGATGCCCGATAGCCTATTAGATGAAGTGACTGCGCTAGTAGAGTGGCCAGCAATTTATGAATGTCACTTTGATCAAGAGTTCTTAGAGGTACCCCAGGAATGCTTGATCCTGACAATGCAAACTAATCAGAAATATTTTGCACTCACAGATCAGCAAGGCAAATTACGTAATCGCTTCTTAATCGTATCGAATATCGAAACAGATAAGCCTGCGGCTATTGTTTCTGGTAATGAGCGTGTAGTGCGCCCCCGCCTCTCTGATGCGCGCTTCTTCTTTCAGCAAGATCAAAAACGTCCTTTGGCCTCTCGCGTGGCCGATCTAGGAAAAGTGGTTTATCACAATCAACTAGGCAATCAACTCGATCGCATGAAGCGCGTGCAAGCTATTGCGGTTGGTATCGCTAATGCATTGTCTGCAGATAGCGCTTTGGCGAGTCGCGCTGCAGAGATTGCTAAGACTGATTTGTTAACTGATATGGTTGGCGAATTTCCAGAGCTCCAAGGCATCATGGGTCGCTACTATGCAACGCATGATGGTGAGAATAAAGAAGTGGCTTCAGCTTGCAGTGAGCATTACATGCCCCGCTTTGCTGGAGATGCTTTGCCACAAACGCAGACAGGCACTGTGCTTGCTATTGCAGATAAGCTTGAGACACTAGTAGGCATTTGGGGAGTGGGCCTTGCACCAACGGGTGATAAAGACCCGTACGCCTTACGTCGCCATGCTTTGGGGGTTTGCCGCCTTCTTCTCGAAAAAAATCTTTCCTTAAGTCTGCCTGATCTAATCGAGTTGGCCCGCAAACAGTTCCCACAAAAAGAGGTGCAAGATAAGGCAAAGTTAGAAGATATCTATGCTTTCATCAATGATCGCTTACGCGCCTATTTACGAGATCAATCCGTTGCTGGTAAGCCGTTTACTACTGAAGAAATTGATGCGGTATTAAGTCAAACCCCTGCACAGATTAATGACTTAATTGCACGCTTAACAGCCTTACGAGAATTTAATGCTCTACCCCAGGCAGCCCAACTGGCAGCAGCGAACAAACGCATTAGTAATATTCTGAAAAAGACTACAACTGCTATTCCTGCGACCTGCTCTAGTAAATTGTTGCAACTTCCGGCTGAGATTGCCCTGCATCAGGCGCTGGAAGCAGTTTCACCAGCACTGAATGCAGCCTATGAAAACCGTCAATTTGTAGATCTCTTAAAAGCGCTGGTAGCGTTGAGTGCGCCGATTGATCAATTCTTTGCCGACGTTATGGTGATGGATCCCAATCCAGAGTTACGCGACAACCGTTTAGCACTCTTGCAACAACTTCACCAGAAAATGAATCTCATTGCCGATCTCGGCAAGTTAGCATGAGCATTGGCTCTACTAAGCTGATCATTCTTGATCGCGATGGCGTGATCAATGAGGATCGCGATGACTATGTTAAGTCGAGTGATGAGTGGATTCCACTGCCTGGAAGTTTGGAGGCAATTGCACTACTAAATCAAGCGGGCTATCACATTGCAGTTGCTACCAATCAGTCTGGTCTAGCTCGCGGATTATTTAATATTAATGATCTACATGCTATGCATAGCAAGATGGATAGGCTCCTCAAACCCTTGGGTGGTCATATCGATAGCATCTTCTTTTGCCCACATGTGGATGCCAATGGATGCGATTGCCGCAAGCCGCTTCCGGGGATGATGAAAGAAATTGCCCTGCGTTATAAAAAAACAGATAGCACCCTCCCTTTAACTGGTACCCCCATCGTCGGCGACTCTCTAAGAGATCTTGAAGCAGGAATAGCTTTGGGTGCAAGCCCACATTTAGTATTAACCGGCAAGGGCAGAAAAACAGTAGACAAAGGAAATCTTCCCGAGGGCACGCAAATTCATGCGGATTTAATGGCCTTTGCTAATGCGCTCTTGGAAGATAGAATTTAAAGCAAATGACCTTGATACGCTCCATACTTTTTGCGCTGTTTTTACTGATCTTTACCCCCATTTGGTCAGTACTGTGTATTTTGTTATTCCCATTTCTCAATCCAGAAAACCGCTACCGCTTTATTGGTCTTTGGAACAAGATCGTTATCTGGATTTTGCAGCCACTATGCGGTATTCGCTATGAGATTCGTGGCATGGAAAATATGACTGCTGTGCTTGATCAACCCGTAGTGGTCTTAAGTAAACATCAATCTGCTTACGAAACGATTGCTTACATTGCGCTATTGCCAAAACAGTTATGCTTTGTCTTTAAGCGTGAGCTTTTATGGATTCCATTTTTTGGTTGGGCGCTTGCTCTACTCAAGATGATCCACATTAATCGTAACAAGAAAGAAACGGCTGCTCTCTCCGTAGTCGGCCAAGGTCGCAAGAGGTTGGCGGAGGGTAAATGGATTTTGCTCTTTCCAGAAGGAACTAGAACACCAACTGGTTCTCACAAACCGTACAGTAAGGGTGGCGCTAGGCTAGCCAGCGCAACTGAAGCATTAGTCATTCCTATTGCCCACAATGCCGGTCGCTGTTGGCCTAAAAATAGCTTTATCAAAACACCAGGAACCGTGATTTTCTCAATCGGTCCAGCAATTGCCTCTGCTGGAAAAACGAGCGGGCAGCTACATCAAGAAGTTGAAAAGTGGATTGAAGCAGAAATGCGAGTGATTGATCCTGCCGCTTATCAATCTGAAAAAAGCTAGCCCTTTTAATTGGCCAATTCTTTAGCCCACTCAATATAGCGGTCAACTGAAATATCTTGTGCACGGGCTTTTAGCTCAGTTTCAGATAAGCACAATCTTTCTGAATAAGCCGATAAATTAGTACGCAGCATTTTCCTACGCTGAGAAAAGGCAGCTGCAACCACTTTCTCTAAAGCATGCCACTGGGCATTATTTAAGCTAAAGTCTGGGCGCGGGATCATCCGCACCACTGCTGAGTTCACCTTTGGCTGAGGATCAAATGCTTCTGGAGGCACTTCTAATATGAGCTCCATGTCATAGCGAGCTTGCAACATGACTGAAAGCCTACTGAACTCCGAACCTCCAGCTTTAGAAACCATGCGCTCTACCACCTCTGCTTGGAGCATGAAGACTTGCTCATCTATCAAATTAGCAGCGCTGACCAAATGAAACAAGAGGGGTGAAGAAATGTTGTAAGGCAAGTTTCCTACCACTTTGCATACACCCCCTGAGGATGCGTGTGATTTTGCCCATTCAAAAAAATCAAATTTGAGTGCATCACCTTCAATGACATTCAAGCCAGGTAAATTTTCTGCTTTCCAGTAAGCAACTAAATCTCGATCAATCTCCAAAAGATCAAGCTGCTCAAGACCGCCTAATAAAGGTCTGGTCAGCGCTCCAAGACCAGGGCCAATCTCAATCACATGCATCTCAGGATTGGGGTTAATCGCAGCAACAATGGAATAAATTACGCCCGAGTCTTGCAAAAAATTTTGGCCAAATCGCTTACGGGCACGGTGCATCATGTATTGGTATTCCTCGAGCTGAGCGCTAACTGATAAGCCAATTCTAGGGCCTCAAGCATGCTGCCAAAATCGGCAATGCCCTTGCCCGCAATCTCTAGCGCAGTTCCATGGTCCACTGAGGTGCGAATAATAGGTAAACCCAATGTCACATTGACTCCGCCCCCAAAACTAACAAACTTGAAAGGTGCTAAACCTTGGTCGTGATACATGGCAATAAATGCATCTACTTTGTCTAAAACATGGGCATCAAACATCGTGTCGCCCGGATAGGGGCCGCTCACATCCATACCCAAGGCCTTGGCATCCTCAATCGCAGGCGCAATGATCTCAATCTCTTCACGCCCTAGGTAACCAGATTCACCAGCATGCGGATTTAGCCCTGCCACCCGAATAACCGGCTTAGTAATGCCAAACTTGTGCTGAAGATCGTCGTGAACAATCTTGATTGTTTCCACAATATGCTCGCTATGAAGCGCGCTGGCTACTTCTTTTAAAGGTAAGTGTGTTGTAGCCAAGGCTACTCGAAGATCGGATACTTTTGGAAGATTCAAAAAGCCAGCGGGAATATTGGCACACAACATCATCACTACATGATCTTGATGGCAGAGCTTTGCTAAGTATTCAGTATGTCCAGTGAAAAGGCCTTGTTGAGCTTGAGTGCCATCATTGATGACACTTTTTTGCAAGGGTGCCGTTACCATGGCATCAAAGCGACCCTCCAAACATCCCTTCGTGGCGATATTGAGAATATCTAAAACATATTGTGCATTGCTTGGATCTAAATGACCTAGTTTTACTGGCGCCGCTAAGCTCACCGGACTTATGCTGAGGCGAGGGTTGGGCGAGCTTAGACTTTGAAGTCCCACAAAGAGACCTGGATCACCTAATATTGTGATATTTGCAGCAGGCTGCCGCTCCAAAAAAGCAAGTGCAGCCATAAGAGAAATCTCTGGGCCAATGCCTGCTGGCTCACCAGAGCAAATAACGAGATTAACGGGGGCTACTTGCTGGATCATCTGCGTTAATGATCTTCACCGTTGCGGTATCGCGAATCTCGCGCAGCCAGTCTTGATAAGCCTGCTCAAACTTACGCTCACGGATAGCTGCTCGCGCAAATTGACGCTGCTTTTCAACAGTTAATTCCGCTTCACGACGCTCTAGCACTTGAATTAAATGCCAACCAAATTCGGTTTTTACTGGGTTACTGACTTCACCAATTTGCAAACGATTCATCGCTTGGTCAAACTCTGGGACTAAGTCACCGGGGCCCATCCATCCCAGATTTCCGCCATTTGCAGCAGAGCCATCTTCTGAATACTTCTTGGCTAAATCACCAAAATCAGCCGTCTTGGCGCGCACTTGATCACGGTAACCAGCCAATCGTCTTTCTGCATCTTGATCTGAAAGGCCTGCCCGACTACGCAACAAAATATGGCGAGATAAAGTCTGTGTCACTTTAATATTCTTTGGCACTGAAGATGTCTCATCTTGCGGCGCGGCTTGTTGCGCTGGAGGGGCAGCTACTGTGAGAGCACGGCGATCTAAGACTTTGAGGACATGGTAACCCGCTGGACTTTTTACTACCGCATTGGCAACTTGGCCACTGCCAGTATTTCTAATGGCTTCGTAGAATAACTGCGGAAGACGATCTGGCGTTCGATAGCCAAGCTCTTGAAATTTAATTTTTGGATTGTCTTTTGCGGCCATTGCACCAAGTTGTAAGAAATCTACATCGCCACGCGCTTCGCGCAATAGCACTTCAGCTTTTTTCTTGGCTTGCGCCTGAGCGCCTGCGCCAGCACTTGCATCTGCTGGGATAAAAATTTGTGCCACATCAATTTCTTCTGGCTCGCCATTGGCAGCTGGAGCAGATCTGCTTACGCCCCCTCCAGCTACTGCACGATTACGCTCAATAATGAAGTTATCAATCTCGGCATCTGAAATTTTGATCTTGCCCTCAACCTCACGCTCACGATAACGACTCAGAATGACATCGTCTCGTAACATTTGGCGATAGCGCTCATAACTGCTGCCAGTAGCCGCAATTTTGACCTTAAGCTCTGCGAGCGTTAGTTTATTTTTGTCTGCGATATCAGCAATAATTTTATCGAGCTCTTTATTGGTAACAGTGACACCTTCTTGCTCAGCATTTTGCAACTGAATCTTTTCAATAATCAATCGCTCAAGAACGGTCTTACGTAATGTAGCGGGGTCAGGTAACTTCCCGCCTTGCTTTTGTAAGGCCAGAATACGATCGTCAATTTCTTTGCGAGTGACATATCCAGTATTCACCACTGCAGCAACGCCATCAATATTGCGAATCTTACTATCGGCGCTTGGAGTAGCTTTAGATGCATCCTGAGCAAATGCTAATTGAGAAAGCATGGCAAACCCAAACACCAAGGTAGCTAGCACATGTTTAAATCGATTCCTACGCATCATTGATAGTTCTCATATATTGAAGGTGGTATAGGCTTAGAAGTTGGCATATATCCAGGAACATTCAGCTTCATGATATCAACTGGACTGCTACCTGCGCTACCAAAGCCCCTAAATTCGAGCTGAAAAAGGACTTGAGTCGTCGTGATTTGGGAGGTATTGAGCACCTGAGAGTAAGCTCCTCGCAAAGTCCAACAGTCTTTCATCCACTCAAGTGCCACTAAGGTATTTAATGTTTTAGTAGTTAAGGCGTCGTAACCCCATCTACCTAAAACTGAGACCTCTCGGGTCAATGGCCACTGACCCGAGACGTTGTATTGATCAGTTGTCGTTTGAGCCAAAGTACCAGGAGTATTGTTCTGAATCGAGGGTTGCGTAGGCGGAGACCAAACGTTACGGTATCCAAAATTTAAACTTCTGCCAGGTGTAGGCCTCCAACTGCCGCCCACTGTCGTTTGCACAAACTTGTTGAGCTGCGTGTTGTATTGACCAAACATATCTGCACTAAAGTTACCTAGCAGGCGAACAGAAGCAGAGCCCAGAGTATCCGAATAGGTTGTGGGATTGAGAATATTGCCATTTAAGCCCACTTTCTGAGCCGTAAAAGCCTGTCTTTGTGCAAGCGTGACATTTGCTCTTTCAGCACCAGTATTGGCTTCAATCATCCGACTGGTTAAACCACCCGTTAATTTATTGTTATCCGCAACCCGGTCATTACCAATAAAGGTGTTTTCACTGAAGATTTGGGTAACCCCAAAACCGGCATCTGCTGTATCGAATAATGGCGTCTGCGCTTGGCTTTGATATGGGGTGTATACATAGAATGCTCTCGGCTCCATAGTGAGCAACATATCGCGCCCAAAAAAGCCTTTTAATTCTGCGGCATCCCTCTCAAAAGCAAGCCCTGAATCCAAACTAAAGGTTGGAATGGTAAAGCCTTGCGCTGCTGGTGCACCCACTGAGCTATATGGGGTGGCGTTATAGGTGTTTGACTGAAAGCTTACCTTTGGGGTAATGAAATACCCCGGCGTAATTTGAGGCAAAGCCATTGCCCCCTTAATCACGGTTCGATCCGCTTGACTATAGACACCCGGCGCAGTTGCCGCCAGGTTTCCGCCGATGTTATAGGCAAAGCGGGTGAAATCGGTCGAGAAAGTCGTTACTGGGCCTGATGGGAGTGAGATGTACTTCCCGCTAGCATCCGCAACCGTTGGTGTCAGGCGATTGTTATAAGTAGCATTGATATTTGGCAAGATGTTGTAAGGGGCTTGCACAGTCACCGTTGGATCAGGCTGGAGGGTTTGAAAGGTCATCGCCCTGGCAGATACATTCCAATTACTCAAACTACCAGTCAGGTTCTTAACAGTGCCCACCTCTTGACGAAATTGACTCGTGACAGCACCAGCAATACTTTGAGAAAAGTCTGTAGGGTATAAGTTATCCGATACCCGAGCCATATTGGCATACCCAGTCCAAGCTCCCGCAATTGGAATACCGCCCATGCCCAACAAAGCGCCACTAAAGTTTTGTCGCTGCTGCCAATCGTAGCGCCAACGATCTGTACCCGTTTTACGATCGTAAGGCAAATAATCTCCACCTAAGCTGCCAGCATATTGCTGATCGAGAAATTGATACTTCGCACCCAATTGAACACCGCGCTGACCCATAACACGGGGTAGTAATAGCAAATCTCGATTAGGGGCAATATTGACGTAATAAGGGGCAGTCACATCAATACCATTGTTCGAGTTATAGCCCGCTACGGGTGCCAATATTCCAGAACGACGTTCTTTAGAAGTCGGTGCCGAGAAATAGGGAATGTAAGCAATCGGCACATCAAAAAATCTCATCACACCATGAGTGCCAACCATCTCTTTTTGCTCGTTGTCAATTTCTAGCTTACTTGCTGTGAAATACCAATCGAGATTTTCTGGAGTACAGGTGGTGTAAGTAGCTTTATCAAATACAAAAACGTCAGCTGTTTCGATAGTTAACTTGTCTGCTTTACCACTTGCACGATTATCACGCAACTCGTAATCAGGCGACTCCATTTCACCTTCGCGAGCATCCACTCTGAATCGCGCTTTAGGACCTCGAAATGTGGCATTCCCTTTTGAGAATTCAGTATTGCCGATTAAGTTAGCTACATCTGAATCTGGATCATATTTAATTTCATCGGCTTTGATCACTGCACCATTTCGACGAATTTGTGCTCGCCCCTTCAAACGCATTTCCCGGTCAACAATGCCGTCGATCGAATCACTTGAAGTAAAAGTGAGCGCCTGACCATCGTCAATCGGCTTGCCAACACGTAACTGATCATCTAACTTTAAAACAGTCACGCCACCCCGATCGGGGATTAAAACTGAGTTAGCGGAATTACTTAATGACTGCGCTGAAGGAGGCAGTGGCGCAGGCGCTTGAGCCATACTTGGCAATGTAAATTGCAGTAAGGCAACCCCCATCATCACGCGCAGGGAAAAGGCTAAAAAAAGAGGGGCGCAAAAGCCGGCGCAACGGCGATAATGACTCATGGATCCAGACCCGCCTTATTATACGAATCGACCATGACTGACTCTCGCTTAATCACCCTCCAAAATTGGCTAAAAGGCCTTGAAGCACGCTGGCAATTAGATCTCGCCACCTTATCCCCCGCCTCGGCAGATGCCAGCTTTAGACGGTATTTCCGGATTGAGTCCCAAAACCCGGATTTTCAGACTCTGATCGTGATGGATGCCCCACCCCAACACGAGCCTCTAGATGCCTTTTTAAAGGTCGATTTACTACTCGAAAATGCGGGTTTAAATGTTCCCAAGATCCTCGAAAAAAATATCGATGATGGTTTCTTGCTACTTAATGATTTAGGCAATAAAACTTATCTTGCAGAACTGAATAATGAGACAGCAGACTCGCTTTACAAAGACGCCACTCATGCGCTAGTTCAAATGCAATTAGCAAGCAAACCTGACGTGCTACCGAACTATGATGAAGCACTCTTACAACGTGAATTAAATTTATTTCCAGAGTGGTATCTGCATAAACATTTACATATTGAATTAAATGAAGTTCAGACTTCTCAGATCAATCAAGCATTTAACCTCATCATTCAAAATAATCTTGCGCAAGCAAAAGTCTACGTTCATCGCGACTATCACTCACGCAATCTGATGGTGACCGAAAAAAATAATCCCGGTGTAATCGATTTTCAAGATGCAGTTTATGGTCCCATTACTTACGATGCCGCATCACTCTGGCGCGATGCTTACATTGCCTGGCCTGAAGAGCGCGTGATTGATTGGGTGATTAAATTTTGGGAAGCTGGCCGCAAAGCAGGATTGCCAATGCCAGATGATTTTGGCCAGTTCTATCGTGACTTTGAGTGGATGGGCTTACAGAGGCATCTCAAAGTCTTGGGTATTTTTGCCAGACTATTTCATCGCGATGGCAAAGAGAATTACCTCAAAGATATTCCTTTGGTATTGGAATACGCTATTGCTACAGCCAATCGATATATTGAATTAAAACCCTTGGCCCGTATTCTGGAATCTACCCGCAACAGCAAATCTGAGTAAGAATGATTCGTCAAACATGAGCGTATCTAATAGCCCTAACTCTATACCTTGCCTTTTGCTTGCTGCTGGTCGGGGTGAGCGTATGCGTCCGCTAACGGATGAATTACCTAAACCGCTGCTCACCATCAAAAATAAGTCCTTGCTTGCCTGGCATTTAGAGGCACTTAGTGCAGCAGACGTTGAAAATGTGGTGATTAATCATGCTTGGCTTGGTAACAAGATTGAGGAAGCTCTAGGAAACGGCAGTCAATTTGATCTAAATATCACCTACTCCCCAGAAATTAGCGCTCTTGAGACTGCTGGGGGCATTCGCAAAGCACTCCCCTTGCTGAACCCCAGCGACTATTTCCTGGTAATTAATGGGGATGTTTTTAGCCCAAACCTGCCACTTCAGGGACTTTTGGATCAAGTTTCTGCCTTACGCAGCATGCCAAATCAGCCTTTGGCCCATCTTTTAATGGTTCCAAATCCAAATCAGCATCCTGAGGGGGACTTTTATCTGAAAGACTCCAAAGTGACTAACGAACCACTAGATGGAGCTGAAAAACTCACGTTTTCGGGTATTGGGCTTTACCACCAAGAACTCTTCAAAGATTTAGAGCTCAATGTGCCAAGCAAGTTAGCCCCACTTCTTAGAGTGGCTATGGCCAAAAATCGAGTGTCCGGTGAAAAATATGCCGGTCCGTGGCACGATGTAGGTACGCCTCAACGATTACAAGAGCTCAATGCAGCGCATGAATAAGTCTAATATTTACCAACAACGCCGAGTTGAACTTGCAAAGCTGATCTGCGCCAAAACTAGCGGTGGCATTGCCATCATCACTACAGCGCCTGAGACTGCACGCAATCGCGATAGCGAGTTTCCCTATCGTCACGACAGTGATTTTTTCTACCTCACTGGTTTTGAAGAGCCGGGCGCAACGCTCGTCTTAAAGATTGCTGGATCAACATCACAACCACAACTGGAATCGCATCTTTTTTGCAGACCTAAAGATGCGGAGCGTGAAATTTGGGATGGCATTCGATTGGGTCCAGAAGCTGCACCATCGATCTTGGGAGTGGAATACGCCCATAGCAATCATGAGCTCGATAAAAAACTGGGTGAGTTATTAGCTGATCAAGATGCTGTCTATATTCGTCTTTCAGAAAGCGCTGAAACAGATCGTCGCTTACGTCATTGGATGAAACAAGTACGGGCTCAGGCACGCGCTGGTATCAACCCACCATCTGAGTTTCATGATGTAGAGAGTTTGCTTCATGAAATGCGCCTCTTTAAAGATGTTCATGAAATCGACATCATGCGTCGCGCTGCCCAAATTTCTGCACGCGCCCACATTCGCGCCATGCAAGTTTGCAAACCTGGAATGCGTGAATACCATCTCGAAGCAGAACTGCTTCATGAGTTCCGCTATAGCGGTGCACAAAGCGTTGCGTACAACAGCATCGTTGCTGGCGGTGCCAACTCATGCATTCTGCACTACCGTGCTGGTGATGCTGAACTGCGAAGCGGTGAACTCTGTTTGATAGATGCCGGTTGCGAGCTGGATGGCTACGCATCGGATATTACCCGTACATTCCCAGTGAACGGTAAATTCACTGGGCCGCAAAGCGCGCTGTATGACATCACGCTAGCCGCACAAGAAGCAGCAATTACATCAACTAAGCCTGGCAATACATTTATGCAGCCGCATGAGGCAGCATTAAAGGTGCTCACTCAAGGCCTACTTGATGAGAAGCTTCTCAAGCTTGCAGAATTAGGCTCCCTCGATAATGCGATTGAGACTGGGGCCTATCGTCGCTTCTATATGCACCGCACCTCACACTGGCTGGGCATGGATGTGCATGATGTCGGCTCTTACCGCGAACCACTTAGTGCAGCAACCGACTCTTCAGAGAAACCATGGCGCTACCTTAAGCCTGGCATGGTCCTCACCATTGAGCCAGGTTTATATATTCGTCCAGCAGATGATGTAGATGAGCGCTTCTGGAATATTGGCATCCGTATTGAGGATGATGCGGTAGTGAATGATGCTGGATGTGAATTAATTTCTCGCGGCGTGCCAGTCAAAGCAGATGAGATTGAAGCTTTAATGAAGAATACTTAATCACTTTATTGTCAATGAAAGAACAGCACTGCGATATTTTGATTCAGGGGGGTGGGCCAGTTGGCCTAGCCTGCGCAGCGTGGTGCTTGCAAAAATTTCCAGAATCTAAGATTGTCTTACTCGATCGCAACCCTGCAGATGATGCTAACTTAACTGCTGCTGATAGTCGAGGAATTGCCTTATCGCATGGCAGCAAGTTATTGCTCGATACCATCGATGCGTGGCCTACTGAATGCGCCGATATTCATCGAGTGCACGTATCACAAGCAGGTCGTTTTGGTCGTGCTCTCATGACTCGAGAAGAATTAAAACAAGATGCGCTTGGTCACATCATTCGCTATCGCGATATTCATATCACACTGCGTCAGGCTTTAAGAGTCATTCAAACAAAGAGTCCCAATTTTGTTTGGGAGCACATCAATACCAACAATGGCGCCGATACCGATACTTCACATATTCAAGCCAAATGCGTAGTGCATGCTGAAGGTGGTTTATTTAAAACCCAGGATTGGGTGGAATCCGGCAGAGACTATGAGCAATCTGCCTTAGTTGGCTTAGTCGAAGTTGAGAATGCATCGCCCCATCAAGCATGGGAGCGTTTTACTTCTGAAGGACCTTTGGCAGTTTTGCCAAGTCACTATGGCCGCAATATTCTCAATTTAGTTTGGTGTGGAACGCCAAGCTCCTCACAAGCGCGTCTTGCTTTAAGTGATGCTGAATTTCTGAAAAGTCTACAGACCGAGTTTGGCTCACGAATTGGTCGGTTCCTCAAAATCCAAGATCGCCGCCTTTATGAGCTAGGTCTCAACTATCGTAAAGAGACTACTCAGGGTAATGAAGTTTGGATTGGCAATGCCGCCCAAACTTTGCATCCCGTTGCAGGGCAAGGCCTCAACCTTGGATTAAGGGATGCCTACCTCCTAGCTGAAAAACTCAGTATCCTGTTTTCTAAGTCTGAGAATCAAAAAACTGCCACAGCGATTGAGGCAACATTGCAGGACTATGCCCAAAGCCGGAAGGCAGATCGGTCAGCCACCATAGGCTTAACTGACTTCATGGCTAGAATCTTCACCTCCAATCTATTTCCCATTGTGATGGGTCGCGGATTGGCTTTATCGGCCCTCCAGTGGCTCCCACCAGTCAAAACAGCCTTAGCTCGCCAGATGATGTTTGGTAGGCGCTAAGAGTCTGAAACAGCCCTCAAAATACAAGCATCCTTCATTTGATCTAAATCACAGAATCTGCCTATTTTTTAGGCATATTTAGGTCGACTTGTGCTAAAGTGACACCCTTTCCTAAGCACCAGAAGCTCTCCAGAAATCAGCCCGTAACCCATGAAGATTGGCCAACACCTTCTCGCAAATAGATTATTTGTTGCCCCAATGGCTGGAGTAACGGATCGACCATTTCGTCAGCTTTGCAAAAAGCTTGGTGCCGGCTATGCCGTCTCTGAAATGATTGCCTCAAATGCATTGCTTTGGAGGAGCGAAAAAACCCAGCGTCGCGCTAATCACCAAGGTGAATTTAAGCCAATTGCAGTCCAAATCGCTGGCGCTGATCCCAAGATGATGGCTGCAGCAGCCAAACTCAATGTCGATCATGGCGCCCAGATTATCGATATCAATATGGGTTGTCCAGCCAAAAAGGTTTGCAATGTTGCAGCCGGCTCTGCACTGTTAAGAGATGAGCCTTTAGTGCAGCAAATTTTGGAAGCTGTAGTTCAGGCTGTGGGCGTAGGTCCTGATGCGGTTCCCGTGACCTTAAAGATTAGGACAGGCTGGGACCGAGAAAATAAAAATGCAATTGATATTGCACGTCTTGCCGAGAAATCCGGTATCTCCATGTTGACTGTTCACGGCCGCACGAGAGCTGACCTGTATCACGGTGAGGCCGAGTACGAAACCATTACCGCCGTGAAGAATAGCGTTGCCATTCCGGTAGTTGCCAATGGCGATATCACCACTCCAGAAAAAGCCCAATTTGTCTTAAAAGAAACTGGTGCTGATGCCATCATGATTGGCCGTGCCGCTCAAGGGCGCCCCTGGATTTTTCGTGAGATTCATCACTACTTGGAAACTGGCGCTAAGTTACCTACACCGCAGATCAATGAGATTCAGAACATCATGAATGCTCACCTCTTAGATCATTACGAGTTTTATGGCGAGCATATTGGCTTACGTACTGCCCGTAAGCACATTGGCTGGTATTGCAAAGGTTTACGGGACTCTCATGCTTTTCGCCAACGCATGAACACTGCTGATGATTGCAAAACCCAATTGCAGATGGTCAATGATTACTTTGATGAAATGAAATCCCATTCAGACCGCCTACTCTTTTTAGAAGCAGCTTAATTTTAGTTTTTAGTGAATTTAGATCCATGACCAATAAACACCCCATCACCGAATGTATTGAGACCCAACTCCAAGGTTATTTGGATGATCTCAAAGGAACGCCCCCATCTGACTTGTACCAAATGGTTCTTGCAGTAGTTGAGAAGCCGATGCTCGAACTAGTGATGCAGCACGCGAAGCAGAATCAATCCTTGGCTGCCCAGTACCTTGGTATCAACCGCAATACGCTGCACAAGAAGTTAGTTGAACACCAGCTTTTGAAGTAAGCAGACCCCATACGTAAATTCCTTATTAATTAATCCTTCTGACAAATATGATCCGTACAGCCCTACTCTCTGTTTCCGATAAAAATGGCATTGTGCCGTTCGCTAAAGCCCTTCATGAGCAAGGCGTCAAACTGATTTCTACTGGCGGTACTGCAAAGCTCTTAGCTGAAAATAATTTACCTGTAGTGGAAGTGTCTTCACTCACTAAGTTCCCAGAGATGTTAGACGGCCGTGTAAAAACATTGCATCCCATGGTTCATGGTGGCTTATTAGCTCGCCGGGACTTCCCTGAGCATATGGCTGCCCTGAAAGAACATGGCATCGATACGATCGACATGCTCGTGATTAACCTCTATCCATTTAATGAAACCGTTGCTAAAACAGATTGCTCATTTGAAGATGCGGTGGAGAATATTGATATTGGCGGCCCAGCGATGTTGCGTGCTGCCGCCAAGAACCATCAAGATGTGACGGTACTCATTTCTCCAGAAGATTACGCGCCCGTACTTGAAGAAATGAAAGCTAATAAGAACCTAGTTTCTTATAAGACCAATTTGGGTCTAGCTAAAAAGGTATTTGCTCATACCGCTCAATATGATGGTGCTATTGCAAACTATCTCTCCGCCTTAGGTACTGATCTTGATCACAAGTCACGCTCTGCATTTCCCGAAACCTTGCACCTGGCCTTTGAAAAAGTCCAGGAGATGCGTTATGGCGAAAATCCACACCAATCAGCTGCCTTCTACAAAGATATTTACCCAGTTGATGGCGCACTTGCCAATTACAAACAATTGCAAGGTAAAGAACTTTCTTATAACAACATCGCCGATGCTGACTCTGCCTGGGAGTGCGTCAAAAGCTTCACTGGTAATGCTGGCGGGGCTGCAGCGTGCGTCATTATTAAGCATGCAAACCCTTGCGGGGTAGCCGTAGGCAGCAATGGACTTGAGGCTTATCAAAAGGCATTTAAGACTGATCCTAGCTCAGCCTTTGGAGGCATCATTGCTCTCAATGTTCCCTGTGATAGTGCTGCAGCTGAAGCCATTTCCAAGCAGTTTGTAGAAGTATTGATTGCACCTAGTTTTAGCGATGAAGCAAAGGCTATCTTTGCTGCCAAACAAAATGTACGTCTCTTAGAAATTCCTTTGGGCACTGCATTTAATACTTTTGACTTTAAACGTGTTGGCGGTGGTTTATTAGTTCAATCTCCTGATGCGAAGAACATTCTTGAAAATGAAATGCGTGTTGTCAGCAAGCGTCTCCCAACCCCAAGTGAAATGCACGACATGATGTTTGCATGGCGTGTTGCCAAGTTCGTCAAATCCAATGCGATTGTGTATTGCGCAAACGGCATGACTCTGGGTATTGGTGCTGGCCAAATGAGCCGCGTAGATTCTGCGCGCATGGCAAGCATTAAGGCGGAGAATGCAGGCTTAAGCCTCAAAGGCTCTGCGGTAGCAAGTGATGCCTTCTTCCCGTTTCGGGATGGCTTAGACGTCGTGGTTAATGGGGGAGCAAGTTGCGCCATTCAGCCCGGCGGCAGTATGCGTGATGATGAAATCATTGCAGCGGCTAATGAACATGGAATTGCCATGATCTTCACCGGCACACGTCATTTCCGTCACTAAGCACCCATGCGCTGGATAGGAATCGACCCAGGTCTCCGAACAACAGGTTTTGGCGTCATTGATGTTGATGGCCAAAAACTGAGCTACGTTGCTTCTGGAACGATTGAGAGTGGTGATCCTGCTAAAGGCTTGCCAGAGCGTTTAGGCACCCTGTATGCCGGCATCAAAGAAGTTTTGGAAACCTATCATCCAGAATCTGCTGCCATTGAAGAGGTATTCCTGAACGTCAATCCTCGTTCTACCTTGATGCTAGGCCAGGCACGAGGCGCAGTGATTGCAGCCCTGGTATCAGACAAACTTCCCGTTGCGGAGTTCAGCGCACTCCGGGTGAAGCAGTCCATCGTGGGAACCGGGAGAGCTACTAAGCCTCAAGTTCAAGAAATGGTGAAGCGCTTACTGCGTCTCAGCCGTGCCCCTGGAACCGATGCGGCCGATGCTTTGGGAGTAGCCATTTGCGCTGCGCATCATGCCCAGATTCCGAAAGCAATTACTACTGCTCTTGCGCCCAAAAAGACTAGTAAGAAATAACAAGATAAACAGGTTAAGATCTTTACATGATTGGTCGCATACAAGGCATTCTCGTTTCAGTTCATCCACCCCGCCTCTTGGTCGATTGCCAAGGCGTTGGCTATGAAATCGATGTGCCAATGAGTACCCTGTATCAACTACCAGAAGCTAATCAAAAAATTACACTTTTGACACATTTTCAGGTTCGTGAAGATGCGCAACAACTGTTTGGCTTTGCCACAGAAACTGAACGCGAGGCATTTAGGCAACTCATCAAAATTAGCGGCGTTGGCTCTCGTACAGCCCTAGCAGTACTCTCGGGCATGAGCGTTAATGAACTTTCTCAAGCCATTGCTATGCAAGAGGCGGGTCGTCTGACTCAAGTTCCCGGCATCGGCAAAAAAACGGCTGAACGGCTTTGTTTGGAGCTCAAAGGTAAATTGGCTCCTGATCTGGGTATAGCTGGTGGCAAGCCACAAGCGATTGAGGCGAGCAGTGAAATCTTACAAGCCCTGCTTGCGCTAGGCTATTCAGAAAAAGAGGCCTTACTAGCCCTCAAACAAATTCCGCCAGATACGAGTGTTTCAGATGGTATTCGTATGGGTTTAAAGTATTTGTCTAAAGCTTAATTCTCAATAGAAGCATTCCTTAATAGGCACTACACTTGTAGCATGGCAATCCACACCGAAGACCTCAGCTCAATTCCAGAAGATTTACCAGAAGGCAATGACCGCATCGTTAGCGGTGCAGCCGGAAACTCGGAAGCCGTCTTCGAAAGAGCCCTACGCCCAAAACAGCTTGATGAGTATGTTGGCCAAACTAAGGCTCGAGCCCAATTAGAAATCTTTATTACTGCGACTCGAGCTCGTCAAGAAGCGCTTGATCACGTTCTACTCTTTGGCCCTCCAGGACTTGGTAAAACTACCCTAGCCCACATTATTGCCAGAGAGCTTGGCGTGAACTTACGCCAGACTAGCGGCCCTGTTCTTGATAGACCTGGTGACCTCGCTGCTTTGCTAACCAATTTAGAAGCAAACGATGTGCTCTTTATTGATGAGATTCATCGTCTCTCTCCAGTAGTTGAAGAGATTTTGTACCCGGCACTTGAGGACTACAGCCTAGACATCATGATTGGCGAAGGTCCTGCAGCACGTAGCGTCAAGATTGACCTTAAGCCCTTTACCCTAATCGGCGCAACAACTCGTGCTGGCATGCTCACCAATCCCTTGCGTGATCGCTTTGGCATTGTCGCAAGGCTTGAGTTCTACACCACTGAAGAGCTCACCAAAATCATCAATCGTTCAGCCAGCTTACTGAAGGCAAGTATTGATCCAGATGGTTCGGTAGAAATTGCCAAGCGTGCGCGCGGTACCCCTCGTATCGCCAATCGCCTATTACGTCGGGTACGTGACTATGCTGAAGTCAAAGGCACTGGCACCATTACCAAAGAAATGGCAGACGCTGCACTCAAGATGCTCGATGTGGATCCAAGTGGTTTTGATGTGATGGATAGAAAACTACTCGAAGCCATCTTGCATAAGTTTGATGGTGGCCCTGTAGGTATTGATAACTTGGCTGCAGCGATTGGTGAAGAGCGCGACACCATTGAAGATGTTCTAGAGCCATACCTCATTCAGCAAGGTTACTTACAAAGAACCTCGCGCGGCCGAATGGCTACTCGGCTAGCCTATGAGCACTTTGGCTTAACGCCACCGAGCAGTTCAGCCAGCCTTGAGATCTAAGGCTTAGCTCAGAGTTACCTTAGCAAACTTACGCTTGCCAACCTGAACCACATAAGTACCAGCTTCAACTTTCAATTGCTTATCAGCAACTGTTACGCTATCAATCTTCACACCGTTTTGTTCGATGTTGCGATTGGCCTCTGAAGTAGATGGTGCTAAGCCAGCAGCTTTCAGAAGATTGGCGATCTGCATTGGCGATCCAGACAACGTTACTTCTGGGATGTCATCTGGGATTCCACCTTTAGCACGGTGATTAAAGTCTTCCAACGCTTTTTCTGCCGCAGCTTGAGAATGAAAGCGCGCAACGATTTCTTGTGCAAGCAGTACTTTGCAATCTTTAGGATTTCTGCCAGCAGCAACTTCTTGTTTCATTAAGTCAATTTCAGTCATCGGGCGGAATGACAGTAATGTGAAGTAATCCCACATTAATTCATCGGAGATGCTTAATATCTTGCCAAACATCTCGCTAGAAGGCTCGCTGATACCAATGTAATTGCCTTTGGACTTACTCATCTTGTCCACGCCGTCCAAGCCAACCAGCAGTGGCATAGTCAAAATACATTGCGGCTCTTGGCCATACTCACGCTGGAGCTCGCGCCCAACTAAGAGATTAAATTTCTGATCCGTACCACCGAGCTCTAGGTCACTCTTCAAGGCAACAGAGTCATAACCTTGCATTAATGGATACAAAAACTCATGCACAGAGATCGGTACGCCACTACGGTAGCGCTTGGTAAAGTCATCACGCTCCAACATTTGGGCAACGGTATAGCGTGCTGCCAACTGAATCATGCCGCGTGCACCTAGAGGGTCGCACCACTCGCTGTTGTAGCGCACCTCAGTTTTAGCAGGATCGAGCACCAAACTAGCCTGACGATAGTAGGTCTGCGCATTGACAGCGATTTCTTCAGCAGTCAGTGGGGGACGGGTTGCATTGCGTCCAGAGGGATCACCAATCATGCTGGTAAAGTCACCAATCAAGAAAATCACGGTGTGCCCTAAATCTTGTAACTGACGTAATTTATTTAAAACAACGGTATGGCCCAAATGGATATCAGGCGCTGTTGGATCTAACCCCAACTTAATACGCAAAGGCGTACCTGTAGCCTGGCTCTTAGCCAACTTCTGAATCCAGTCCGCCTCAACCAATAGCTCATCACAACCCCGTTTAGTGACTTCAAGGGCCGCAAAAACTTCAGGGGTCAGTGGGTATTTTTGTTCTGGTTTAGCCGTCATGCGAAATTGAGTAACTGATTCGGTTAAATTAGTATTTAGATTGCTAAAGCATAATTGTCGCATTCCTGAGAATAAAGCCCTGATACTGCATGAATAAGCCTCAATCTCTCTATATTGGCCTGATGTCTGGCACTAGCCTAGATGGGATAGATGCCGTGCTGGCAAAGATTGAAGTCTCCGGGGAGACATCCCTTCTGGACTCCGTAAGTGTTGCCTTTAGCCCTGAATTACGTAAAGCTCTACTGGATCTCCAGACCCCCGGGCCAAACGAGATTCATCGAGAAAACCAAGCCAGTAACGCCTTAGCACTAGCCTATGCGGATGCAGTCAAGCAATTACTCACCCAAGCCAAGCTTTCTCCTGCAGATATCAGCGCCATTGGCGCCCATGGTCAGACTATTCGTCACCAAGCTGATCTTGCTCGTCACCTGGCCTATACCCATCAAACTCTCAATCCAGCCCTATTAGCGGAACTCACTGGAATTGATGTCATCGCGGACTTTAGAAGTCGTGATTTAGCAGCAGGTGGTCATGGTGCGCCTCTAGTGCCAGCCTTTCATGCGCAGCAATTTTCCTCCAAGGAGAATGTTGCTGTTCTCAACCTTGGTGGGATTGCCAATCTGACACTTCTTCCCAAAGATGGCAATGTCACTGGATTTGATTGTGGCCCAGCCAATATGTTGATGGATGCGTGGATTGCGGATCAACAAGGACATGCCTTTGATGAGAACGGTACTTGGGCATCCCAAGGCAATGTCAATCAAGCACTGTTATCAAGAATGTTGGAGGATTCATTTTTTTCAAAAGTACCGCCAAAGAGCACGGGCCGTGATGACTTTCATCTAGAGTGGTTGCAAAAGCAAGTTGGCTCGGACAATATCAACGCCGAAGATATTCAAGCCACACTGCTGCAATTAACAGTAGATTCAGCCTTGCATGCCTTAAAGGGCTATGCCCCGCAAACCCAGATTCTGATTATCTGCGGTGGTGGTGTGCGCAACATTTCCCTACTCAATTTATTTAAAGTCCGAGCTGAACTCTTATTTAAAAACACACTGGAGATCATGACTAGTGATGCGCTAGGCATTGATCCACAGCTAGTGGAAGGTCTTGCCTTTGCATGGCTTGCTTGGGCCCATAAAGAAAAACGGCCAGCAAATTTGCCAGCCGTTACGGGAGCGAAGAGTCCTAGAATTCTAGGCGCTTGTTATCCTGCTTAAGTAATTAAATTTATTTAAGCAGAGAAAGAAGATCCGCAACCACAAGTAGTTTGCGCATTTGGATTCTTAATCACAAACTGAGAGCCATTGATATCTTCTTTGTAATCAATCTCAGCGCCCACTAAATATTGGAAGCTCATTGAATCTACTAAGAGAGTAACGCCATTCTTTTCAAACTGAGTGTCATCCTCATTGACGGCATCATCAAATGTGAAGCCATACTGAAATCCAGAGCAACCACCACCTTGAACAAAGACACGCAACTTTAATTCTGGATTGCCTTCTTCAGCAATCAAGTCAGCTACTTTTGCAGCAGCACTATCTGTAAACACCAAAGGCACTGGTGGCTCAGCTAAATCTGCAGTAGTTTGTGTGGCTAATTCGGTCATGATTTACTCCCAATTCAAAAGGCGATGTCTTATTTTAGGCTTTTAATGCCCAGCTTGCTGAAGGGTCTTTATACCCCTCTCCATTATGGAGAAACAGCTATCTGTGTCAATCCAGTTGTCTCAGGCAAACCAAACATCAAATTCATGCACTGAACCCCTTGGCCCGAAGCTCCCTTCACCAGATTGTCTTCCACCACCAAAATGACTAGGGTATCCCCGCCACCAGGACGATGAATCGCTATCCGTAGGCCATTACTCCCCCTTACTGAACGGGTTTCTGGGTGACTGCCTGCCGGCATCACATCTACAAAAGGCTCGCCTTTATAGAAATCTTCATACAGCTTTTGGAAATCCACATCCTTGCCAGCATCAGTCAAGCGCACATAAAGAGTCGAATGAATGCCCCTAATCATTGGGGTTAAATGAGGCACAAAGGTTAGGCCAATTTGATCATGGCCTGCAATGGCCTTTAAGCCTTGCACGATCTCCGGCAAATGGCGATGCCCTTTAACACCATAAGCCTTGAAATTATCTCCAGCCTCAGATAACAAGGTGCCAATTTCTGCCTTACGTCCCGCGCCCGATGTGCCTGACTTAGAGTCCGAAATAATATGGGTGCCATCAATCAACTGCTTGCCGCCAGTCGACTTTGGTGAGAGCAAGGGAGCTAAGCCAAGCTGTACAGAAGTTGGGTAACAGCCCGCTAAACCCACTACGCGTGCTTTTTTAATTTCTTCACGATTGATTTCTGGCAATCCATAAACAGCCTCAGTCAAGATATCTGGGCAGCCATGCTCCATGCCATACCACTTAGAAAATTCAGCAATATCTTTTAAGCGAAAGTCAGCAGCCAAATCCAAAATCTTCACATTTGCAGCCAATAATTCTTGAGCTTGTGCCATCGCAACACCGTGTGGAGTGGCGAAAAACACCACATCGCACTCGGTCAACTTCGCTTCGTCAGGAGTCGTAAATTTAAGATCAATGCGACCACGCAAAGAAGGGAACATATCCGCAACTGCCATACCCGCTTCTGTGCGAGAAGTAATGGCCTGAATTTTGACCTCGGGATGCTGCGCCAACAAACGCAGTAATTCCACTCCGGTATATCCAGTTCCGCCGACGATGCCCACTTTAATCATGTCATTCTCCAAAATACCGACTGATGAATTGTATTTCTTTAATACCTAGATTGTAGAAACAAAAAGGGCCGCTTGTGCGACCCTTTTGATAAAACTAAAGCGACTGAAAGAATTAGCGCTTGCTGAACTGCTTACGACGACGCGCGCCATGCAGACCAACTTTTTTACGCTCAACTTCACGAGCATCGCGAGTCACCAAGCCTGCTTTAGACAGGGCTGGTTTCAATGCGTTGTCGTAGTCGATCAATGCACGAGTAACACCGTGACGAACTGCACCAGCTTGGCCAGTTTCACCGCCGCCACTCACGTTTACTTTGATATCAAAGGTCGTTAAGTGGGCTGTGAGAGCCAAAGGCTGACGAGCAATCATGCGTGATGTTTCGCGAGCAAAATAAGCATCGATAGGCTTACCGTTAACAGTAATCTCACCTTTGCCAGATTTAATGAATACACGTGCTACAGAGCTCTTGCGACGACCTGTACCGTAATTCCAATTTCCGTAATTAATAGCCATTTGGTTTCCTTAAATCTCTAACGCTTTTGGCTGTTGAGCCGCATGCGGATGATTGGCGTCGCCGTAGACTTTCAATTTCTTGATCATGGCATAGCCTAGTGGGCCTTTTGGCAACATACCCTTCACAGCCTTCTCTAAAGCGCGACCTGGGAAACGATCTTGCATCTTGTCGAAGTTAGTCGAGCTAATACCACCTGGGTATCCGCTGTGACGGTAATAAATTTTGTTCAAGCCTTTAGTGCCTGTGACACGCAGCTTAGAAGAGTTGATGACAACAATAAAGTCGCCAGTATCAACGTGTGGGGTGTATTCAGGCTTGTGCTTGCCGCGTAGACGGAGTGCCACTTCACTGGCGACACGACCGAGGACTTTGTCCGTAGCGTCAATCACGAACCAATCATGCACTACCTCATGGGATTTTGCAGAAAAAGTTTTCATGATTTCTCAAATTGTTATAGTCAAAAAAATTACTCCAATCAAACTACGTCCACCTTGGCCCTGCTTATGTTTGCAAGCTCGCAGATTCTGCAATCTAACTGGTACAACAAATTACCGCTGACTGGTTCGGTAATTCAGTAAAGCCTTGAATTGTAACCTAAAAAAAACCCAGGAACGAGTCCTGGGTTGGAATCCACCTATGTTTAAGTGGAGGAGACACTTGGAGGCAGAACAATCTCTTATAGAAGACTGAGAGCCAATATGGTTATTCTACATAAGATTAATGGTGCAATGCAAGAATCTTGATCAAAATCAATTTTTTGTGGTTTTTGGGCCCAAAAATGCGGTTTTTAATACCCAATTAAATTGGTAAACTATTGATAATCTTCATTAATTTGCACAAATAAGGCTGCTGATATGGAATGTCAAGTTTCTTGGTTGGGTAGTGGCGGAATGGCTTTTTCTGCCAAAACTGGTAGCGGTCACCAACTTAAAATGGACGGGCCGCCTGATGCTGGCGGCCAAAACAGCGCCCCAAGGCCTATGGAGCTTATTCTGGCTGGAACTGGCGGTTGCTCCGCATTTGATGTGGTGTTAATCCTACAGCGTGCAAAACAGGCGGTTAGCGCTTGCGACGTCAAACTCACGGCTGAGCGGGCAGAGACAGAACCAAAAGTCTTTACCAAAATTAATCTTCACTTTACGGTCACCGGCAAAGATTTAGAGCGCCCTAAAGTAGAGCGGGCTATAAAGCTTTCTCATGAAAAGTACTGTTCTGCCACCACTATGTTGGCAAAAACCGCGGAAATCACTTACAGCATTGATATCGTTTCAGAATAAGTGCAGAGTCAATCGATAAGCCGGATTCTGTCGCCCAGATTTGCATCTAGGGGCAATCATTCCTCTAGGCCGGCAGTTACCTGACGGCTCAAGCTCCCTACCCGCAGACTCAGCGGGTCGCCTCATCGTCTGCTTACTTGGGATTGCTCCAGGTGGAGGTTACCGCGTTTCACCGTAACTAAATACGCTCGTCTCTGTGGCCCTATTCCTCACGTTGCCGTGGATGGCCGTTAGCCATCACCCTACCCTATGGAGTCCGGACTTTCCTCCCCCTCAATAAAGAGGCGGCGATTGCCCAATTGACTCTGCGCCTGCAGTCTAACGCAGTCGTAGAAATTTAGTCAGAAAATGAATACGGTGAGGAAGAAGTTACTTAAGCTAAAGACCAGGCAATGGTCTCGCCCGCTCTGAGTGGAACTATTGTGGCATCCCCTAAAGGAAGCTCAACGGGGATAGCTTGACTTTGCTTTACCAAGGTAATTTTTTTGCTATTGCGCGGCAAAGAATAAAAATCCGGACCAAAGAAGCTAGCAAAACCCTCTAGGCGATCTAACTTGCCAACACTTTCAAAAGCCTCGGCATATAAACCTAAGGCATTAAAGGCGCTGTAGCATCCTGCGCAACCACAAGACGTCTCTTTGGCACCCTTAGCATGAGGGGCACTATCAGTACCCAAGAAAAAACGGGGGTTACCACTCGTAGCTACCTCAAGCAAAGCTAGGCGATGCTCTTCACGCTTGAGTACTGGCAAACAGTAGTTATGCGGACGAATACCACCAGCAAAAATAGCATTACGGTTCATCAGTAAATGTTGAGGTGTAATGGTTGCTGCAATCGTATTGGGATGGTTAACTGAGTCCTGTGCATCGCGCACATAGTGAGCTGCCTGCTTAGTAGTGATGTGCTCAAACACAATCTTGAGTTCAGGAAAATCTTTTCGCAGTGGAATTAGCACGCGATCAATGAACACCGCTTCCCGATCAAAAATATCAATGTCCGCAGTAGTCACTTCGCCATGCACCAGTAATGGCATCCCAACTGCTTGCATTGCTTCCAGAGCGCCATAGCAATGCTTGATGTCACTCACGCCAGCATCACTATTGGTGGTAGCGCCTGCCGGGTATAACTTGAAAGCAGTAATGCCCTCAGACTTTGCTTTTCTTACCTCATCAGCCGAGGTGTTGTCCGTCAAATACAAAGTCATCAAGGGTGTAAAACTGCTGATACCCATGGCCTTGAGATTCAATTGAATACGCGCACGATAAGCCTTGGCTAAATCTACCGTAGTGACTGGAGGCTTGAGATTGGGCATGATGATGGCACGGGCAAACTGTCTTGCTGTATCTGCCAATACATCCTTCATGACATCCCCATCACGAATATGTAAATGCCAATCGTCAGGTTGAATTAATTCAATTTTGCTTGGGCTGGTAGACATAGTTAGGGTATCAATCGATGAGGATGATGCGAAAGTCATTAACGTTAGTTAGTGTAGGGCCAGTTTCCACCAAAGCATTCAATTGTGCAAAAAAACCATAGCAATCATGCTGTGCCAAAAATTCTGTGGGAACCAATCCTTCTGCTTGAGCAGCCTTCCGAATCTGGGGCGTAAACCATGCTCCTGCATTTTTTTCACTTCCGTCGATACCATCAGTATCAGCCGCTAGTGCAGCAATATTGTGCATATCCTCACTAGCATTGAGTAAAGACAAGAGATACTCACTGCAACGACCGCCACGCCCTTTAATTCCAACGGGTAGGGTCACCGTACATTCGCCGCCAGATATCAGCGCTACAGCACGCTTGTCTGATTGCTTGCCTTGCAATAATTCTCGAACGGCAGCCGCTTGTTCAATGCCAACCGCTTGCGCCTCTCCCGTAATCGTATCTCCCAAAATGATGGGCTCATAACCATGATCGCGCACATATTGTGCGGCCGCCTCAAGACTCTTGTAAGCGGTAGCAATCACATGATTGTTGACCTGTACATTCTTGAGATCTGCTTCTTTTAAAGTCTCCGGAATTTCGCCAGCATTGCCACGGCTCAGATGATTTGGAACTGAAGTCGGAATAGCTCCTGCTCCCAAATGGTATTTAGCCAAAATATCAAGAGCATCTTGATAAGTCGAGTAATCAGGAGCACATGGTCCACTGGCAATATCTGCTGGGGAATCACCCGTCACATCCGAAATAATCAAAGCCTCTACGCGTGCGCCTCGAGCAATAGCCAGCCTGGCTAAATTTCCACCCTGAATAGCGGACAAGTGCTTGCGTACAACATTCATTTCCTCAATAGGAGCTCCAGAGCGCAGAAGTGCTTCAGTAGTCTGGCGCATATCATCAATGCTGATCCCAGGCTGGGGAAGCGTGAGCAAACTCGAACCTCCGCCAGAGATTAAAGCGATCAACACATCCCCTTGCTGCAATTGACCCACCAAACGAAATATCTCTTTAGCCCCATCCATACCTGCTTGATCAGGCACCGGGTGACCAGCTTCCACTATTTGAATCTTTTGAGTAGGAGAACCGTGGCCATAACGGGTCAGCACAAGGCCAGATAAATCCACCTGTGGCCAACACTGGTTTGCAAAGTCCTCCATTGCGCTAGCCATAGAGGCACTCGCCTTGCCAGCACCCACCACGAGACAACGACCTTTAGGCTCTTGCCCCGCGGGAAATATTTGATGCAAATACTGAGGAACAATCTTTTTAGGATCTGCAACTGCTAATGCGGCTGCGAAGGCATTCTTTAGGATTGATTCTGCTTGGCTCATGTGACTATTCTAATCAAGAGTAGCGCGTTCTTGCATTTGCCACATTTCAGCATAAGGCCCTTTTGCCGCCAGTAAATCAGTATGGGTGCCCCGCTCTACTATCTGCCCATGCTCCATCACCAATATTTGATCGGCATGCACAATAGTAGACAGTCGGTGAGCAATGATTAAAGTGGTACGGTTTTTTGCCAAACTCAATAACTCTTCCTGAAAAGCGCGCTCTGTTTTGGAGTCTAAAGCGGATGTGGCTTCATCAAAAATGAGCATAGCTGGTTTTTTGAGAAGCGTTCGCGCTATGGCGACACGCTGCTTTTCGCCACCGGAAAGCTTGAGTCCACGTTCACCTACCTGCGTATCGTAACCCTCTGGAAGGCGTTCGATAAACCGGTCAATTTGCGCCGCTCTGGCAGCTTCATGCACCTCCTCGATTGAGGCACCTGGATCTCCATAAGCAATGTTATAGCCAATGGTGTCATTAAATAAGACTGTATCTTGTGGAACAATGCCAATCGCTTTACGCAAACTCGCTTGAGTGACATCTTGAATATTCTGACCATCAATTAAAATTTTTCCAGACTGCACATCATAAAAACGAAACAGGAGGCGAGCTAAAGTACTTTTACCTGCACCGCTTTGACCAACTACGGCTGTAATAGTCCCAGCAGGGATATGAAAGCTGACATCGCGCAAGATCTCTCGCTTAGCATCGTAATGAAAAGAAACATGATCAAAACGTACATCCGGGCCACGGCTGTAGTTATCAATATGCAGCGGCTTTGCATGCGGGGAGTCTGCAATTTCTTTTTCAGTATTGAGTAGCGAAAACATACGATCCATATCGGTGAGAGCCTGCTTAATCTCCCGATAAATCACGCCTAAAAAGTTCAACGGGATATAGAGCTGAATCATTAAGGTGTTGACCAATACCAAATCACCTAAAGTCATCGAACCGTCAATCACTCCCAGCGTTGCACGCCACAAAATTAACACCAAGCCAACCGCAATAATCGTTTGCTGTCCAAAGTTCAATACAGCTAAAGATTTTTGTGACTTCACTGCCGCCGCTTGATAGCGCATGAGGTTTTGATCGTAACGGCTTGCTTCAAAAGCCTCGTTACCAAAATATTTAACAGTCTCAAAATTGAGCAAGGAGTCAATGGCCTTTTGATTGGCCTTTGAATCCATATCATTCATCGTGCGACGAAAATGAGTACGCCACTCAGTGACAACTACTGTAAACCCAATGTAGAGCACTAATGCAGTAAAGGTAATAGCAGCAAACCAAATATCGTATGCATAGGCTAAGTAGCCAAGCACCAAACAAAACTCGATTAAGGTAGGCAGAATGCTATAGAGCGAGTAAGAAATCAGCGACTGAATACCACGTGTGCCACGCTCAATATCGCGACTTACCCCACCAGTCTGACGCGCCAAATGAAAACTTAACGCTAAAGCATGTAGATGCTCAAATACTTGCAAGGCCACTTTGCGAACTGCATTTTGAGTCACCCTGGCAAAAAGGGACTCACGTAGTTCAGTAAATAGGGATGCAGAGATTCTGAGTAAACCATAAGCCAAAATGAGTCCGGCCGGTACGACTAGCAATGCTTGAGGAGAATCAGCTCTAATATTTAACGCATCTATTAAGCGCTTCATCAATATTGGAATGCCAAGATTGGCAACCTTGGCAGCTACTAGGCAAGTCAGAGCAATAGCAACCCGAAACTTATATTCCAACAGATAGGGCAATAGATCTCGAATGACCCGCCAATCACTTCCCATTGAGGATTTGGTGTTTGCTGCAGTTTGATGGTGCCCTGATAAGTGTCTCATTAATCTATCTTAGTCATTTCCTACTCTGGGTGCAGCGAAGAGCTGCAAAATAGCATCCCGATTACTTGGTGAAAAACATCTTTTAGCAGCCTCTTTGTAAGGCAGCCATTGGAAAGCAACATGCTCTCTTGGGGCTAAGGAAATCGGAGTGCTATCAGGAACCAATAAAGAAAACCAATGCTCTGTATTGCTTGTAACGCCAGGGGCATAGCGATATCGCCATTGAGGATAGATCTCATATTCGATCTGATGATTCATATTCAGGAGTGCGCCAGAAGGTAGTGACCGAACATCAATACCCGTTTCCTCATGAACTTCCCGGGCAGCAGCTATAGCCAAATCTTCATCGGGAGAATCGAGACTACCGGTGACCGATTGCCAAAAATTAGCCTTATCAGCCCGCTCAATTAGCAAGACCCCCCCATTCGATTTGTAGATGACTACTAAAACCGAAATGGGGATTTTCAAGATACTTTAAGTACGCTCTAACTTAAGCTGCTGGTGCTGCTTGACGCAAACGAATATGCAACTCGCGTAACTGACGCTCGTCAACAGGACTAGGGGCTTGTGTTAACAAACACTGTGCACGTTGCGTTTTAGGGAAAGCAATCACATCACGAATAGATTCTGCACCAGTCATCATCGTCACAATACGATCCAAACCAAAAGCAATACCACCATGTGGAGGAGCGCCGTACTGCAAAGCATCTAGCAAGAAACCAAACTTGGCTTGCGCTTCTTCAGCGCCAATCTTTAAAGCGCGGAATACTTGACTCTGTACTGCCTCTTGATGAATACGTACAGAACCACCACCGATCTCACTTCCATTGAGCACCATATCGTATGCCTTGGCTAAACACTTGCCTGGATCAGACTCTAGATACTGCATATGCTCATCTTTAGGACTGGTGAATGGATGATGACAAGCAACCCAACGAGCTTCGCCTTCGTCATAATCAAACATCGGGAAATCCACTACCCACAATGGCTTCCAACCCTCAGTGGAGAGGCCATGCTCTTTGCCCCAAGGGGAATGTCCAATTTTCAAACGTAAATTACCGATAGCATCATTAACGACTTTTTCTTTATCTGCACCAAAGAAAATAATGTCGCCATCTTTCGCGCCAGTGCGCTTCAAGATACCTTCGATGGCAGCATCGTGTAAATTCTTCACGATGGGAGACTGCAAGCCATTGCGGCCTTCAGCAACAGAGTTCACTTTGATCCATGCCAAACCTTTGGCGCCATAGATGCTGACAAATTGAGTGTAGTCATCAATTTCACTACGGCTAATCTCAGCGCCACCAGGAACGCATAAACCAACTACACGTCCGCCTGCTTGATTGGCCGCACCAGAGAAGACTTTGAAATCCACATCCTTCATTAAGTCTGTGAGTTCGGTAAACTCAAAATTGACTCGTAAATCGGGCTTATCAGAACCAAAGCGCGCCATACCCTCTGAATAAGGCATGGTTGGGAACGGATTGGGCAACTCCACATTCATGGTGACCTTGAAGATATGACGAATCATATTTTCAAATAGCTCACGAATTTCTAATTCATCTAAGAATGCAGTTTCACAATCGATCTGGGTAAATTCAGGCTGGCGATCTGCACGTAAATCTTCATCACGGAAACACTTGGTAATTTGGTAGTAACGATCAAAACCAGCCACCATCAATAATTGTTTGAATAACTGTGGGGACTGCGGCAAAGCAAAGAACTGACCATCATGTACGCGTGATGGCACTAAGTAATCTCGTGCGCCCTCTGGAGTACTCTTTGTCAACATCGGTGTTTCAATATCAATAAAGCCAGCAGCATCGAGATAGCGACGGCACTCCATTGCAACGTTATAACGCAAACGCAAATTCTTTTGCATCTGTGGACGACGCAAATCTAAGACGCGATGGGTAAGGCGTGTGGTCTCAGAAAGATTGTCATCTTCTAACTGAAATGGAGGCGTGATCGAAGCATTCAAAATCACTAAACTATGACAGAGCACTTCAACCTTACCGCTTACTAGATCAGCGTTTTCAGTGCCAGCAGGACGTGCACGCACCAGACCTTTAATCTGAATACAGAACTCATTGCGCACTTGCTCAGCTAAGGCAAACATTTCAGGGCGATCAGGATCACATACCACCTGAACAAAACCTTGATGATCACGCAAGTCAATGAAGATCACACCACCATGATCGCGGCGGCGATTGACCCAACCAGAGAGGGTAACTTCTTTTCCAATGAGTGATTCAGTTACCTGACCGCAGGTATGGCTTCGCATCGACATAACAATTTCCTATAAATCAAAAATGACGTGGTGACTTCGCTACAGTCAAACCACTTGAACTGGTGGGGGGGACGGATCCCATGGACACAATGTGCTTTAACGCTTCCTCAACACTCATCTCTAACTCAATAGTGTTGGCGCGCGGCACGATCATAAAAAATCCTGATGTGGGGTTTGGAGTGGTGGGTAAAAATACATTCACGTAGTCCTCACCCAACTTTGAGGCAACCTCTTTAGCTGGAATGCCAGTCTGAAATGCAATAGCCCAAGATTCAGAATGGGGGTAGCGAATCAATAAAGCTTTACTAAAAGCTTGGCCACTACCGGAAAATAAAGTGGAGGAAACTTGTTGAACGCTAGAGTAAATGGAGCGAACAATTGGAATGCGATTCATGAGCTGGTGCCATATCTTCATCCACCATTGCCCAGCAAAACTAATGGCCAGTACACCTGTCAGCATGATCACTGACACCACAATCAAAATACCCACTCCAGGTAACTCACGGAAATGGCGTAAATCTCCAGCAAACTGATTGGGGAAAATAGTGATGAGGGCTTGCATGACAGAGCCAAAAACACTGTCGAGCAGACCCAGGCCCCCTGCAATCACCCAAATAGTGATTGACATTGGTGCCCACACCAAGATGCCTGCGATAAAGTATTTTTTCATGTGCCTATGCTTAAGCTTTGCCTAACCTGGCATTTTAGCGGTTTAAGCGAGGACCGGCGACAGACTAATGCAGCCCAAGGCCAATAATCAATATTCCGAGCAAAAAACCACCTGCAAAGAGCAGGGCGCCCACCAATAGGCGATGGGTTCGCCTTTCTTGCTGCAAAAGACCTTTTAGGACCTCTAATTCAAGATTTTGCTCTTTTTGTGCCCCACGGTCACGGGCTAAGCTTTCGGCTATCAGGCGCGGTAAGGTGGGCAAAATCTGCGCCCAAGTAGGCGCCTCAGCCTTGACCCCATCGACTAGGGCGCGCCACCCAAGCTGCTGACTGACCCATTTCTCTAAGATCGGCTTAGCGGTTTTCCATAAATCCAAATCAGGGTCAAGCTGCCGAGCCAGCCCTTCAACATTTAACAAGGTCTTTTGGAGCAGGGTTAACTGAGGCTGAATCTCCACCTTAAAACGACGTGACGTTTGAAATAACCGCATCAATACGATGCCCAAAGAAATCTCTTTTAAGGGGCGGTCAAAGTAAGGCTCGCAAACGGAACGGACGGCGCCCTCGAGCTCCTCCACGCGAGTATCTGCCGGAACCCAACCAGATTCAATATGCAATTCCGCCACGCGTCGGTAATCACGATTGAAAAATGCCAAGAAATTTAGAGCAAGATAACTTTTATCAGATTGACTGAGCGCTCCAACAATTCCAAAGTCCAAAGATATGAAGCGGCCAAATGTTTGTGGCTCTAGACTGATCATGATGTTTCCTGGATGCATGTCTGCATGAAAGAAGCCATACTGAAATACCTGGGTAAAAAAGATCTCCACACCATCAGCAGCCAACTTTTTAAAATCAACGCCTGCAGCGTGCAACTCTGCTGTTCTCCCAATAGAGATACCATGCATTCTTTCCATGACGATGACATTGGTGTGACATAAATCCCAATACATTTCTGGAATCATCAACTTGGTAGAGTCAACAAAATATCTGCGAAGCTGGCTGGCATTTGCTGCTTCTCGCATCAGATCTAATTCATCATGTAAATAAGTATCAAACTCCTTTACATTCTCGCGAGGCTTTAAGCGACGACCATCTTCTGAACTGCGCTCAATGATTTTTGCTAAGTCATATAACAAAGCAAGATCTCCATCAATCACTGGCAAGATGCCTGGGCGCAATACCTTGACTGCTACAGCACGACCCTCCCACTCAGGGTGTTTCAGGGTGCCACGCAACAAACCGAAATGCACTTGAGCAACAGAAGCGCTGGCAACAGGAGTGGCATCAAAGCTAATAAATATTTCTTCAATGGATTGACCAAGTGCTACTTCAATTAAACGACAAGATTCTTCATTGGAGAATGGCGGAACCTGGTCTTGCAACTTCGCCAATTCATTAGCAATATCTTCTGGCAATAAATCACGTCGGGTAGAGAGCACCTGTCCAAACTTGACAAAGATGGGGCCAAGCGCCTCTAGCGTCAAACGGATCCGCTCCCCCCGAGGTAAATCTTGACCGGGGGATATCCAACATAGAATCGTTACTAGACCTTTTTTAATGCCAGGCTTGAGAATATCGCGCAGCAAGGGCAACATGCCGTATCGCCAAGCAGTGAAAAAAATAAACGAAAGACGAGCAAGTCGACGCACGATGAATTAACCTTTTTTCTCTAGAAGTTGAATGCGTTTCTCCATGCGATCTACCGCATCACGCAATTCATTTAATTCATGTTTGTGAATCGTAAAATCTCGCACATTCAAAAGCACTTTTCTCTCTTCGGTAACGTACTCAACAGCGTTCTCTACAAGATCGGAAACTGCCAAGCGCCCCGCAGAAAGGAATTTCTTCCCCTGGCGCACGGCAAAACTGGCGGGCACATCGCCCACAATACGAGCCAAATCTTCCTCATACTCCCAGCGTAATTGACCAGCCAAGCGACCAATCAGTTGCGCCAAATCAGCATCACCAGTAATTTTGACCGACTTGATTGCCTGCTCCTTGATGTTTCCGACCTGGCTCAATAGGTTATTTAAAGCAGCCGAAGAAATATTTAACTCAAGAGAGATTTGCTCAAATTCAGTTAAGGGTGCCAATAAACCCTCGGGGCTTATCTCAACGCAAAGATTGCCAAGTGGCAATTGAAGCAAAACCGTTTTACCTGCATGGGCTGCTAACTCACGCATCGCCCAAGGCTCAGACTTGAGGACATGGTTAATGCCTTGGCAGGCAGCGGCTGCCGCAAAATGATGGGTAGATTGTGAAACGACGTTCATAAGTGTAAAAAACCCGCACAAGTGCGGGCTTTCAATGGAAAGTACCTTAAGCTTAAACCAACTGCTGGATACCCGCTAGTACCCAACCGCCTGGGCCAGATACTGGCTTACTTAAATTCCAAATTTCCGAGAAATTATTGGCTTGAGCGCCGACTTGCTCGCGAATCATACCGCTGAACTGAACGCTGCAGAAGTAAGTATTATCCGCAGTCTCTATGCCTAATAGTTGGGCGTTGAGGGTAACAACGTCGGTTTGGTTAGCGCTATCAGCACGGCCAGAGAGGTCTTGCTCAATGGTATTGAACATCTCGGGCGTAGTGTATTCACGCAAAGCAGCCATATCACCCTGATCCCATGCTTTTTGCAGGCTGACAAAGTATTGCTTTGCATTATCTAAGAATGCATATTCATCAAATCCTGGCGGCAAGGTTGACTGAAAGGGAGCGGGCTCAGCCGCAATTCCACCAAAAGCATTCGCTGCAGGGGTAAAGGCCGGCTCCTGTCTCTGGTTTTGATCTAAGTTAGCGCGTTGCATTCCAGCTTGAGCCATTGGGTTGCCTTTACCGGCACCAGACAAGGCAGGCAACATTCTTCTCATCACAAACATAATTGCAAAACCAACCAATAGAGCAATTAACAAACCAGTGACCATTGAAGCTGCTGCTTCACCTAGGCCAAAATGGGATAGCAAGTAGCCGATCCCTAGACCCGCTGCCAGACCACCCAGGATTCCGCCAAAACGATTTGGAGTCGCCGGTTTAGCAGCTGCAGGCGCGGGTGCAGCTGCAGGCTGCGCAGGCTTTTGAACCGGTGCTGCTTGTTTTTGCATTGGGGCGCTTGGCGCTTTACCAAAGCTTCTAGCGCCACCAAGGCGCTTAGCATCAGCATGGCCAATGGAAGCAAATATCAAACTCGCGCTTACGAGTACCGCTTTGAAAAAATGCTTATTCATCTATTCATCTCCTATGAAACTGCTCTAAATTCTGAACTGCTGATTGTGCAGATTACTAGTATTTAATACCAATATGTAGGGCTACGATACCCCCAGTCATTCTGTGGGTTTGAACCTCATCAAAACCCACCCCCAGCATCATCTCCTTGAGGGTTTGGGCATCTGGGTGCATTCGAATAGACTCGGCCAAATAACGATAACTATCTGCGTCTTGCGCGATCTTTTCACCCAACCACGGCAGCACCTTAAACGAGTAGGCATCGTAAACAGGCTGTAAAAAAGCATCCGGTTTTGAGAATTCCAACACCAAGACCCGTCCACCCGCTTTGATCACCCGCAGCATCTCACCTAAAGCAACTTCCTTATGGGTCATATTTCGTAAACCAAAGGCTACGGTAACTACATCAAAATGATTATTTGGGAAAGGGATCTGCTCAGCATCAAATTGCACACAAGGCAAAGCTAATCCTTGATCTAACAAACGATCTCGGCCAACCCCGAGCATAGAAGCATTGATATCGCTAAGCCAAACCTGAGCATCTTGATTGCGCCCCCAATCAGCCGCACGTGCAAAAGCTGCAGCTAAATCACCCGTTCCACCGGCAATATCCAAAACCTTTTGGCCAGGGCGCACATTCGCGCGCGCAATAGTCACCTTCTTCCACAAGCGATGCAGACCAAATGACATGAAGTCGTTCATCACATCATATTTACTTGCAACCGAATGAAATACTTCAGCTACCTTACCTGCTTTTTCAGCCTCATCAACACTTTGGTATCCAAAATGGGTCTTACTCATATCTTCTTTGCCTTACGCGATATTGCTTAATGTGAGCCGCAAGATTTGCCGCCAGCAACATTCATAGGGGCATCACGATCCAAACCAGCAGCAGCCAATTTATCTAAATGCTCTTTCCATAATTGCTCATGGTTTTCACATAAGAACTGTAAGTAATCCCATGAATACAAACCAGAATCATGACCATCTGAAAAAGAGGGTTTGATAGCGTAATGTCCCACGGGTTCAATATTGGCAATCAGGACTTCCCGCTTGCCTGTCTGCAAGGTTTCCTGGCCAGGGCCATGACCTTGAACCTCGGCAGAAGGGGAAACTACCCTTAAAAACTCAAATGGTAAGCGGTATGTTTTGCCATTCTCATAACCCAACTCCAGCACCTTCGATTGTTGATGCACCACTACGTTTGTAGGAATCATTAAACCAACACCCTTTCAATACCACCCTGATTGGCTTTTGCAACATAATCTTGCATCCAATCTTTACCTAGTAATTTTTGAGCCATCTCAACAACGATGTAGTCAGCTGTTGTGTTGCTATCAGCATCAAAACGGGTTAAGCCTTGCAAGCAAGATGGGCAACTGGTGAGCACTTTAACATCGCCAGTAAAGTCGCCCTTACGCAAATCATTGGCTGCTTTTTCCATTTCGATTTGTTTACGAAAACGCACTTGCGTAGAAATGTCAGGACGTGTAACAGCAAGAGTTCCAGACTCACCACAGCAACGATCATTCTTCAAAATTGCTTTGCCATCTTCCTGGGAAATGAGTTCGTTCACTGTTTTCAATGGATCCTGCAACTTCATCGGGGAGTGGCAAGGATCGTGATACATGTATTTCACACCAGTGACATTGCTGAGCTTTACACCTTTTTCAAGCAAATATTCGTGAATATCAATAATCCGACATCCCGGGAAAATCTGCTCGAACTGATAGCCTGCTAATTGGTCATAGCAGGTTCCGCACGATACAACGACAGTTTTGATATCCAAATAATTCAGGGTATTGGCAACGCGATGGAAAAGCACACGATTGTCAGTAATCATCTTTTCAGCTTTATCGAAGTCGCCATTGCCGCGCTGAGGGTAGCCACAACAAAGGTAGCCTGGGGGTAATACTGTTTGCACACCCACATTCCACAACATTGCTTGCGTAGCCAAACCCACTTGAGAGAACAAGCGCTCTGATCCACAACCAGGGAAATAAAACACCGCTTCAGTATCCGCAGAAGTTGTTTTGGGATCACGAATAATGGGCACGTAATTGGCATCTTCGATATCCAATAAAGCGCGTGCAGTTTTCTTCGGCAAGTTACCAGGCATCTTCTTATTCACAAAGAAGATGACCTGCTCTTTTACGGTCGGCTTATTAACAGTAGCAGGAGGGTGAGCAGTTTGCTTACGTGCCAACTTACGGAAAACATCGTTCCCTAAACGCTGAAGCTTATAACCCCAACCAATCATGGTTTTACGAGCCAGCTTGATAGTGTCTGGATCGGTAGCATTCAAGAAGAGCATGGATGCGGCAGTTCCAGGATTAAAACGTTGCTTGCCCATTTTGCGCAATAAATTACGCATATTCATCGTGACATCGCCAAAGTCAATTTTGACTGGGCAAGGCGTTAAACACTTATGGCAAACCGTGCAGTGGGCTGCGACATCATCAAACATTTCCCAATGACGAATCGAGACGCCACGTCGTGTCTGCTCTTCATACAAAAATGCTTCGATTAATAAGGAGGTTGCCAAAATTTTGTCACGCGGGCTGTATAGCAAATTAGCGCGAGGTACATGAGTTGAGCAAACTGGCTTGCACTTCCCACAACGTAGGCAATCTTTCACACTGTCGGCAATCGCACCAATATCACTTTGCTGCATGATGAGAGATTCATGACCCATCAAACCAAAGCTCGGTGTATAGGCCATGCTCAGATCAGCATGTGGCATTAATTTGCCTTTATTGAAGCGACCTTCTGGATCTACGCGCTTCTTGTATGCACGGAAATCTTTTAACTCGTCCTCAGTTAAATACTCTAATTTGGTAATACCAATGCCATGCTCACCAGAAATCACGCCATCTAATGAGCGCGCTAATTTCATAATGCGATCGACTGCGCGATGGGCGTCTTGCAACATCTCATAGTCATCCGAGTTCACAGGAATATTCGTGTGAACATTGCCATCACCCGCATGCATGTGTAGGGCTACGAAAACACGTTTACGCAGAATATTTTTATGGATAGCCTCTAACTCATTCAGAATAGGTTCAAATGCTAGGCCGCCAAAAATAATCCGCAGCTCAGCACGAACCTCCGTCTTCCATGAAGCTCGCAAACTGTAGTCTTGCAGCCGTGGGAAGTGGGTATCCATGTTGGCCAACCACTCCGCCCAACGAACTCTTACCCGCCCAATAAGATCTAAAGCTTGATGAACACGATCACCCAAGATTTCAGCAGTTGGGATGTCGTAGTCTTCATCGCCTTTACCCAAGGGAAGAGAACTCTTCTTTAAGAAACTCTCAAGGCCATCTAATACCTGCAATTTATTTTTCAGAGAGAGTTCGATATTGATACGCTCAATACCTTCGGTGTACTCACCCATGCGAGGCAACGGAATCACCACATCTTCATTGATCTTGAAGGCATTGGTATGTCTTGCAATTGCCGCGGTTCTGGCGCGATCTAGCCAAAACTTCTTACGCGCCTCGGCACTTACTGCCACAAAACCCTCGCCAACACGGTTATTAGCCATCCGCACGACTTCACTAGTCGCTGCTGCTACTGCCTCTTCATCATCTCCGGCAATATCACCAATCAGCACCATCTTAGGCAAGCTATTTCGCTTTGACTTAGTGGAATAACCAACGGCTCTGAGGTAGCGATCATCGAGATGCTCTAAACCAGCCAGAATAGGTCCGCCAGCTTTACTGAGGCCATCAAGATAAGCCTTAATTTCTACAATGCTCGGGATCGCTTCTTGCGCTTGTCCAAAAAACTCAAGACATACCGTTCTCATAAACTTTGGCATGCGATGCAATATCCAAGTTGCGCTAGTAATTAAACCATCGCAACCTTCTTTTTGAACGCCTGGTAAGCCCGATAAAAACTTATCAGTCACATCTTTACCAAGACCTTCTTTGCGAAAACGCTTACCCTCTACTTCAAGAATCTCTGTTTTGAGAATACGCTCGCCTGGTTCACTTAAGCCATCAGACCAAGTCAGCTGAAAACGAACTTTTTCAACTACGTGAATTTTTCCAAGATTGTGATCCAGACGCTCAACATCTAACCAATTACCCTCTGGATCAACCATGCGCCAACTGGCCAAATTGTCTAGTGCAGTACCCCAAAGTACTGCCTTCTTACCGCCAGCATTCATAGCAATATTGCCACCGATGCAACTCGCATCTGCTGAAGTTGGATCGACTGCAAACACAAGCCCAGCATGCTCTGCAGCGTCTGATACCCTACGAGTTACAACGCCTGCACCCGTAAATATCGTAGACACTTCATGATCTACGCCTGGTAATTTTTTGCTCTTGACGCCATCAATATCTTGTAACTTTTCCGTGTTGATTACGGCTGACATCGCATAGAGCGGAATAGCGCCACCGGTATAGCCAGTACCACCTCCACGGGGGATGATGGTCAAACCTAACTCAACACATGCTTTGACTAAACCGGGAATCTCAGATTCATAGTCAGGCTTTAAAACCACCAGTGGAAACTCAACGCGCCAGTCAGTTGCATCGGTTACATGAGCAGCACGAGAAACACCGTCAAAGCAAATATTGTCAGCAGCTGTATGTCGGCCAAGAGATTTGACCGCGCGTTTACGAATCTCTGCAACCTCTTTAAAGCCCTGTTCAAAACTTTCAACCGCATGATGTGCCGCATTCAATAACACTTGCACTTGTTCGACAGATTCACCACTAGCGCGTTTTTTTACTTCGCCAAGCCGATGCCACAGTGCACCAATTAGTAACTGACGACGATTAGCGTTGTCTAGCAAGTCATCTTGCAAGAAGGGGTTACGTTGCACGACCCAAATATCACCCAAAACTTCAAACAACATCCGCGCTGAACGGCCAGTGCGACGAACCCCTCGTAAATCGTTTAAGACGTGCCAGGATTCCTCGCCCAAGAGGCGAATGACGATCTCACGATCGGAAAATGAGGTGTAGTTGTAAGGAATCTCGCGAAGACGGGGTGAGCCCGCTTGCGCATCTTGCAACAGATTCAATGCTATTGGTGCGTTCATAGCGTCATATTTGATAAATAAGCATTTTAATTGAGTGATCTTGATATTGGCAGGAATCGCAGAAACTTGTTCGCCGGCGGGATAAAACCTTGCAAATCTAAGGGCTTAGAGCCCATTCATGGTACGCTCATCGCATGGCAACGAACTATTTAAAGAAAATTTTATCGGCCCGAGTCTACGATGTGGCCAGGGAAACTGAGCTACAACTAGCCCCCGAACTCACAAAACGCTTAGGTAACCAAGTTTTACTCAAAAGAGAGGATAACCAGCCGGTTTTCTCCTTCAAACTACGTGGCGCCTATAACAAAATGGCCCATTTGCCACCTGAAGCCCTCAAACGCGGGGTTATTGCCGCATCTGCTGGCAACCACGCCCAGGGCGTAGCCCTCGCTGCTGCAAAAATGAAGTGCAAAGCTGTCATCGTGATGCCGCTAACCACCCCAAGCCTCAAAATCGATGCTGTTAAGGCTCGGGGGGGCTCCTGGGTTGAGGTCATCTTGCACGGTGAATCCTATAGCGATGCTTTTAAGCATTCCGAGCTTTTGGAGAAAAAACGGGGTCTCACCTTTGTTCATCCATTTGACGATCCAGATGTTATTGCTGGACAAGGCACGATTGCCCAGGAAATTTTTCAGCAGCATCCAGAACCAATTGATGCCATTTTTGTCGCCATTGGTGGTGGTGGGCTGATTGCTGGTATTGGGGAATACGTCAAAGCAGTAAGCCCCAAGACTAAGGTGATTGGTGTTCAGTCAGTAGATTCAGATGCGATGAGAAGATCGCTTGAAGCGAACAAGCGTATTGAAATGAAGGATGTGGGCCTCTTTTCTGATGGCACGGCTGTCAAGCTTGTTGGTAAAGAAACCTTCCGCATTTGTAAACGCGTGGTCGATGACATCATCACTGTCGATACCGATGAAATCTGCGCAGCGATTAATGATGTCTTTACGGATACTCGCAGCATCCTTGAGCCGGCCGGCGCCTTAGCGATTGCAGGCATGAAAAAGTATGTTGAAAAACATCGCCTGAAGAAGAAAACTTTGGTAGCCATTGCCTGTGGCGCGAATATGAACTTTAGTCGCCTACGCTTTGTGGCAGAGCGTGCTGATGTTGGTGAATTTCGTGAAGCCGTTTTTGCGGTCACCATTCCAGAGGAGCGAGGCTCTTTCAAACGCTTCTGTGAATTGCTGGGCAACCGCAATGTCACGGAGTTTAACTACCGGATCGCCGATCAAAGTGAAGCGCATATTTTTGTGGGTATCGGCACGCAAAAGGCCTCTGACAGCGAGACGATTGCCAAGCATTTCCGTAAGGCGAAATTTGCCACCATCGACCTAACGCACGACGAACTCGCCAAGTCACACTTACGGCATATGGTGGGTGGCCGCTCTGCGCTTGCCCAAGATGAGTTGCTCTATCGCTTTGAGTTTCCAGAGCGTCCAGGGGCTCTGATGAAATTCCTGACCAGCATGGCGCCCAATTGGAATATCAGCCTATTTCATTACCGTAATCACGGCGCTGACTATGGTCGCATTCTGGTTGGCATCCAAGTACCTAAAAATGAGCAGAAGAAATTTCAAAGTTTCTTGGCATCACTAGGTTATCCGCATTGGAATGAAACCGATAACCCAGCTTATCAGCTATTCCTCAAATGAGACTTGGTTCATAAATGTCATACACACTCACTGGAAAACTGGTCGTTGCGATTTCATCGCGCGCACTGTTTGACTTCGAAGAAGAAAATCGCATCTTCGAATCTACCGATGACAGCGCGTACATGAAGCTGCAATTAGAGCGCTTATCTAAAGCTGCCCAGACTGGTGTTGCTTTTCCTTTGGTGAAGAAATTATTAGCTTTTAATGAAGAGGGTGAGCAGCGCGTTGAAGTGGTGATCTTGTCACGCAATGATCCTGTTAGCGGCCTGCGGGTTTTCCGTTCTGCTGAGCACCATGGTCTTCACTTAGAGCGTGGTGTATTTACGCGTGGACGTCCGCCCTATCACTATCTACGCTCTTTACATGCCAATCTCTTTTTATCTGCTAATGAAGATGATGTGCGTGCAACCATTGATGCAGGTTTTCCTGCTGCACGTGTCTATCCTGAATCCAGCAAGACTGCCGAGTCTCACCCTAATGAAATCCGCATTGCCTTTGACGGAGATGCTGTTTTATTTTCCGATGAAGCCGAACAAGTATTTCAAAGTGAAGGTTTAGTTGCATTTGTAGACCATGAGAGTAAGAAGGCGGGCATTCCCTTGCCACCTGGACCTTTTAAACCGCTACTAGAAGCACTTCATCGCCTACAACGCACCACCAGTGAAACAGGTATGCGCATTCGCACTGCCCTAGTGACCGCTCGCTCTGCACCAGCACATGAACGCGCTATTCGTACGCTGATGGCGTGGGGTGTGGATGTTGATGAGGCAATGTTCTTAGGCGGCCTTTCTAAAAGTGAATTCCTTCGCGAGTTTGAACCTGACTTTTTCTTTGATGATCAGACTGGTCACTGCCAATCTGCTGCTTCAGTGGCGCCTACAGGTCATGTCGTCTCTGGCGTATCCAATAAACCCAAAAACTAATGTCCACACTTCCACTTGGTCAGGCAACGCAATACCCAGATCAATATGATCCGAGCCTGCTTTTTCCTATTCCGCGCTCTGAGAATCGCCTCAAGCTCGGCATCCAACCTAATCAGGCCTTACCGTTTGTTGGTGTCGACATTTGGAATGCCTTCGAATTAAGTTGGCTCAATCAAAAAGGTAAGCCACAAATTGCCTTAGCAGAGTTTCAGGTGCCAGCAGATTCTCCAAACATGATTGAGTCTAAATCTTTTAAGCTTTACCTTAATAGCTTGAATAGCGCACGTTTTGAAGATGAGAACGCTGTGCGAGAAAGATTAATTACTGATTTGTCAGAAGTAGCTGGTAGCAAAGTAGCAACGCGCATTAGCCCAAGCGATGCTATTGCGAAAAAGGGTATGCAAGAAATGAGTGGCGTACTAATGGATCGATTGGATATTGAAATCGATCCAAGCCTGAGGGCAGACCCCAGCCTTCTTCAAGTCAATGAATCTTTTGGACCCATTGAACAATGTTTGGTTTCTCATCTCCTCAAATCAAACTGCCCGGTGACCGGTCAACCAGATTGGGCTAGTGTACAAATCCGTTACCAAGGCAGACCCATTCTGGAAGAAGGTTTACTACGTTACTTAATTGGCTTTAGACACTTAGGTGAATTTCATGAACATTGCGTGGAAACGATCTTTTGCGATATTAAGCGTCAGTGCAAGCCCGAAAAGCTCTCAGTCTATGCGCGCTATACCCGCAGGGGTGGATTAGATATCAACCCTTTTCGCACCGATCACAATGCCCCATGGCCAGATAACACGCGCCATGCAAGGCAGTAAACATTGAATAGATAAATAAAAAGCCCTTCTTCAAGGGCTTTTTATATTTCACCAGCAACAGGCTATGGATTAAAACGGAATATCGTCGTCCATTGCACCAAGTGATGCAGCATTTGAAGATGCTGGTGCAGATTGTTCAGCCGGCTTTGAGCGGCTATAACTTTCACCACCATCACCACTGCCACCCACTGGCTTACCACCAAGCATCTGCATTGTTTCTGCAACGATCTCGGTAGAGTATTTTTCTTGACCACTAGCATCAGTCCATTTGCGAGTACGCAAACGACCTTCGACATACACTTGTGAACCTTTTTTGAGGTACTGACCAGCGATCTCAGCCAGCTTGCCAAAGAATGCAACGCGGTGCCATTCTGTGGTTTCTTTCATTTCACCAGTTTGCTTATCTTTATAGCGATCTGATGTTGCTACTGAAATATTAGTTACGGCATCGCCGCTTGGCATATAACGTGTTTCTGGGTCGCGCCCTACGTTACCTACGATGATGACTTTATTTACCGAAGCCATGTTGTCTCCCGAAGAAAATAATGCAGTTAATTAAATGTAAAGCTAAGGTGATGTCTTTGCTTCCGAATCATTGCTTGCCACTGTTTTTGCAGGTAATTCACGCATCGACCAAGCAATTATAAGCCAGCAAATTAAGAGCGCTGCCCCCATTGCAAAGACTGATAAATCGCCGTGGCTATCCATGAGATAACCCCCAATAACAGCCCCTGAGAACAGCCCAATTGACTGGGTGGTGTTGTAAACCCCTAATGCTGTGCCCTTAGATTCTTTGGCAAAGCGGGATACCAATGAAGGTTGTAAAGCCTCCAATAAATTAAATCCTACAAAGTAAATCAATAAAGCAACTGCGATAGATAAGACTGAAACAGTATTAGTAAAAAGCACTTCCGCAATCAATAGCAACACAATCGCAAACAAAAGAATCGTGCGTAATTGCTGCTTCTTCTCACCAAAAATGAGAATCGGCGCCATCAAGAAAAAAGAAAGTAAAACGACGGGGAGATATACCTGCCAATGGGATGCGAGCGGTAGTCCCGCTTGCACCAATAAGCGTGGCACTACTAAGAACATTGCCACTTGTGTAGCGTGTAAAACAAATACACCCGCATTTAAACGCATGAGTTCAGGCCGAAAAAACACTTCCTTGAGGCTTGCTTGTTGAACTTTTGCTTCGGGCTTTGAACTTGGCAGAACGTAGTAGGTCACGAACATGGCAATCACACCCAAGACTGCCAGCACCATGAAAATTCCGCTCAGGCTAATGACGCGATATATCGGCGCAGCGATTACCAGTGAAAGCGCAAAAGAAAGTGCAATGCTGCCCCCCACCAGGGCCATTGCACGCGTGCGCACTTGTTCACGCGTCAAATCAGCTACCCAAGCAGAAATCGCCGCAGAAACTGCGCCAGCCCCCATGACACCCCTACCAATCGCAATCCAAAGCAGATCATCTTTTGCGGCGCAAATTAAAGCACCCGCTACAAAAAGAGAAAGCCCCCATAAAACTACTGGTTTACGGCCAATGCGGTCAGAAAGCCTTCCCAAAGGTATATAAAAACAGGCCTGCACAATATTGAAAATGCCCAGGGCCAGGCCCACCCATAATGCATGCTCCCCTCCCGGCAAACCATGTGCGTGGATGCTAAAAACCGGCAAAAGCAGAAAGAGGCCCAGCATACGGAGACCGAAGATGCCTGCTAAGGCCAGAGTGGAGCGAAGTTCAGAAGGATTCATGGGAAAGAGCTATATTAACAAGTTACGCTAAAAAATCATGAATAACGAAATTAAGATCCGCGGCGCACGCACGCACAACCTCAAAAATATCAATCTAGACATCCCTAGAGAGAAATTGGTCGTCCTTACAGGCCTTTCTGGCTCTGGCAAGAGTTCACTCGCCTTTGACACCCTGTATGCCGAGGGCCAACGTCGTTATGTGGAATCCTTGTCTGCCTATGCCCGTCAGTTCTTGCAAATGATGGAAAAGCCCGATGTCGACACCATTGAAGGCCTCTCGCCGGCAATCTCGATTGAACAAAAGGCTACTAGCCACAATCCACGCTCAACTGTGGGTACTGTGACTGAGATCCACGATTACTTGCGCTTGTTATTTGCTCGCGCCGGCACCCCACACTGCCCAGATCACGATCTCCCCCTGGAAGCTCAAAGCGTTTCTCAAATGGTCGATACCGTTTTAGCGATGCCAGAAGATACTAAGCTCATGATTCTGGCTCCCGTAGTCAGTGAGCGTAAAGGGGAATTTGTTGATTTATTCCAAGACCTGCAAGCACAAGGTTTTGTCCGTTTTCGGGTTCGCTCTGGCGGTGGTACGACCAACACGGCTAAAGCTGAGATCTTTGAGGTAGACCAGTTACCAACCCTCAAGAAAAATGACAAGCATTCCATTGAAGTAGTGGTAGATCGCATTAAAGTGCGCCCTGATATTACCCAACGCTTAGCGGAATCCTTTGAGACTGCATTACGCCTAGCTGATGGCAAAGCCATGATCGTCAATATGGATACTGGCAAAGAGATGATTTTCTCCAGCAAGTTTGCCTGCCCCATTTGCTCTTACTCTTTGCAAGAACTCGAGCCACGCCTCTTCTCTTTTAATAACCCGATGGGTGCATGTCCCTCTTGCGATGGCCTTGGGCATCAATCCTTTTTTGATCCCAAGCGCATCGTTGCCCATCCAGATCTATCGCTAGCTTCAGGCGCCATCAAGGGTTGGGATCGTCGCAATCAGTTTTATTTCAAACTCTTGCAGACACTCGCCAAGCATGGTGGCTTTGATGTCGAGAAACCCTTTGAAACTCTGAATAAGAAACAGCAAGATCTCATTTTGCTTGGCTCTGGCGATGTCACCATTCCATTTGAATACATCAATGAGCGCGGTAAGAATAGTATTCGTGAGCATGCTTTCGAGGGTATTGTTGCCAACTTTGAGCGCCGCTATCGCGAGACGGATTCTGCAACCGTACGTGAAGAATTATCACGCTACCAAAACGTGCAAACCTGTCCATCATGTAACGGCAGTCGTTTGCGCAAAGAAGCACGCTTTGTCAAAGTGGGTGAAGGTAAACAATCCCGCGCTATTTATGAAATCAGTGCACTTCCCCTTAAAGCAGCAAAAGAGTATTTTGAGTCACTAGAACTCAAAGGTGCGAAACGTGAAATCGCCGACAAGATTGTGAAAGAGATTGGTTCGCGCTTACGCTTCTTGAACGATGTGGGTTTGGATTACCTTTCGCTTGAGCGCAGCGCTGACACTCTTTCTGGTGGGGAAGCGCAGCGTATTCGCTTGGCATCCCAGATTGGCTCTGGTCTTACGGGCGTGATGTATGTATTAGATGAGCCTTCAATTGGACTTCATCAACGCGACAATGATCGCCTCATTGGTACCCTCAAACACTTACGTGATCTAGGCAATAGTGTTTTAGTAGTTGAGCATGATGAAGACATGATTCGCGCCTCTGATTATGTGATTGATATTGGCCCAGGGGCTGGTATTCATGGTGGTGAGGTCGTTGCTGAGGGCACACCTGCCCAAGTAGAAGCCAATCCCAAGTCTTTAACCGGTGCCTATTTATCTGGGCGCGAGTGCATTGCCGTCCCAGAAAAGCGCGTCCCTGTAAATGATAAGTTCCTCGAAATTATTGGGGCACGAGGCAATAATCTGCAATCTGTCCATGCGAAGATTCCAGTGGGGCTACTGACTTGTGTCACGGGAGTCTCTGGGTCAGGAAAATCCACTCTCATTAATGACACGCTGCATCACGCAGTTGCGCAGCATATTTATGGTTCCAATGCTGAACCAGCAGCGCATGATGCTATTAAGGGCTTAGAGTATTTCGACAAAGTCATTAGCGTCGATCAATCGCCGATAGGTCGTACCCCTCGATCGAACCCTGCAACCTATACCGGCGTATTCACACCGATTCGCGAACTCTTTTGCGGTGTTCCTGCGGCGCGTGAGCGCGGCTATGAAGCCGGTCGCTTCTCCTTCAACGTCAAGGGAGGCCGTTGTGATGCCTGCGAGGGTGATGGCGTCATTAAAGTCGAGATGCACTTTTTGCCAGATGTATATGTGCCTTGTGATATTTGCCACGGGAAACGCTATAACCGTGAAACACTCGATATCCGCTACAAAGGCAAGAACATTCATGAAGTGCTTTCAATGACCATTGAGCAAGCCCATGAGTTCTTTGAAGCAGTACCCATTGTTAAGCGCAAACTCAAAACCTTGCTAGATGTTGGTTTGGGCTACGTCAAACTGGGTCAAAGCGCGACGACACTTTCTGGAGGAGAGGCGCAGCGCGTCAAACTCTCGCTTGAACTTTCCAAACGGGATACTGGTAGAACGCTGTACATATTAGATGAGCCAACTACTGGCCTGCATTTTCATGATATTCAATTGCTGCTAACAGTCCTACAAACTCTTAAGAAACAAGGCAACACTATCGTCATCATTGAGCACAATCTCGATGTGATTAAAACTGCGGATTGGATTATCGATCTGGGACCAATGGGTGGTGCTGGTGGCGGACAAATTATTGCCACAGGAACACCTGAAGAGGTAGCGCAAAATTCAGCGAGTTTCACCGGCCACTATTTAGCGCCGCTGTTAAAGCGGAAGCTAGCCGCGAGTACGAAAAAGAAATAATGTCGTATTAGACGCGCTTTATCAGAGCAATTTAGATTCGGCTAAATCAGTCGCTTCTGAATTGCCTGATAAAACCAAAATATCATTTGCCTGTAATCGTAAATTAGGCGCGAGTTCAAGCTTGATATAGTCAGCATTACCAACCTTACGACGCACAGCCTGAACGCTGACGCCCTCGTTTTCAAGGTGCAATTCTTCTAGCGTTTTACCAATGCTAGCCGATTCAGGCAATAAGGTCACCGAGTGCAAACGCCATGATTCCTTAGAGTCTGGATCATCCTCTACACCTCTAAAATAACCACGCAGTAAGCTATAACGTGCTTCGCGCGCACTCGTAATGCGACGCACCACTTTACGCATTGGAACACCCATCATGAGTAATACATGGGAAGCCATCATCAAACTTCCTTCAATTAACTCTGGTACCACTTCAGTTGCACCAGCAGCCTGAAGCTTTGCTAAATCAGCATCATCTTTAGTGCGAACCAATACAGTCATGCCGGGACGAAGATGCTCCACTTGATGCAATACTTTTAAGGTAGCTGGTGTATCTGCATAAGTAATCACCACAGCCTTTGCCCTTACTAGGCCGGCGGCAACGAGATAATTTTCGCGACTAGCATCGCCATACACCACGTTATCACCAGCTGCTGCTGCCTCCTTGACTCGGTCTGGATCCATATCCAAAGCAATGTAAGGAATCTTTTCTTGATCAAGCATCCGCGCAAGACTTTGACCTGATCGCCCAAAGCCGCAGATCACCACATGATTTTCAGTACGAACTGTTTTTGCAGCCACTCGAGTCAGCGCTAAAGACTGCAATAACCATTCATTACTAGAGAAGCGCATTGCAATCCGGTCGCTGTATTGAATCAGGAAAGGTGCACCAAACATCGACAGCAGCATTGCTGCCAAAACTGCTTGACTTAACTCCGGATCAATTAAATTCAGGCCATCGATCTGATTAAGTAATACAAATCCAAATTCACCTGCTTGCGCAAGACATAAACCAGTTCGAATAGAAACACCAGGGCTAGATCCAAAAGCACGTGACAACAGTGCAATGAGGCCAAATTTAAAGATTAATGGGCCAATCAGAAGAAGTAAGACAAGTAACCATTGCTCATAGATCACTTGAAAATCTAATAGCATGCCGATAGTGATAAAAAATAGGCCAAGTAATACATCTCTAAATGGCTTGACGTCCTCCTCAACTTGATGGCGATAAGGAGTTTCTGCAATCAACATACCGGCCAAAAATGCTCCCAGAGCTAGCGATAATCCAAAATGCTCTGTCAGCGCAGACATCCCCAAAACTACCAGTAACAAATTGAGCATGAACAGCTCTTGTGATCTTAGCTTTGCAACCACACTAAACCACCGACTCATTAAGGTCTGGCCAATAAAGAAAATGAGAATCAGCGCTACCGCAATCTTGATCGATGCGGTAGAGAGGGCAAGAAATAAATCGCTTGGGTTACTTCCCAGGGAGGGTATCAAAATCAGTAGAAAAACTACTGCCAAGTCCTGGAATAACAAAATGCCAATGATGTTGCGGCCATGCTCAGTTTCTAGCTCTGAGCGGTCTGAAATGAGTTTAGTAACAATAGCCGTAGAAGACATCGCTAAAGCACCTCCCAGTGCGATAGCTGCCTGCCACGAAATGGGATAGGCCCAATTGAGCAAAAGACTGGCTGGAACTGCCAAAAGCATTGTCAAAATGACCTGGCTGCCACCCAAGCCAAATACGATGGAGCGCATAGCCCTGAGCTTGTGGAGGTTAAATTCCAAGCCAATCGAGAACATCAGGAAAACCACCCCAAATTCGGCCAAATACTTCACTGTGGCTGAATCACTCGCCAAGCCAAAGGCATGAGGCCCAATGAGGACACCAATCGCTAAATAGCCCAAAATAGGGGGTAGCCCAAAATAGCGGAAAATAACTACCCCGGCCACACCAGAGGCCAGCAAGATGAGAGTTAACTGAAGGACTGACGGCATATACTCACCCCATGATAGCGAAGACTCGTGACCGAACCCTAAAGCTTGCGCGTGACACCCTCACCATTGAGGCTGCTGCACTGCACACAATGCGTGATCGCCTAGAAGGCTCTAACGCTGATGCCCTAGTACGGGCTGTAGACCTCTTGCATGACTGCAAAGGTCGTATCGTTGTCTCTGGCATCGGTAAATCTGGCCATATTGCACGCAAGATTGCTGCCACCTTTGCCTCTACGGGATCTCCTGCTTTTTTTGTCCATCCAGCCGAAGCTAGTCATGGTGATTTAGGCATGGTGACACGGGATGACGTTTTTGTTGCTCTATCCAATTCGGGCGAAACAGATGAACTTCTCACCATCGTCCCGATTGTGAAGCGCACTGGCGCAAAGCTCATTGCCCTCACTGGCGCTCCTCATTCTTCACTAGCTAAATTGGCTGATGCACATTTAGACACTAGCGTTGAGAAAGAGGCTTGCCCTCTTAATCTTGCCCCTACCACTAGCACCACAGCGGCTCTTGCAATGGGAGATGCTCTTGCAGTTGCTCTTCTCGATGCGCGTGGTTTTCAAGCGGAAGATTTCCAACGCTCACATCCTGGCGGACGTTTAGGGCGTAAACAATTAATGCATGTCAGCGAAGTGATGCGTAGCTTTGAGGAAACCCCAAAGATTTCTATTTCATCCTCGCTCCAAGATGCCTTACTGGAAATGACGGCCAAACGAATGGGTATGGTTGTTACGCTTGATGAAAAAAATCAAGTTGTCGGTATTTTTACCGATGGTGATTTACGTCGCTTGCTAGAAAAGAGCACTAATTTAGATGGCTTAATTCTCAAAAATGCCATTACCTCTGCGCCTCGCACCATTCCTCCTGATTTGCTTGCTGAAGAAGCAATTGAAATGATGGAAAAACATCGCATCAACCATTTAGTGGTCACCGACGCTTCTGGTGTCCTACTTGGCGCCTTGAATCTGCATGACTTGTTTGCCGCAAAAGTCATTTAAGTAAACCTCAAACCCCTTGGTCTTTCCATATGCCTAGCGCCTTCAATACTCACAACACCAATCCCTTAAGTCAGCATCCACAGGCTTGGGAGCGGGCAGGTACAGTAAAACTACTGGTATTGGATGTAGATGGCGTGCTGACCAATGGCCAGGTATTTATTGGTGATAACGGCAAAGAATCTCTCAAAGCATTTGACATACAAGATGGTCTTGGCATCAAGCTATTAGAAAAGGTGGGAATCCCAACCGCCATCATCACCGGTCGCACTTCCAAAATGGTTCTAGCGCGCTGCGAAGAGCTAGGCATTAAACAGGTGCATATGGGTGTTGAGAACAAAGCTTTGGCTTTGGAAAACACTTTGCAAGCGCTGAAACTAAAACCCTCTGATTGCGCCGTGATGGGAGATGATTGGCCCGATTTCCAAATGATGAAGTCGGCTGGTTTAAAAGTTTGTCCAGCACAAGGACATGAGGCCGTAAAAGAAATCGCTCATTTTGTTACTAGCAAAGCTGGTGGCTGTGGAGCGGTTCGCGAAGTATGTGATTTGATTCTCAAAGCACAAAATCGATATGACGAGCTGCTCGCGCAAGCCCGCTCATAAGGCTTTAAGTAATGCATATCAATTCTCAACAAATTAAATTAGGCTTATGGCGTGGCATCCTACGCTTGATGCCTTTAATTTTGATGGGAGGTTTGACCCTCAGCACCTTCTGGCTCGTTAAAAAAAATACGCCCGCAGAAAAATCTGCAATTGAGCGAGTACGACTGCATGAACCTGATTACACCATCACCAATGGTGCGCTGTCTGCACTCAATGAATTTGGATACACAAAATATCGGGTCTTAGGCAAAAAGGTGATTCATTACGATGATGATGCCTCCATTGATATTGATGTTCCCCGTATGCGTTTATTCCCACCAGAAAAAACACCCATCACCGTAAAAGCCGATACTGGCCATCTTGATGGTGACCTAACAATTTTGGATTTAATCAATAACGCTGAAATTTATCGCCCGCCCCAAGCGGCAACCAGCGCTGAGCCTGCAAAACCTCGAATGCTGGCACGCTCTTCGTATTTCAAGGTTCTGATTAATGATGATGTGATTGAGACAGATAAGCCTGTTACGCTTGAACAAGGACTTTCCATCATGCAATCAACTGATGGTGGCATCTTCAATAATATTGAACAAAGCATGGCTTTAGCAGGAAAAGTAAAGGGGCGTATTGAGCGAGCTCCATCAGGGACGCAGCCATGAGATTTCATGGCTCAAGAAGCTTTTCTGTTGCAACTCTACTAAGTTGCAGCTGCATCATTTTCTGCATGCAAGTAGCTTATGCTGAAAAAGCAGATCAAGATAAACCCATCATTTTAGAAGCTGAAAAAGTATCTATTAACGATGTGCAACAAGTCTATGATCTTGAGGGTGAACTCATTTTGATCAAGGGCAGCATTTTGATTACCGGCGAAAAAGGCAACATTAAAGTTGATCCTGAAGGTTATGAGTATGTCGATGTCAAAGGTAATGCCAATACCACTGCCAGCTTTAGACAAAAACGTGAAGGTCCCGCAGATGAATTTATGCAAGGACGTGGGCAAACAGTGGTCTATAACGCCAAAACCGAACTGCTTACCTTAACTGGCGATGCCAGCCTAAAACGTCTAGACAACATGCAAATGATTGATCAATTGCGTGGCTGGAAAATTGACTATGACGATGTCACACAATACTATCAAGTAAGCCCTCAAGCCAATGCAAAGCCAGATGACTTACCACAAGCTAGAGCCATCCTGTCACCAAGAAGAAAAGCTACACTACAAAAATGAATGCGGATTTGAATAGCCAGCCAACTACTCCGACCTTAAGTGCCCATCACTTGCAAAAGCGCTACGGTTCTCGCACAGTAGTTCGCGATGTTTCCGTAGAGGTTAAGTGCGGAGAGGTTGTGGGATTGTTAGGGCCAAATGGGGCTGGTAAGACCACCTCCTTTTATATGATTGTTGGTCTGGTGCCTCTTGACGGTGGCAATATTGTTTTAGATGGCGCCGATATCACTCGCTTACCCATCCACGAACGCGCCCGCATGGGTCTATCCTATCTTCCGCAAGAAGCTTCAGTATTTAGAAAACTGAATGTTGCCGAAAATATCCAAGCGGTTCTAGAACTTCAAGTGCAAGGTGGTAAACCGCTCACCAAGTCACAGATTGCCGAAAGACTAGATGAGCTTCTTGGAGAGCTCCAAATAAGCCACCTACGCAACAATCCAGCGCTATCACTTTCCGGTGGAGAGCGGCGGCGTGTTGAAATTGCGCGAGCCCTCGCTTCCCAGCCAAAATTTATTCTCCTCGATGAACCTTTTGCAGGCGTAGATCCAATTGCCGTTGGTGAGATTCAAAGAATTGTTCGGTTTTTAAGAGATCGTCAAATTGGGGTGCTCATCACCGACCACAATGTTCGAGAAACCTTGGGCATCTGCGACCACGCTTACATCATCAGCGAAGGTAGCGTTCTTGCCGAAGGAAAGCCAGACCAGATTATTCAAAATGATGCTGTCAGAAGAGTCTATTTGGGCGAAAACTTCCGCATGTAATTTTTTGGTTTTTTCAATATTTATTTAATAAATATGATCTGCCCCCTTGGTTTTCAGCAAAATCGCTGATACGCTGGAGGTTCATGAAATTCAATTCCAGATAGAACAAATAGAAACATTACAGGGGCTTGCTGCGCACCCCGGGTAATTATTTGCGCATGCATTTTGCTTTGAATAGGAGCTGCTGATGAATTTAAAAATTAATAGCCGTCATGTCGAAGTTACCCCCGCCATGCGTACTCACCTTGAAACTGGGTTAGCCAAAATTCGTAAGCACTTTGATCACGTACTAGATGCCTCTGCATTTTTGATTGTTGATAACGCCAAAGAGAAAGATCTTCGTCAATCCGCTGAGATCACCATTCACTTAAAGGGTAAGGAATTATTTGCCCAAGCCCATAATGCCGATCTTTACCATGCGATGGATGCAGTAGTGGACAAACTGGAGCGTCAAGTTGTTAAACACAAAGAAAAAATCCAAGATCATCATCACGAAAAGCATTTTGAGTAATCTTGGCCGTCAGGACACCTATAATCAATTGACATGAATGCCCTGACCGATTTATTCACGCTAGACCGCATTGCCTTAGATAACCCTTCTAAGAGTAGGGCTGAGGCATTTGCGGCAGCTGGCGCACTTTTTGCCAAAGAAGCCGGCTTAGAGGCTGACTCAGTAGTTGGTTTTCTCAATGCTCGGGAAGATTTGGGCTCTACTGCCCTAGGTGCTGGTGTTGCAATTCCCCATGGCCGAGTCAAAGGCTTAAAGCAACCAATCGCAGCATTTATTAAATTAAAAGAGCCTATCGAGTTTGCCGCTCCCGACGGAGAAGCGGTTTCTATTTTGATTTTCCTGCTTGTCCCAGAAAAAGCCACTCAACAGCATCTCGAGATTTTGTCGTCAATTGCCCAACTACTGTCAGACCCAGATGCTCGAAAAGCTCTTGCGAACGAGGCTGGGCCTGAACAGGTATACCATCTCCTGCAGCATTGGGGCTCTCAGTCATGACCCAACCCTTGCTCCTTGAGGGCGTCACCGCACAGCAGATTTTTGATGACAACGTTTCAGAACTAAAGCTCTCCTGGATTGGTGGCCTTGAAGGAGCAGACCGTACCTTCCCGCTTGAAGCAGTTAAAGCAGCGGCGGCCAGTTCTGACTTAGTTGGCCACTTAAACCTCATTCACCCTAGTCGCATTCAGATTTTTGGGATTCAAGAAGTTGACTATCACGCTGAGCTTGAGCCTAAGCAGCGTCAAGAACAAATCTCAAGTCTTATCTCCAAAACTCCACCTTGTGTGATTGTGGCTGATGGTAAGGCAGCCGATCCTGATCTTCAGCTTTTCTGTCAACGATCCTCTACGCCGCTGTTTACAACGACGATCTCGGCTGCTGAAGTTATCGATCATTTACGCACCTATCTGACCAAAATAGGCGCCCCCCAAATCACGATGCACGGCGTGTTTATGGACATTCTGGGTTTAGGTGTTTTGATTATGGGAGAGTCTGGTCTAGGCAAAAGCGAACTAGGTCTTGAATTAATTTCACGCGGGCATGGATTAGTAGCAGACGATGCTGTTGATTTTGCGCGACTTGGACCTGACTATATCGAAGGTCGTTGCCCCGTTATTTTGCGCAACCTCTTAGAGGTACGTGGCTTGGGATTGCTTGACATCCGCACGATCTTTGGCGAAACCGCCGTGCGTCGCAAACTCAAGCTACGCCTCATTGTGCAGCTAGTTCGCCGCAATGATGGTGAATTTGAACGACTCCCCTTAGAAGCGCAGCACATTGATGTTTTAGGAATTCCTATTCGCACTGTGAAGATCCAAGTGGCAGCCGGTCGTAACTTAGCGGTACTAGTTGAGGCTGCGGTTCGAAATACTATTTTGCAATTACGCGGCATTGACACTCTCAAAGAATTTATTGAACGCCAGCGCTTGCAAATGAACGCTGAAGCTGATGCCGTGAAGTCTCAAGGTCGCTTGATCTAAATATGCAAATTAATCTGATTACCGGAATTTCAGGTTCAGGTAAATCCGTTGCACTAAGAGCCTTTGAAGACGCAGGCTATGACTGCGTAGACAATCTCCCAGTTACCCTTTTAGAAAATCTCATCCAGACACTTCAGAGCGAGAACTGTGAGCGAGTGGCTGTGGCAATTGATGCCCGCCGTGGTCAAACCATTGCACAGCTGCCCCAGATATTAGAGAACTTACGACGTGATCATCAGGTGCGAGTGATCTTCTTGAACGCCGATACCAATACCCTGATTCAACGATTCTCAGAGACCCGCAGGCGTCACCCGCTGTCTGTAAAAAGAGATGCCGCCCAAGAAAGCACCCTCATTGAGGCAATTGATAAAGAGCGAAACTTACTTGAACCCTTACGCGCACAAGCACATTCGATCGACACCAGCAATCTTCCAGCACATGCATTGCGCTCCTGGATGCAAGATTTACTCAAAGATAAACCGGTTGGTTTAACCGTTGTATTTGAATCCTTTGGTTTTAAAAAAGGTTTGCCCAGTGAGGCGGATCTAGTATTTGATGTGCGCTGCTTACCTAATCCTCACTATGACAAAGCGCTGCGCCCCCTGTCCGGCAAAGACCAGCCAGTAAGAGAATTTCTCGAGAAGATTCCTGAAGTCGTGAGCATGGAGAATGACATTGTCCAATTCGTTGAAAAATGGCTTCCCCACTACATCGCTGATGGTAGAAGCTATCTTACCGTTGCGATTGGCTGCACGGGCGGTCAACACCGCTCCGTATATTTGGTCACTCGTCTTATCCAACACTTTCAAGCACAAGCCAATTTAGCAGCGCTGCAAATTAATTTCTTAGATCGTCACCGCGAACTAGACTCGCTCCCTGCAGCAGCACTTTAATCGGCTGCGGTAAGCCGTATTTCCCAAGCTGACGGAGGGAAACCCACTTCAATCCATCTCCAGTCAATTGCACACTATCGGCAATGGATACGTTCCAGATTTGCATCCATAAGCGTCTATGGGTAAAGATATGTTTGATTTTCTCGCCACGCTCAAATGACTGGCAAGATTTCAATAGTGCAGAAACATCCTCTCGTGACAGCATCATCTCAAATAATTGAGCTGCATTGATATGGGGTTCCGGGAGAGCCCCATCCCTTTGAGATTCTTGATCTTTTGTCTCTTTGGGACGCCAGGGTGATTCTGGCAAAGACCATAAGCCGCCCCAAATAGCCTTATCTGGCCTTCTTTCCAATAAAACTGAATTGCCATGTCTGAGCAGCAACATATCGCAATTAAATTCTGGAGACTTTGTTTTGATGACTTTATGAGGTAACTCTAAAACTTGATTACTCAAATTAGCTTGACATTGTTTTTCAAAAGGACATTTTCGCTCTGTCGACAAACATACTGGCTTACGAGAGGTGCACCACGTTGCACCAAAGTCCATCAGTGCTTGCGTATACACCGGCATCTCTTGTGAATCTTGAGGTAGTAAGTCTTGCGCCAAGAGCCAGAGTTGATCATTCACAGCCTTGTCTTGCAGTGCCCCTTCTATGCCAAATAATCTTGCCAAAATTCGTTTTACGTTGGCGTCCAATATTGGCGCACGCACATGAAATGCAAATGCAGCAATTGCACCCGCAGTAGATCTACCAATCCCCTTCAGTTGCTCAAGCAATAGTGGGTCACTAGGAAATTTTCCACCGAACTGTGTCACGACTTGATTTGCACAGGCATGAAGATTGCGTGCACGTGAGTAGTACCCCAAACCAGCCCACTCAGCCAAAACATCATCAAGTGGTGCAGCTGCTAATTTTTGAACATTTGGAAAACGTTTCATAAAGCGCGGGTAACGCTCTAAAACAGTAGCTACTTGGGTTTGCTGCAACATAATTTCAGAGACCCATACCGCATAAGGATCGCGTATGCCTTGCCAGGGCAGGCCTTGACGCCCATCCCGCCCGTGCCAATCAATGAGCTTTTTAGCAAAGCTGGCAGTTAGCGCTTTTGACATTGAGGGCAAAAATAAGTAGAGCGTTGGCCTTGCACTATTTGCTTAATGGGCGTCTTACAAACCTTGCAAGGCTGATCTTTTCGATCGTAGACTTTAGTTTGCATCATAAAGTGCCCTGGATCACCCTGACTATTTACAAAATCTTTGAGGGAGCTACCACCCGCAGCAATCGCTTTTTCCAAAATTGATCTGACCGCATTTGCTAACCGGATACATTGCGGGCGCGTTAACTTACCTGCAGCTTTAGATGGATGGATGGCAGCCTCAAAAAGGCTTTCAGAGCAGTAGATATTGCCAACTCCAACAACCGCCTGCCCAGCCAGCAAAAATTGCTTCACGGCAATGCTGCGTTTGCGCGAATGTTGATACAAAACATCAGCGCCAAGCTCGCCAGCAAATTCTAGTGAAAAAGGCTCAACGCCCAGCTTTTGCAATAGTGCATTTTTATCAATCGGTCCTTTGGATTTGGGATGCCAAAGTACCGCCCCAAATTTACGTGGGTCATGCAAACGCAAACTCAGCTTGCCAAATTCGATAGTGACACGATCATGCGTCTTCAAAGCTTCGCTGCTAGGGAGAATCCGTAAAGTGCCTGTCATTCCCAAATGGATCAGGAGATGTCCTTGGTCTAACTCTAATAAAAGATATTTACCCCGGCGCTTGATCCCTACAATTTTCTGGCCTGGAAGCGATTTGATTAAGGATGTTGGAACAGGCCAGCGCAGACGACCATCAATAATCTTGACCGCACTAACCGTTCGCCCCTCTATGTGAGGCTGGATACCCAAGCGGGTAACTTCGACTTCTGGGAGTTCTGGCATAAATGGATTGTAGATTCGCGGATTAGAATGTGCTTATGACCACTTTTTCACTAAAGTCACTTTTCCTCAGTATTTTGTTCCCAATTGGCTTGGGTTTGTGTCTTCCTGCCAAGCAAGCTCTTGCGCGCGCCGATAGCGTTGAGACTGGGCAAGCCATGTTTGAAGTCTTGGCATCAGAAATAGCCTTGCAACGCGGTGAAGCAGGGCTTGCTTACAACACCTACTTAGAGCTTGCTCGCACACTAGATGACCCCCGTCTAGCCCAAAGAGCAATGGAAATTGCTATTACTGCAGGCGCACCAGACTTAGCACTCCAAGCAGCCCAGACTTGGGATGACTTGGCCGGCCCAAGCCAAACTAAACCCAAAGAAGTGCTGATTACTTTACTGATTTTGAATCAACACTGGTCTGATGCTGTCAAACCTGCTATTTCTCTACTCAATCAACAAACGCCTGCACAACAAGAACAAACCTTGCAACAAATTCAGGGGCTTCTGGCAAGAGCTAAAGATGAGTCTGACGCCTTAAGAGCTTTTTATGAGATTGTTTCAGCAGTCAAGCCTGCTCCTACCAATCCAGGCATTTTGTATACCTATGCCATGTCTGCAGAAAAGATGGGGTACATGGATGTTATGGAAAAAACTTTGCGCGAAATATTGCGCAAAAACCCTGATGATGTAAATAGCTTGAACGCTTTAGGATATTCGCTGGCAGATCGAAATATAAAATTACCGGAAGCATTTAAGCTCATTAGTAAAGCCCATCAACTATCGCCTAGCGATGGCTTTATTTTGGATAGTCTTGGCTGGGTAAACTTTAGGATGGGCAAAAATGCTTTAGCCCTAGAGCAACTCCAGCAGGCTTTCAATATGAAACCTGAGGCTGATATTGCTGCACATATTGGTGAGGTTTTATGGGTAATGAATCGGCCCGCAGAAGCTGAAGATATCTGGCGTAAAGGGCAACAGCTCGATGCAAACAATCCTACTCTTAAGGAAACTTTAAAACGTTTAAAACCAGATTGGTCTGTAGCTGCCAGTAACCTTAAAGGTACATGGGATGGCCGTTTCGCAGTGAAGGTTACAGGCCTCACAGAAAGCAGAAATGAAGGTGGCTCAGGTGGCTTTACGCTGACTCAAGATGCCCAGACAGATGTATTAGAGATTCGCAATCCAATGGGTGGATCCATTGCAAAAATCACCATCAAGCCTGGTGAAGCAATTTTGGAGCGTGATGGTCAGCTAACGACTGCAATTGATGCAGATACCCTCATTCAAAATGCGTTGGGACTTCCATTGCCTGCTCGGGGACTTTCGGATTGGTTACGGGGTCAAACCAGACCTGGTAGCAATGCCAGTGTTGAGCGCAATGATGAAGGGCAAGTGAGCAAAATATCGCAGGATGGCTGGACCTTAAGCTATCACTGGGGAAGCGCTCAACGTTTAGAAAAGCTCACAATGACTCGCACTTCGAATATTGGGTCCATTGATATTCGCTTAGTTTTTGATACGCCGAATGAGTGAATTGAAGATTGATGGTGCCACTTTAGAGCTTCGCTGCCCCGCTAAGCTCAACCTGTTTTTACATATTATTGGTCGTCGAACAGATGGCTACCACCTACTGCAATCTGCCTTTCAACTCATTGATTGGTGCGACACGCTAAGACTCACTGCAATCTCTGAAAATACAGTGCGTCGTATTAATCCCATTCCGGGTGTTGCGCCTGAACAAGACTTGGTAGTTCGAGCTGCACAACTTTTAAAAGAGTTCTGCAATGTGGGGCATGGGGTTGAAATTGATTTAATGAAGGAAATTCCGATGGGTGCGGGCCTAGGCGGAGGATCCTCAGATGCTGCCTCGACTCTTATCGGCCTTAACCACCTGTGGGGGCTGCAGCTAGACACCAAAACCTTATGTCAAATTGGCCTCAAACTAGGGGCCGATGTGCCTTTTTTCCTTTTTGGTCAAAATGCTTTTGTGGAAGGTATCGGGGAGCAAATACAGGCCCTTCCTTCTGAAACCTCAGAATTTTTGGTCATTTTTCCCAATCAAGGGATCGCTACCTCTCAGATTTTTCAAGACCCTCAATTGACCCGGGATCATGCTCCGATTACAATAGATGGCTTTATTGCATCGCCAAAGTCATTTCAATCCAATGATTGTCAGGCAGTAGCGGTGCGAAATTGTCCTGAAGTGAAGCTAGCATTAGATTGGATTGCCGATGTGGCGCCGAACTCGGCACCGCGGATGTCCGGCTCTGGAAGTAGCGTTTTTGGTGTTTTAGATCCCAGCCAAGATCACGCGAAACTCAAAAATCTACTGCAAAATCTTCCAAAAGGATGGATAGGTCGAATTGTTAGAGGGCTAAATAAAAATCCCGCTTACAATTTGGTTTCTTCAGAATGACCTGTAGGGGAATCGCCAAGCTGGTTAAGGCACTGGATTTTGATTCCAGCATGCGAAGGTTCGAATCCTTCTTCCCCTGCCAAATACTGTAGATACGACACAAAGACATCCATTCGACCTCTACCAAATTCCCAAACCGCCTATGTCCGCTCCTATGAACGCTGATTTACTGACTCTTTTTACAGGTAATGCAAATCCCGTTTTAGCTCATGCTGTTGCCAAAGAACTGAGTCTTCCGATGGGAAAGGCTTTTGTAGGTCGATTTTCTGATGGTGAAATTCAGGTAGAAATTCAAGAGAACGTCCGCGGTAAAAATGTCGTTGTGATTCAATCTACCTGCGCGCCTACAAACGATAGTTTGATGGAGCTCATGATCATGATTGATGCCCTTAAGCGAGCATCTGCAAGCCGCATAACCGCAGTGATCCCTTACTTCGGTTACGCTAGACAAGATCGACGTCCACGATCAGCCCGCGTTGCCATCTCCGCCAGAATCGTAGCCAATATGCTGCAATCGGTTGCTGGGATTGAGCGGGTTTTAACCATGGATTTACACGCTGACCAGATCCAGGGCTTTTTTGATATTCCCGTAGACAATATTTACGCCTCCCCCGTCTTACTGGCCGATCTTCAGGCCCAGAAGACTCAAAAAGACCTGATTATTGTTTCCCCAGACATTGGCGGTGTTGTACGCGCCCGTGCGATGGCCAAGCAATTGGGCACAGATTTGGCGATTATTGATAAGCGTCGCCCTAAAGCAAATGTATCCGAAGTAATGCACCTGATCGGTGAAGTAGAAGGACGTCACTGCGTCATCATGGATGACATCATCGATACTGGCGGAACGCTCTGTAAGGCGGCTGAGGCGCTCAAAGAGCGTGGTGCCAAGGGCGTTACCGCCTATTGCACCCATGCCGTGCTCTCTGGCGGTGCTATAGCCCGTATCGCAGCCTCTCAATTAGATGAATTGGTTGTTACAGACACTATTCCACTGACCCCTGAAGCCATGAAAGTGGCCAAAATACGCCAATTGAGCGTTGCCCCCATCCTGGCTGAGACCCTGGCTCGGATTAGCAAGGGTGATTCGGTCATGTCAATGTTTGCTGAATAAAGCAAAAATAGCGTTTCTGACCCTGTTTTTAGTAGTTTTGAGGCTTTTCTAGGCAAAAATCTCAATTCCCACGATATAATCAAAGGCTTTTCTGTTTGGTCGCGAACGGAAATTAACCTTAATTTTGGGAATTGAATATGAAAGTAGTAGCCTTTGAAAGAAGCGTACAGGGAACGGGTGCGAGCCGCCGTCTGCGCAATGCCGGTAAAACTCCGGGAATCATCTATGGCGGCAAAGACGCCGCAACTGTTATTGAGTTGGATCACAACGCACTGTTCCATGCTCTCCGCAAGGAAGCATTCCACTCATCCATCCTTGATCTTGAAATCGGCGGCAAAGCACAAAAAGTATTGTTGCGCGATTATCAGATGCATCCATTTAAGCCTTTGGTTCTGCACATCGACTTCCAGCGCGTTTCAGCGTCTGAAAAAGTTCATATGCGCGTTCCATTGCACTTCATCAATGCTGAAACATCAGCTGCAGTGAAATTGCAAGGCGCTGTGATTAGTCACATCGCAACTGAATTAGAAGTTTCCTGCTTGCCAGCTGACTTGCCAGAGTTCCTTGAAGTGGACTTGGGCAAGATTGAAGTTGGTCATGGTATCCATGCAAAAGACATCGCCCTACCAAAAGGCGTTAGCCTGGTATTGCATGTTGAGCAAGAAAATCCAGTATTGGCCAACGCACGTATCCCAGCAGTCAAATCTGCTGATACTGAAGCTGCTCCTGCAGCTGCTGCGGCACCTGCTGCTGAAGCTCCAAAAGATAAAGCGTAATCGTTTTTCTTTTATCTTTGCGACAGAGAAGGCCCGCTTAAAAGCGGGTTTTCTTTTTTGTAGAAATGCTTTTATCCTTTAGCAAGAATCATGACTAAATTAATTGTGGGCCTTGGCAATCCAGGCGAAGAACATGAAGAAGATCGGCACAATGCTGGCTTCTGGTTTGTGGACGCCCTCGCTAAACAATTGAGCACCCGCTTTGAAAGTGAAAAGCGCTTTCATGGCAAAGTAGCAAAGACTAAGTGGGAAGGTGAAGATCTTTTCTTGCTCAAGCCAAGCACCTATATGAACCTCAGTGGTCAAGCAGTAGGCGCGCTATGTCGTTTTCATAAACTGACCCCCGAACAGGTTTTGGTAGTTCAAGATGAGCTGGATCTCAAGCCTGGCACAGCACGACTCAAACTGGGAGGCGGCACTGGCGGACATAATGGCTTAAAAGACATTCAAGCACATCTTGGCACTGCCAATTACTGGCGCTTACGACTAGGTATTGGCCACCCCAGAGACCTTGCGGCTGAAGGTGCGCGCCCGATGGATGTGGCTGATTATGTTCTGAGAAGACCGCTGCAAATTGAACAAAAACAAATTGATGCCAGCATTGAGGATGGTTTAAAAATTCTGCCTTTGTTTTTTAAAGGGGATACTCAGGCAGCTATGCTGGACTTGCACTCTAAAACGCACTAGTCGCAGACATTCAAATCCGTTTTTAAAGTTTATTTGGCAAGCGCCTTTTTGGCAGCAGTTAGTGCCTGATACTTAGCCATCAACTGCGTTTGATTTTCTTTAAAAGCAGGGTTCAAAGGTATGCAGTCGACTGGGCATACTTGCTGACACTGTGGTGCATCGTAGTGACCAACACACTCCGTACATTTGTTTGGGTCAATCTCATAAATCTCAAGACCCATGTAAATAGCATCATTAGGACATTCTGGCTCACACACATCACAATTGATGCATTCGTCCGTAATCATTAAGGCCATATTATTTGTCGACTAACCCTACTCTTTGAGTTGATTCGTTTCGGCAACCTTTTTGAGAAGCCATTTTTCAACTGAAGGGAAAACAAATTTACTCACATCGCCACCCATGATGGCAATTTCACGAACAAACGTTCCTGAAATAAATTGGTATTGATCAGATGGCGTTAAGAAGAGAGTCTCCACATCTGGCAATAAATATCGGTTCATTCCAGCCATCTGAAATTCGTATTCGAAATCAGACACTGCTCGCAAACCACGAACAATCACCCGTGCATTGTGCTCACGAGCAAAATCTTTCAAAAGACCAGAAAATCCAGCAATTTTCACATTGGGATAATGACCTAGAACTTCTGTTGCAATCTCAATCCGCTCATTGAGAGTAAAAAATGGGCGCTTGCTACGGCTGTCGGCTACACCAACAATAACCTCACTAAAAATACTAGAGGCGCGACGCACTAAATCTTCATGGCCACGGGTAAATGGATCAAAGGTTCCAGGATAAACAGCAATCGTCATAACATTCCTATGGCTTTATCGGCTACAGGCAAGAGTTTAGCCTCTTCTAGAGCGAAATAGACAGGCTTTTACTTGTCCAGCCTCTAAGTATTTTCCACAATGCCACTCCGGTAGAAGGGCTTCAACCGATTCTCGCGAGCGTGAAGCCGGAAACTCTGCATAGATACCGCCCCCAGGACTATCGTCACAAATACGCCCCGCTTGAATAAGCGCCTGATCTAATAAACCCTCTTCCTGAAATGGCGGGTCAATAAAAATCAAATTGCTCGAAAGGTTTGCTTGCTGTTTTAAGTACTCCACACAATCTCTATGCAAAATTTGTACTGATCCCGGGACTGGAGAAGACTGCAATGCCAAAAAATTTTCAGCTAAACGTGCGTGCGCTTTTTTATCCCGTTCCAGTAAAGTCACAGACTGGGCACTTCGTGATGCCGCTTCAAAACCCAAAGCGCCAGTACCAGCAAATAGGTCGATGCAGTTTAGACCGGTTAAATCTTGGCCCAACCAATTAAATAGCGTTTCGCGAACGCGATCCGTAGTTGGCCGCAGTCCAGGTAAATCCAAAACGTTTAAGAGTCGGCTGCGCCAAATGCCACCGATGATGCGTATCTTCTTTGGTAGCTCAGAGGGTGCAACTGACTTAACCCGCTTATTTATTTTGAGCCCCTAAGATAACAATCTTCATGCGGTCCATTGCCAAGTACTTCTGAAACGCCGCTTTGACTTGCTCTAAAGTCACACCTTCAACTTGCTTGGTCCAAACTTCCATCGTATTGAGTGGCAAATTATTCCAGGCGATTGCAGACACGTTATCCAATAATTTTCGATTGTTATCAATTCTTAGTGGATAGCCATTTATTAAGTTTGCTTTAGCCGCATCAAGCTCTTGTTGAGTTGGGCCATTGGCAATAAATTTTTCAATAGTTGCGCTCATTACCTCAACCGCCAAAGCCGCCTGATCATTTTTAGTCTGGACGCCTGCCTGAAAAATACCAGTATCTTTACCCGGAGCGAAATAACTATAAACGCTATAGGCTAGACCTCGCTTCTCACGCACCTCTGAAACCAGCTGCGAAACAAAACCTCCGCCACCCAGGACATAGTTTCCAACTAGCAATGGGAAGTAATCGGGATTATTGCGAGTGATTGCCGTCATCCCCATCGCGATATGTGCTTGCTGAGTATTAAAAGGGATATTGATTTCACGCTGATTGAGCGACTCTACTGGCGAGCGAGCTAACTGCGGTAGCGCTGGGATAGCCGCACCTGATTGCGGGATACCTTTTAGTAAATCCTGAACCATTTGAGCAGCCTCTGACTGACTCACATCCCCCACCATACTCACAATCATTCTATCGCCGCGGTAAAACTGCTTATGAAACTGCTGTAAATCAGCAGCCGTGATATTGGCAATCGTTTGTACTGAGGGGGAATTTCCTAAAGGGTAATTTCCGTATACAGTTTTTCTAAAACGGCGTTCTAGCACTGCCTCTGGTTTAGTTTCGGATTCGAGCAATGCAGTGGTCATGCGCTGCTTTTCTCGCGCCAAAATCTTGGGATCATAAGTAGGAGACGCAAGCAATGAGGATGCCAATTGCACTGCACGTTCACGCAGATCTTTTCTGCTAAGACTGCGAATTCGCATAATGGCGCGCTCACCACCGACTGAAATACTCAGATTGGCACCCAAATCTGCAATCTCATCAGCAATCTGCGCTTCAGTTAACAAACCATTAGGGGACTTAGCTCCATAGTTCATTAATTGTCCAGCCACGGTTGCTAGCCCACTTTTATCGGCTGGATCATAGCGATCTCCAGCATCGATGCTAATTTCAATATCAACCATCGGCAGAGATTTAGTTTGTACTAAATATGCCTTAGCTCCCTTAACGGACTCCAGCTGCTCAATAGGTAATATCGCGTGCGCCGATGCCAGCAAACCTAAGCTCAAAAAGCCAGCAATTACGCTATGTTTGCTTATACGAATTACTCGCATTATTGGCCCCCTTGTTTGACTTGAGCATTCTTGCGGGCTTGTGGATCTAAAACCGCAATAGTTAAGCCTTCATCCACCAAATATTTTTTCGCAACCGCTTGAACTTGAGCAGGCGTAATAGTCTGCATTTTTTCTAACATCACATCAATGTCTCGCCAAGAGAAACCAGACATTTCAGTATTGCCGATTTCCATTGCCTGACCAAATATAGAATCACGCTTAAAAATTTGATTGGACAAAATCCGAACTTTAATTCGCTTCAGCTCAGACTCCTGCACACCATTACGAACTATCTCTTCTAGAGCCTTGCGAATACTGAGCTCTGCCTGTGCAACAGTTTTTCCTTTGGCCATACTGACATTGATGAGGAATAATTCTGGGCCACGTGAGACCATTTCATAGCCGACACCCACATCATTCACTACACGCTCCTGCTTAACCAAAATTCGATTTAAGCGGGCGTTGTCATAGCCATCCAAGACAGCGGCCAACAATTCCAAAGCGTAAGGCTCTGCATCGTCAAGCTTTCCTGGTTGAAGCTTAGGCACCTTCCACGCCATTGCTAGCTGTGCGTTATCTGCTGGCGCTTTGACCTGCACCTGTTTAATTCCTTTTTGTACTGGCTCTAATTGGGGCTTGCGCACCGGTAACTCACGGGCAGGGGCTACGCCATAATATTTTTCAACTGACTTCAGTATGACTTGAGGATCTACATCGCCACTAATGATGACAGTTGCATTATTTGGCGCATACCAACTTTGATACCAATCACGTGCATCAGATGGCTTCATGTTTTCTAGATCATTCATCCAGCCAATGACTGGATGACGATAAGGTGATGTCATAAATGCTGTAGCCATCAACGATTCATATAAAAGACTACTAGGATTATCTTCAGTGCGTAGGCGACGCTCTTCCATCACCACCTGAATTTCCTTAAAGAATTCGGCATCCTGAAAAGAAAGATTCGTCATCCGATCCGCTTCAAGTTTCATCACCTCATCTAACTTGGACTTTTCAACCTGCTGAAAGTAGGCCGTATAGTCACGAGAAGTAAACGCATTTTCACGACCACCGACTGCAGCAACCAATCGGGAGAAATCCCCCGATTTCACGGTGCGAGTGCCCTTAAACATCATGTGCTCAAGTACATGAGCCACACCAGTGCGTCCGTTCACTTCATCCATTGATCCCGCCCGATACCAAACCATATGGGCAACAGTAGGAGCGCGATGGTCCTCTCGAACAATCAGCTTTAATCCATTGGCGAGTTGAAACTCATGGGTATTAGCCGAGGTCGTATCGGGGGCAGCCATGAGCGATTGGCTTGATACCAGCAAAATCCAGAAAATTCGTATGAAAGTCGAGCGCATCTGTAAGATCACCATATCCTTAAAATTAAATTGATAAGATGCAAGAATTAAATTGTATCGACTATGTTCGGATTACGTAAAACCCTCGGCTCCCTCTTTAAATCCAATCAGACTGACGAAGCCTGGTTTGATTCCCTAGAAGAATCTCTCATCCTGAGTGATGTAGGGCTTCCTACTACCGAGCAGCTCATGAACAAGCTGCGTAAAGCCGCCAAGTCAGAGCGGGCAAGTAGCCCTGAAGATCTTCAGCAACTGTTGATTCAAGAGGTTTCCAAGCTACTCAAGCCTTTAGAGGCAAACCCAAATCCCTTGTATGAGCATGATCAAAAGACCCTGCCACAGGTATGGCTAGTGATTGGGGTAAATGGTGCTGGCAAGACAACCACCATTGGCAAGCTCTGCAGACTTTTTCAATCTCAGGGCAAATCAGTCTTACTAGCGGCCGGAGACACCTTTCGTGCTGCTGCCCGCAACCAATTGCTGGAATGGGGTGGCCGCAATCAGGTGGATGTGATCACTCAAGAAAGTGGAGATGCCGCTGCGGTGGCCCACGATGCCATTCATGCGGCGATTTCTCGTAAAACCGATATTTTGATCATTGATACCGCGGGCAGACTAGCGACTCAAGGCAATCTCATGGAAGAGTTAAAAAAGGTCAAGCGAGTCATCGGCAAAGCCCTTCCTGGGGCTCCTCACCAGACTTTGCTGGTTCTGGATGGCAATACCGGTCAAAACGGTTTAAGCCAAGTGAAGGCCTTTCATGCAGCCTTAGATTTAACCGCACTCATTGTGACCAAGCTAGATGGGACTGCTAAAGGAGGGGTCATTTGCGCCCTCGCCCAAACTCTCAATGAGGGGGATAAACCGGCCGTTTTAGCACTTGGAAAAGGCGAGGGAATTGAAGACCTAGCCCCTTTTACAGCTGAGCAATATTCAGCTGAATTTTTCAATTAAATCAGATACTTAGAATAATAAAAAACCATTAGCACTCTCTTGACAAGAGTGCTAAAATAGACCTCTATTAACACCAGAAATATATAAAAAGAAAATGGTTCAAAAGAAAGCATACAAACCGCAATTGCAAGCACGGCAAACTCTGCCAGCAGCGCAGACTGCTGCGGCTTCGCTTGCCTTTCCGATGTTGCCATCCCTTGGGGTTGGGACACTCGACTCATACATCGCCTACGTTAATCGCGTGCCGATGCTCAGCGCTGCCGAAGAACTTCATTTGGCGCAAGAGTTTCGTCGCACAGAAAATGTAGATGCCGCTAAAACATTGGTGTTGTCACACCTACGCTTGGTGGTCTCAGTAGCGCGTCAATATTTGGGGTATGGCATTCCTCATGCAGATTTAATACAAGAGGGTAATGTTGGTCTCATGAAGGCCGTAAAGCGCTATGACCCTAGTCAAGGTGCACGCCTGGTCTCTTATGCAATCCATTGGATTAAAGCAGAGATTCATGAGTACATTCTCAAAAACTGGCGCTTAGTTAAGGTTGCAACTACAAAAGCGCAGCGCAAACTATTCTTTAATTTACGCAGTAATAAGCCAACACTGGCGTCGCTTACTCCAAATGAAGTTGAGGCACTAGCCAAGGCACTCGATGTTAAAGGCTCCGATGTTAAAGAAATGGAGATGCGCCTAGCTGGTGGTGATGTTGCCCTAGAAGGTGATGACTCTGATGATGAGTCAGCTTATGCGCCTATTCAGTGGCTGGCTGATAGCAGTCAAGAGCCGACAGAGATGATGGCAGCTGCAGCTACCGACGCTTTGCGTGGTCCTCAATTAGATCAAGCACTCATGGCTTTAGATGAGCGCAGTCGAAATATTGTGCAATCACGCTGGCTAGCAATGGATGCTGATGGTAATGGCACTAAAACTTTGCATGATCTTGCCAATGAATATGGCATCTCAGCAGAGCGAGTACGTCAAATTGAAACTGCCGCACTCAAAAAAATGCGCGGCCTGCTTGAAACACAAGCCGCTTAAATACACACTTACTTCAGTAATTCTTTCAAGTCTTGTGCCAAGGTCTCTGGACCTTGCGCATGCTTGATGTATAGACGTAAATGGCCTTCTGGATCAAATGCGTAACTACCTGCCGTATGATCCATCGTGTAAGAACCCGGACTTAGGCCAGGAACTTGCTTGTAGTAAATCTTAAAGTCTTTCGTTACTTTTTTAAGAGCAGCTTCATCTGCTGGGCGCAAGCCCATGAAACGTGAATCAAATGCAGGTACATACTGCTTCAAAATTTCAGCCGTATCTCTTTGTGGATCAACAGTAACAAACAATACCTGCACCCTGTCTGCCTGTGGCCCTAACAGCGCCATAGCTTGCTGCATTTCAGTTAGGGTTGTGGGACAAATATCAGGGCACTGTGTATAGCCGAAGAACATCACCACTACCTTGCCCTTAAAGTCGGCTAATGTCCGCACTTTTCCATCGGGATCCACAAGACTAAAGTCATTACCAAAAGCCTTGCTACCGGTGATGTCCACGTTTTTGAAACTCTGCTTAGGACTGCATGCCAAAATTGTCAGGGCAAAAAAAGATAAGAACAAAACTCGAATCGAATTTCTCAAAAAATTAGATAAATTCATATACATCTCAAATGAAATAGTGATCAACTAAAAGTGCGGCGAACAAAAGCGAGAGATAGGTAATCGAAAATCTAAAGGTTCGCTTAGCCAAATCATCGCTATAGGAAATAAATAAAGCCACGACATATGCCAAGAACATCAGGCCTAGAATAATTGCGGAAATCAAATAAATCATACCGCTCATGCCATAGATATAAGGAAGCAAGGTAGCAGCTATCAGAATTAATGTGTAGAGCAAAATATTGAGTAGCGTAAATCGCTCGCCATGAGTCACTGGCAGCATTGGTAAACCACTTTGCACATAATCATCACGGCGATACAAAGCCAAAGCCCAAAAATGCGGTGGAGTCCATACAAAAATAATCAGCACTAGCAACCATGCCTCTGCAGACAGTGTATTCGTTACCGCTGCCCAACCAAGCGCAGGAGGCATTGCTCCAGAAAGACCGCCAATCACGATATTTTGAGGGGTTGCTGGCTTGAGAAGCCAGGTATAGATCACCGCATAGCCCACAAAGGTGGCGACCGTTAACCACATCGTTAGAGGGTTGCAGAAATTCCATAAAATAATCATGCCTAAGGAGCCAAGCACAATTGAGAAGATCGTGATGTGAAAGGGCGTTACTTCACCAGTAGCTGAAGGTCTCCAAGACGTTCTCTTCATCTTGGCATCAACCGCTTGCTCAATCAAGCAGTTCATTGCGAACGCTGCACCTGCTAATAACCAAATACCAACAATGCCGCCAATCAAAACGGGGTATGGCACCATTCCAGGGGTAGCCAGGAACATGCCGATGACGGCACAGAAAACAGCTAACTGAGTCACCCTGGGCTTCGTTAAAACCCAGTACTGACGCCAACGCGGCATTGGGCTAGGTAGGGAAGGTGTTGGACTGCTCATAATGATTTGTCCATCTTAATATGAAGTGGCGAACTCCAGGATGCCCACTGACTTAATCTCACTAAGCAGAACACTAAAGCAGCAGACCCCGCGGTGTGCAGCAATGCTGCAGCCAGCGGCCACTGAAAAATCACATTAGAGATACCAGTAACTACCTGAAGAACAATTAATGCCAAGAGTAGCTTAGCAATGCGCCCAATCTCTGGTAAGGCAGGATTGCTCGCTTGCAGAGCATTCCATCCTAAAAGACCCAATATTAAAACTACAAAAATTGCAAAAACGCGATGCGCCCAATGAATCGTCTGTAATGCCGCTGGAGAAATCATTTCCCCTTTAGCGTTTAAGCCTAACTCACGCCAGAGTGTGAATCCCTCATGCCAAGCAGTCTCTGGCCACATAGCGCCAACACAAGTCGGAAAATCAGGACAGGCCAACACAGCATAATTAGTGCTTACCCATGCACCTAAAAATACCTGAATAGTCAAAACAACTGCTGCAGTCATAATCAACTTGACAGAAAGAGGTGTTTGCGACAAACGTCGTATAGAAGAATTTTTCTCTTGCCAGTGTTTCTGCGCATAAGCGGTTAAACATGCCAACAAAACTAAGGCCAACATCAGATGAATGGTCACAATGATAGGCTGCAATTTCAGAGTAACGGTCAAGGCGCCAAAAGCACCTTGAATGCATACCAACACTAAAAGGCCAATGCTACCCAGCAAGGGAGTATTACCAAGACTCTTCACTTTAGACCAGGCTACACCCACCTGAATGATGATCAAAGCCCCCACCATCATGGCTAAATAGCGATGAATCATTTCAATCCAGGCCTTAATGACGGTGACAGGCCCTGTTGGCATAGCCGCTTCTGCCTGCTGTATTTCTCCAATCGCGCGCCACGGATTTGATGTGCCATAGCAACCAGGCCAATCCGGACAACCTAAACCAGAATCAGTCAGTCGTGTAAACGCACCAAACACAATCAAATCAAAAGTCATAAAGACTAAGACCCAATTGAGTTTTTGAAAAAAGTTAAAGCTCGCTTTCTTCCATAAATATGCCAATGGCAAAATGGCAAAAATAATGGCAATGGCGGCTAACTCGCCAAATAGCACGATGCCACTCATTGCAGATTTTCACCCTTACGATTGAGTCGCAATAATTTCTCCAGATCCTTCTTGATGCTCCCAAATTCTTTAGGAGAATTTGTCACCGGGAAATACATCATCTTTGCAGGGCTTGGATCAATCAACTGAATCTTCTGACCCGCACCTTCGCGATCTAGCCAAGTATAAAACTCAGCACTGAGCTTGGGATCTTTGGGGAGAGTAAGGATTTTGAACCCCGCTGTTTTCTCATCGTAGGCCAATAATATTTCTGGGTCTACTGGCTTGCCATCTGTATTAACCCAGACCAATTGCACTCGACTACTTTCGCGACCCACAGCAATACGCAATTGACGCATTAAAAATAGTGCCTCTAAACATGCTTCATTTTTAACCGTACATTCGCCTGCTGGTCTTGCCACCAATAAAGTCCACTTACCCTTAAACGGGATATCAAACCATGCGGGATTGAGATCTTGCGCTGGTTGCACCAAAGTGCCAAAGTTCGTTTTTGCACCCTCTGGCTTGTAAACGTAATAGGCAAAGTACGATGCAATCACCGGCGAGGCGCAGGCAAGCAAAAGAAAAAGCATTTGGATGCGGCCACGTCTAGTCTGCGCATTGATCCTTGATGATTCTGCCTGTGATGCTGGAATTAATAATTCTTTATCGCTCAACCTCATCTCCAAAATCTTTACGTTGACGTTTGTACTGTATTAAGCCGCTGATGAGCCAAAATAAAAATCCGCATAAAGCCAGCGCAAACCACTGAAAAGCATAAGCATAATGGCGATCCACTCCATTTGTTGGGGAGGGCCAATTTCTCACTAAACCATCACTACTATCCGCCTTGGACTCTCGCAATATAAAAGGCAATTGAACCCAGTTATGTCTGGTCGCCTCTTTGGCTAAATCAAAATTTTGTTCAATTCTAGGCTGCGTTATAGGGCCATCCTGCTCACCTAATGCATACACCCTACCAGGATGAGGGAAACCCACCCCTTCAATGACTACAGCTGTCTCTGGGGTGCTAATCGGTGGCAACTGCACCCTATTCTCATTATTGCGAGGCGCCCAGCCACGATTGACCCAAAGGACTCTATTTTGATCATCCAAACTCAAGGGCATCATTAGATAAAAACCGGCTTGAGCAGTATTGCTGCCCGATGCAGGAATTGGGCGCGGCCGATTTTCCAGCCACACCGCTTGATCAGGCAAGAAACGTCCTTGCGCGACAATTCGACGCTCAGTAGCAACTTCTAAGCTTAAATTCTCAGTATTGGCATTGAGCACAGGCAAGGCAAAACGGGCAGCCAAAGAGTCGCTTAATTGAATTTTCTGCTGCGCACGGTTCAGTTGCCATACACCCGCACCACAACCAATCCCAATTACCGCCAAGGCTGATAAAGTAGCAACAATACGACCAGTAATCAGGCTAGAAAATATATTCAAGGGAGTTAATAGAAATGAAGTGGGTTATTCCAATTGCGTTAATCATGATTGTAGGGAGTCTTGGCTCCGCCCTGTATTTCATGATGAAAGATAAGGGTGGCAGCTCCAGAATGGTCCATTCATTGATGTTGCGCATCGGACTATCAATACTACTCTTTTTAGGTATTTTAGTTGCGCACTACTTTGGCTTAATCGAAGCAACTGGAGTCAGGGTCGGTAGCAACTAAGTATCTCAAGATGGATAAGCGCCATCTAAAAAAGAACGGGGCTCTAGGCCCCGTTTTTGATTGGAGTTACATCCAATACACTGCGATATAAAGACCCAACCAAACTACGTCAACAAAGTGCCAATACCAGGCAGCACCCTCAAACGCAAAGTGATTGTCGGCAGTGAAGTCGCCACGAATCATGCGACGCAAAACAATGGCCAACATCAATCCACCTAAAAATACGTGGAAGCCATGAAAGCCAGTCAACATGAAGAAAGTTGAACCATAGATACCAGAGGTGAGCTTTAAGTTCAGGTCATGATAGGCATGGTAGTACTCATAGACTTGGAATCCCAAGAAGATTAAACCTAAGATCACTGTAGCAGCCAAGCCTCTAATGGCCTGCTTCATATGATTTTCACGTAATGCATGGTGAGCATAAGTAACGGTGATACCGGAGCTCAATAGCAATAAAGTATTAATTGTCGGAATAGGCCATGGACCCATAGTGGTAAATTTTTCTACCAATCCCGCAGGGCCATCATTAGGCCAAACAGCCGTGAAATTAGGCCAAATTAATTTACTTTCTACATCACCCATCCACGGCATTGCAATGCTACGGGCATAGAACAAGGCCGCAAAGAATGCGCCAAAGAACATAATCTCCGAGAAAATGAACCAGGCCATGGACCAGCGATAAGAAATATCAACGTTAATTCCGTTTTGACCGGTATTCGCCTCAGAGATGGCATCACCAAACCATTGGTAAAGAACATATAAAACCCAAAGTACGCCCACAGCAGTAACGGGAGCGCCCCAAGCCTCATGATTAACCCAGCCAGACATACCGGCACCAAAGGCTAGCAAACCAATTGCCGCCATCACTGGATGACTAGATAGTCCAGGGACGAAATAGTAAGGGGTTGAATTGGATGACATCTTATTCTCTCTATTCAATCAAAAAATAATCAAAGGGAAACCACTGCTTTCACTATGAGGAGTAGGACACCCATAAAAATCATGGCCCCAATTACCCCCGCAATAATAATGTGAACAAAACTCAATGAAGCAACATCTTCTTGTAATCCTGACTTCTTACGTACGCCCAGAAAAGCCCACAGCACAGCGACCATGGATTGCAAAAAGCTACTTTTCTTTTTCATGAAGCTACCTTAGTTTTTGGAGTGGTGGAGCCCGCAGGCTGCTGACCAACACCTAACTCAAAAAACGTATAAGACAAGGTAATTGTTTTTACATCGGCAGGTAAACCTGCATCAATTACAAATAAAACAGGCATCTTTTTCACTTCATGCGCAGTCAAAGTTTGTTGCTGAAAACAAAAGCACTCTAACTTTGTAAAGAACTCGGATGCACTTTTAGGTGCATAACTCGGAATAGCTTGAGCCTCCACCGAGCGATTCATATTGTTAGTGACTTCATAAACAATTTCAGTCATCTCGCCTGGATGGACTTCTAAAAAGTTTTTCACCGGCTTAAAAGTAAATGGACCACGACTATTGGAATCAAACTCAATAGTCACTGTTCTCGAGTAATCAACTTGAGAATTTCCAACCTTGTTTGCACTGTATGCACGAATTCCGTAGTCATTTTTGCTGGTGACCACGTTAATGCCGGTTACTTCACACAAGGCTTTATACATTGGCACCAAAGCATAACCAAAACCAAACATCATCACTGAAGCAATCAGTAACTTGAGCAGTATTTGACGGTTAATAGATGCAGTAGTTGACATATTTTGTCTAGGCTTAGCCCAACATGCTCCGCTTAATCACGATGCCAATAAAGAAAACTGCGGCAATGCTTAAAAGGATAAAACCCAATCTACGATTATTCGCAGATTGAGATTTTTGATGTGCTGTTTTAGATACCGGCTGCATGCAACTCTTTAGCATCTGGAGGAGTTTCAAAAGTATGGTGTGGTGCTGGTGAAGGCACTGTCCACTCTAAACCTTTGGCACCATCCCATGGCTTCATGGATGCTTTTTCACCTTTGCCGTTATAAGCAGGCAAGACAACGAAAAGCAAGAAATACACCTGGGATAAACCAAAACCAAGCGCACCAATCGAAGCAATCATGTTGAAGTCAGCGAATTGAGTTGGGTAGTCAGCGTAACGGCGTGGCATACCTGCTAAGCCCAAGAAGTGCATTGGGAAGAAGGTAATGTTGAAGAAAATCATGGAAGTCCAGAAATGGATCTTGCCGCGAGTTTCGTTGGCCATGTAGCCAGTCCACTTTGGACACCAGTAGTAGAAGCCAGCAAACATCGCAAACAATGAGCCTGCTACCAATACATAGTGGAAGTGTGCAACAACGTAGTAAGTATCTTGCACACCAATATCAATTGGAGCCATCGCTAAGATCAAGCCAGTAAAGCCACCCATCGTAAATACGAAAATAAAGCCGACAGACCACAACATTGGAGTTTCGAAAGTCATCGAACCTTTCCACATTGTTGCAACCCAGTTGAAAATCTTCACGCCAGTTGGAACAGCAATCAACATCGTGGCGTACATGAAGAACAGTTGGCCTGTTACTGGCATACCAGTAGCAAACATATGGTGTGCCCAAACGATGAATGACAAGATCGCGATCGATGCTGTTGCATAAACCATCGAGCTGTAGCCAAACAATGTTTTTCTGGAGAATGCAGGAACGATTTCACTAATGATTCCAAAAGCAGGAAGAATCATGATGTAAACCTCTGGGTGACCGAAGAACCAGAAAATGTGCTGGAACATGATTGGATCACCACCACCAACTGCGGAGAAGAATGAAGTACCGAAATGGCGGTCTGTCAGAACCATCGTGATCGCGCCAGCCAAAACAGGCATTACAGCAATCAGCAGATAGGCAGTAATTAACCATGTCCAGCAGAACATTGGCATCTTCATCAATGTCAAGCCAGGGGCACGCATATTCAAAATGGTCACGATGATGTTAATCGAGCCCATGATGGAAGACGCACCTAATAAATGCAGAGCAAAAATGGCCATATCCAAGCCAGGGCCCATTTGTGCTGTCAATGGCGCATACAAAGTCCAACCACCGGCAGGAGCACCACCAGGAGCTAAAAAGGAACCAAATAATAAGCAAGCAGCTACTGGCAGAATCCAGAAGCTAAAGTTATTCATGCGGGCAAAAGCCATATCCGATGCGCCAATTTGCAAAGGAATCATGTAGTTTGCAAAGCCAACGAATGCCGGCATGATCGCACCAAACACCATGACCAAGCCATGCATTGTTGTGAGCTGGTTGAAGAACTCAGGACGCAGATATTGCAGGCCAGGCTGGAATAATTCCAAACGAATTCCGAGGGCCATTACGCCACCAGCCATCAAACTCACAAATGAGAAGATGAGGTACATCGTACCGATATCTTTATGGTTAGTCGCAAACAACCAACGACGCCAACCATGTGGCATGTGATCGTCGTGTGCGTGATCGTGCGCGTGATCGTGTGTAGTGGAAACAGTGCTCATGGATTACTCCGGTTTAGTTTTTATCTGTATAAATTAAATTACTTGCCTGCGCGAGCAGAAACAATATCTTGGGTCTGGATGACTTCGCCTGTTTTGTTACCCCATGCATTACGGGTGTATGTCATCACAGCAGCAATATCACCATCAGAAATAACGCCTGCCCACTTCGGCATCGCGCCCTTACCATTAATCAAGATGTTGTATTGCGCTTCTTTTGGTCCTAGTACATTTTTGCTGCCATCTAGCGCTGGGAATGTACCAGCGCCCTTGCCGTTTGGCTGATGGCAAGCTGCGCAGTTAGCGGCATACACTTTTGCACCGCGCTCTTTTTGCTCGTCAAGGGAATAAACCTTGGAAGGATCATCTGAAGCTGCAGCCATTTCTTTTTGCTTTTGCTCAACCCACTTGGTGTAATCCTCTTGAGAAACCACCTTAACAACGATTGGCATAAAGGCGTGCTCAGCACCACACAATTCAGAACATTGGCCACGATAGGTTCCAATATTTTCAGCACGGAACCAAGTGTCTCGTACAAAACCCGGAATTGCATCCTGCTTAACGCCAAAGGCTGGGATAGTCCATGAATGGATCACGTCATTAGCAGTAGTAATCATGCGAATCTTTTTACCAACTGGAACAACCATCTCATTATCAACTTCCATCAAATACGTATTTGATTTAGGAGCTAAGTTATTGATTGCCTCACGGGAAGTAGACATGGTGGACAAAAAGCTAATACCTTCGCCCTCACCTTTAATGTAGTCGTATCCCCACTTCCACTGGTAACCAGTAGTCTTAATGGTGATATCTGAATTCGTAGTGTCTTTCATCGCAACAACAGTTTTTGTAGCTGGCAATGCCATACCAATAACGATGAGCAAAGGAATAACAGTCCAAATGATTTCTACTGTCGTGCTCTCATGAAATGAAGCAGACTTAGCGCCGAGAGACTTGCGATGCTTCAGAATGGAATAGAACATCACCCCAAAGACACCAATAAAAATCACTGCACAAATAATCAACATCATCCAATGTAACCAATGGATTTCTTGCATGATTTTGGTTGCTGGAGCTGTGAAATTAAGCTGATTGACAGCTGGGCCACCCGGCATATTTTCAGCGGCATGAGCCAATGCTGTGCCAAAAGCAGCTGCTATGTAGAGCGAAGCCCTAGTGACTTTTCCAAATAAATTCATCTTATTCTCTGTTTATTGTCATGAACTTCTGCAGCTATATAGCCCCAGATAGCCCAAAAAAGCGGTATCAAGCCAAAACTTCTAGGGGGATTATAGGGTTATTTGAGCTCAACAACAAACCGGGTAAACCTTGACCAGCTCAACCTTGATAAAGGTTTAAAAGATAGTGAGCACTTACACTTAAGCAGAATCACTCCTAGTAATGCGTCCGATTTGATTTGGATCAATATAGGCCACATGATCTTGTGCTTTAGATAGGTGCTTACCGATGACCCAAGCATGTCCATAAACTACCTCTAGGGTGAGTTTTTTAGGTAAATCCTCAATCTGGCCACCCTCAATGCCTATTGCATCCACCAAATTCAATGCTTTGACATCCTGCAGAAGAACAGCGTTGCTCTCATAGTCAAGGTTCAAAAATTCCATATCCATGACTGGGTCAGAAAACCCCTCACCCAATAAGGCATCACCCATGTCGTGCATGTCCCAAGGACTTGGTAGGGCTCTTAGAGAAAGTCTTTGTGAGAACGCTTCAGACCTTAATTCTTTTGCGGTATCTGGACCCAGATAACTAAATGCCAGCAATCCACCCTCCCTAAGAACGCGACGGCATTCTTGCAAGAAGTGCTTGGGATCAGATAAATCTTGAATCAATAAAACACTAAATATCAAATCCACGGAGTTATCACGCAATGGTAGACGACCCGTATTTTTATAGGCCTCAAAAGAGCTTAAGTGACTTGCCATGAATCGAGAGTGCCATAAACGCGATACCCTCAATTTCCATAATGCCAAATTGGATAAACCAATTTCATGCAGACCATGTAAACGGGTTTTTGAAAAGCGTTTAGGTATCGCTTGAACATGCGTGCCAGGAAAATCAGGGACAAGCAAAATATCCTTGGTATCGAGCTTAACGATCTCTAGCTTTTGCAACATACGGTCTGCAATTTCGTTCTGAAGCCATCTGATTGGTTGGGTCATTCGCTCAGTATACTCAGCGCCCCATGTCTATCTTCCAGAATATTTTCCAAACAATTCATGCCCACGCTTTACCCACTGCTTGCATTGTTTGCGGAGCATTTCAAGATCAACAGATTTGCGTTGAGTGCATCAAACTATTGGCTAATGAACAACTCTCAAACTATGAATGCTGTCGTCAATGCGCAAGCATGCTAAATCATTTTGAGCTGACAGATCATCGGTGTTGCGAGTGCGCCAAAAATCCCCCTTACTTTGATGAAACCTATTGTCTAGACCGATATGAAGGACGCCTACAAAAATGCTTACATCAACTCAAATATCAAGGGCGCTTATTTTATGCAAGTGGTCTTGCTCTTGCTTGGAATACACTCGCTTCAGCAAACCAGAATATGGATTTAAGGGGCTATCTTTTGCCTGTCCCATTAAGCCAAACAAAGCTCTGCCTACGAGGCTTTAATCAAAGCTGGGAAATTGCGAGAAAAATTGACTGTGGAAAATTTCTGCAGAAAAATCCCCATATATTGATGCGACACCATCATGCGCATAATCAAGCCACGGAAACAAAAGCCAATCGTCAACGTATGATTAAAGATGCATTTTTTATCAACCCGCTTTATCAAAAAACATTGGAAGGTCAAACAATCGTTGTCTTTGATGATGTGATGACCAGTGGCGCAACCTTAAATGAAATCGCCCGCATTCTGAAGGACAATGGAGTTTCCCGAGTCATTAACTGGGTTCTATTAAGAACACTGTATCCAAGCGTAAGAAGCGAAGCATAAAGAAGAGCGGACCATGTTTAACATCGTTTTATTTGAACCAGAAATTCCACCCAATACCGGCAACATCATTCGCTTATGCGCCAATACGGGCGCAAAGTTACATTTGATTGAGCCGCTGGGTTTTCCAATGGAGGATGCCAAGCTTCGCCGCGCAGGCTTGGATTACCACGAGTTTGCTAAAGTCAAAGTTCATGCAAACTGGTCAGCATTTCTAGAAAACGAACAGCCTCCGGTAGATCGTATTTTTGCCCTCACTACCAAAGGCTCAGGAAAATTTCATGAGGGCCAGTACCTGCCTAATGATTATTTTGTATTTGGCTCTGAGACTAAAGGGATCACCGATGAAGTGAGAAATGCCATTCTTCCTCACAATCGCATGCGCTTAGCTATGCAAGACAGTAGTAGAAGCTTGAACCTATCAAATACGGTTGCCATTATTGTTTACGAAGCATGGCGTCAGAATGGCCTTGCTGGTGGCAATTAAGAAAAAATTACGCCTCTATCTTTGGGTCGCGCCCCATTAATTTTTTCACAGCCTCTTTTGGATCTAAAGTGCCTGATAGGACCTGAACCATCATCGCAGTAATGGGCATCTCAACATCGAGACGATTAGCCAAGCTATTTACCGCAGACGCGCACAGCACTCCTTCTGCTACATGACCCAAATTACTTAATACCTCTGACAAAGGCTTACCCGCAGCCAGAGCTAAACCAACCCGACGATTGCGAGATAAATCTCCTGTTGCCGTCAAAATCAAATCACCAACACCGGTAAGTCCCATACAAGTCTCTGACCTACCGCCAGCAGCTTTAACCAAACGCATCATCTCGGCCAAACCACGTGTGAGGACCGCAGCTCGCGCATTCAGACCGAGATCTAAGCCATCGCCAATACCCGCAGCTATAGCTAAGACATTTTTGATCGCACCACCTAATTCAACTCCAATCAAATCATCGCTGGCATAAATGCGCATATTGCCATGATGAAAAGCGCCTTGAACGATCTCGCATAAACTTTTTGACTGACTCGCTACAGTTAATGCACATGGCATACCTTTGCCAACCTCTTGGGCAAAACTCGGGCCAGATAGTGCACCGTATGCATGTTGCAAACCATGGCTATGCAATTGATCTTCACGAGCGACCACCTGATGGGGCAGCAGTGCGGTATTAGGTTCTAAACCTTTGCACAACCAAATAATATTGAGCGGGTGTTTGGCTAGCTGCAATACCTTTGCAACGGTTTCTGATAAACCCGACATTGGCGTGGCAATTACCAATAAATCCTCTTGCGAAAGACGGGTAACTGCACGCTCAAGACTGGATTCAAGATCGAGATTCTTGGATAACGCTACACCCGATAAGTAGGCAGCATTTTGGCCGGTATTTCTAATCTGGTCTAACTGATCAGGATCGCGCGACCACAAACAAACAGCCCCATCATTAAGATAGCGGGCTGCTTGCGCGGCCATAGCAGTACCCCAGGATCCAGCTCCAAGCAGTGTCACTCTCATGATCTGTGGGCTTTTAATGAAACACTTCAGTGGGGAAGAATGATTTTGCTTTCTTCAGAAGAATTACTCTCATTCTGAGCAGCTTGCTGCGCTTGCATCATGCGATGTTCATACATGCCGTGGAAATTGATTTCATTCAAATGAATCGGCTGGAAGCCAGCACGGCTAATGGTGTCAGCAATATTGGATCGCAGGTACGGATACAAAATAGTGGGGCAGGCAATTCCAAGCATTGGATCAATCTGCTCAGGTGGGATGTTGCTGAATTCAAAAATACCTGCTTGCTTAGCTTCGACAAGGAACAGTACCTTGCTATCTACCTTAGCAGTTACAGTAGCAATCAGCGCTACCTCGAAAATTTCTTCACCTAGACGAGTAACAGCTACATCTACCTCGACCTCAACTGTTGGCTCTGCAGAGACCAGCAAAATTTGCGGTGCATGCGGTTGCTCGAGCGATAAATCTTTCAGATAAATACGTTGAATACGAAAACCTGGCTCTTTAGAGCTATCAGAGCCATCTGGAGTTGGAGTAGTTTGTTCAGTCATATCAGGCTTTCTAATAAATTTTTTAAGCTAAAAGTGGATCAAGTTTGCCGGCACGATCTAGGGCAACCAAATCGTCATATCCGCCAACATGTGTTTCGCCGATATAAATTTGGGGAACCGTGCGACGTCCAGTGCGAGTCATCATGATCTCCCGTTGCGAAGGATCTCGATCAATCAAAATCTTCTCTAAATTGGCAACACCCTTCTTTTGCAAGAGTTTTTCCGCCATAACGCAATATGGGCAGACTTGAGTACTGTACATCGTGACTGGTGGCATGGAATGACCTATGAATTATTTAACCAAGGGCAAGGCTGAAGCCTGCCATGCTTGAACTCCACCATCCAAGACAACCACTTCAGCAAAGCCCATTTTCTGCAGTTCGGGCACCACTTTGCGTGCACTAATGCCAGAGTGGCAGACCAAAATTACGGGGTTTTTGCGATCTAACTTTAGCTTATCGAGCCCCGAAGAAATTTGGGAAGCAAGAATATGTTTTGAGCCGGGCAAGTGCCCCGCTTTGAAGTCTGCCTCTGGACGCAAGTCCAAAACAGCGGCCTTGCGACGATTCATCCAGATTGTCGCCTCAGTCGGAGACAAGCCTTTGCCGCCAATAAGCGTAGATAATGTAGGGAAGAAAAGCGCCAAACCCGATACAAACATCAGGGCAATGAGCGCTAAATTGTCAAATTGTGTGAGAAAGTTCATCACTGGATTATAGAATGGCTCTATGAAACAACTTGTCCTTATTCGTCATGGCGAATCCGCCTGGAACCTTGAAAACCGCTTTACAGGCTGGGCTGATGTTGACTTAACCCCCAAAGGTACCGAACAAGCCCTAGCTGCAGGTGAAAACCTACGTAAAGCAGGATATGAGTTTGATGTGGCCTATACCTCCGTTTTGAGGAGGGCTATCCGCACACTTTGGCACGTACAGGACACCATGGACTTGATGTGGCTGCCAGTAGTTCACAGCTGGAGACTGAATGAACGTCACTATGGGGCGCTTACCGGTCTTAATAAGGCAGAGACTGCTGCTCAATATGGCGACCAGCAAGTGCATATTTGGCGTCGCTCATATGATGTTCGGCCACCTTTGCTCGAAGCGGATGATGAGCGTAACCCCAAAAATGACCGACGCTATGAAAAACTACAGCCCTCCGATATTCCTCTGGGAGAATGCTTAAAGGATAACGTTGAGCGGGTTTTGCCCCTGTGGAATGAGTCTATCGCCCCTGCTCTGAAGGCTGGCAAACGGGTTCTCCTGGTCGCCCATGGCAATAGCATTCGCTCGCTCATCAAGTATTTGGATCAGGTTTCCGATGAAGACATTATGGAAATTAATGTCCCCAATGGGATCCCGCTCGTTTACGAACTAGACGACAACCTCAAACCAATTCAACATTTTTATTTGGATTAGGGTAAAAAGAAGCATGCGCGTATTTTTTAAGAACTTTGCCCTTGTCGCTGTAGGTCTCATTGCTGGAGTTGCAGCAACCATCCAGCTATCAGCAACCGCTCAACAGGGTAGCACTCTGCCTTTAGACGAGCTTCGCACTCTATCGAATGTGTTTGCTCAAATTAAACGCGAGTACGTCGAACCCATTGAAGACAAGCAATTACTGACTGATGCCGTCAAAGGCATGGTAAGCAGTCTGGATCCGCATTCAACCTATTTAGACAAAAAAGATTTTTCTGAAATGCAAGAACAAACCAGCGGCAAGTTTGCTGGTCTTGGCATCGAGATTACCTCTGAAGATGGTGTTGTCAAAGTACTGAACCCTATTGAAGATAGTCCGGCTGCACGCGCTGGCTTACAAGCAGGCGACCTCATCACTCGCCTCGATGACAAGCCTGTACGGGGCATGTCATTGGATAAAGCAGTGCGCACAATGCGCGGTACGCCTGGTACAAAAATTACCCTCACAGTTTTTCGCAAAAGTGAAGAGCGAAGCTTTCCGGTAACCATTACGCGCGCAGAAATCAAAGTTCAATCAGTCAAAGCCAAAATTTTGGATAAAGATATTGCTTGGGTCAGAGTGACGAGCTTTCAAGAAAGAACTGTCCCAGACCTGGCTAAAAAACTCACTGAATTGGCCAATCAAAATCCTAATCTCAAAGGCATCATCCTGGATTTGCGCAATAACGGTGGCGGCTTGTTACAAGGGGCTGTCGGTGTTGCAGCAGCCTTTTTGCCAGAAGATTCAGTGATTGTTTCCACTAAAGGTCAAACACCTGATTCCAAGCAGGTCTTTAACGCTACGCCTGCAATGTATCGTTTGAGCGAGCCCGGTGATCCCTTGGCTGGCATTCCGCCACTATTCAAGAAGTTACCCATGGTGGTGTTGGTTAATGCCTACTCTGCCTCTGCATCTGAAATTGTTGCTGGAGCATTGCAAGACTACAAACGCGCAACCATTATTGGCAAAACCACCTTTGGTAAGGGCTCCGTTCAAACTGTTCGACCCCTTACAAGTGATTCTGCTTTAAAGATCACGACTGCTTACTACTACACACCCAATGGCAGATCCATTCAGGCATATGGCATTAAGCCTGATATTGCAGTCGATCAAAACAAAGATGGCGATCCTGATGATGTACTCATCACACGTGAAATTGACAGCGAAAAACATTTGCGCAATAAGCAATCTTCAGAAGAAAAATTGATTGCTGATCGCGAAAAGCGTCGCCTTGAAGAGCTACAACGCATTGAAGAAAAAAATGCCAAGAAAACGCCTGAAGAGAAAGAAAAAGATAAGGCTAAAAAGCCTGTTGAACTTGGCAGTGCCGATGACTTCATGCTTTCTCAGGCAGTAGCATTCATTAACGGCGAGCCTGTAAAGCGCTCATCTTCCAAGCTCGAGTAAGAAGTTCTAGGCTAGTAGCTTATGAATGATGAGCAGTTACTTCGCTACTCTAGGCATTTGCTGCTCGAAGAAATTGATATTGCTGGCCAAGAAGAACTCCTTGGCTCTCATGTCCTCATTATTGGTGCTGGCGGCCTAGGGAGTGCAGCTGCCCCTTATCTTGCAGCCGCTGGCGTAGGTGAAATCACCTTACTAGATCACGATAGTGTTGAGTTGACTAATCTGCAACGTCAAATCATGCATTCCCAAAAATCGCTTGGTCAGAGCAAAGTGGAGTCAGGCAAAGCGTTCTTGGAGAGCATTAACCCCACTCTAAAGATTCATGCTGTTCAAGATAGGGCATCTGGGCCACTCCTAGACTTGCTCTTGCCGAAAGTTGATCTGGTTTTAGATTGCACGGATAACTTTACAACCCGCCATTTAATTAATGCCGCCTGTTTCAAACACCACAAACCGCTTGTCTCTGGATCTGCCCTTAAATTTGACGGTCAGCTCAGTGTGTTTGATTCACGTAAGGAGAAATCACCCTGCTATGCCTGCCTCTTTTCTCCCGAAGAAGAGCTTGAGGAAGTCAGTTGTGCCAGCATGGGAATTTTTTCGCCTCTAGTAGGCATCATTGGCGCAATGCAAGCAGCTCAAGCTTTACAGGTTTTAATCGGCTTTGGTCAACCGCTTGTCGGCAGAATGTTGCTATGGAATGCGCTCAATACAGAGATTAATGAAATTCGTATTGCCAGAAATCCAGAGTGCGTGGTTTGCGGCAAACCCCACTAAATACCAAAACTACTTAAGCAAGTAATTTCTCAAGCGCTTGGGCTTGCTCCTCGGGCTCAATTGCCTGCAGTACTGCTGGAATGCGTGTTCGCAATTGGCCAACATCCGCCTTCAATATCTCGCGCTTGACTAGCAACAATTGACTAAAGTGCATTGAAAAATCGGTCAAACCCAAACCAAGTAGCAGCTTAGTCATGGACGGGTCTCCGGCCATCTCCCCGCAGACTGCAACAGGAATATTGGCACGCTTTGCTTGATCAATAATATTGAAAAGTAAATTGAGAATTGCTGGATGAAACGGGTCATACAAATGGGCGACTGCATGATCTGCACGATCAATTGCAAGCGTGTACTGAATCAAATCATTCGTACCGATAGATAAAAAATCAAAGCGGTTAATAAATAAAGGTAGAACTAAAGCAGCTGCCGGAATCTCTATCATGGCACCTACTTGAATATTGGGATTAAATGCCTGTCCTCGCTGATGAAGTTGTTGCTTTGCTTTTTCAATCAAGCGCAATGTTTCATCAATTTCTCTTACGTGGGCGAGCATCGGAATCATAATGCGTGCTTGTCCATGAGCTGAGGCTCGCAAAATTGCCCGTAATTGGGTGAGAAAAATTTCCGGCTCGGTCAGTGACCAGCGGATCGCCCTTAAGCCCAATGGTGATGTACCTGTTTGCGACAGATCAGAACCGGAACCGAGCGCTTTATCGGCACCCACATCAATAGTCCGAATGTTGACAGGCAGGCCATGCATTAAATCAACAACACGTCGATATTCTTGATACTGCTTTTCTTCGTCAGGCATTGCTTGGTGACGATCCATGAATAAAAATTCAGATCGAAATAAGCCAACTCCAATTGCGCCCAATTCCACTGCTTGCGTAGCATCTTCAGGCAATTCAATATTGGCCAAGAGCTCAATTGCCACATTGTCTGCCGTCGCGGTACGAGAGTGCTTAAGCTCTTGCAACTTACGGGTTTCTTCAATCGCCTTAATTTGAAGCAATCGATACTCGGAGAGTAATTGTTCATCTGGAGCAACTACGACCACACCATGTTCACCATCAATGACCAACCAATCGCCATGACGAATCATTTCACTCGCATGCCGAACACCAACTACCGCCGGTATTTCCATACTTCGCGCTACGATGGCGGTATGTGAGGTTTTACCTCCTAAATCTGTCACAAAACCCGTAAATGCACGCTCTTTAAAACGCAACATGTCGTGAGGAGCAATATCATGAGCCACAATAATTGCATCAGCTCCAACATCGCTGGGTGACAATAAGTCAGAATCGTCTATGCCATCTTTTTTCTGCGAATTAAGAGCCTTCAGCACTCGCTCAGCAACTTGTCGAATATCGTTTGCCCGCTCTTTAAGATAGGCATCCTCAATCTCAGCAAACTGCTCCAACAGATCATTAAGTTCGGTAGTCAAAGCCCACGCAGCATTTAGTCTCTGAGTGCGAATAAGTTTCAAAGGCTTCTGAGCTAAAGCAGGGTCAGCCAGAATCATGCCGTGCACATCTAAGAAGGCTGCCATTTCTTGTGGCGCATCCTTGGGCAAACCTTGTCGCAATTGTGCTAACTCAAGGCGTACCTGCTCAAATGCATCCATTAATTTTTGAGCTTCTGCCTCTTCTTTGCCAGCCTCGATTAAATAATGACTCACCTCAAGTGCAGCGCGCGAAATCAGTACGGCTTTACCAATGGCAATACCCTTGGATACTGGAATTCCGTGCAAAGCAAAGGTCATATGCTTACTCGCCCTCACCAAATCGATTATTAATGAGCTCAGTAATAGCTTTCATGGCTTCATCTGCCTGATCACCTACCGTCTCTAAGGTCACGGTGCTCCCAATGCCAGCAGCCAACATCATGACACCCATAATGCTCTTGGCATTAATTTGACGACCATTTCGTGACAACAAAATTTCACAGGGAAACTCAGCAGCAAGTTGCGATAACTTTGCTGAGGCACGGGCATGCAAACCCAGCTTATTAATAATTTCAATTTCAGCAATTGGCATATTGATCTCTATTTCTCAGTAGTTTCCTGCAAAGCCTTAGAGCCCAAACGCAAGATCCCATTTTGGCCACCAGCAAGCGCTTTCTGCGCCAACTCTTCCAAACTTTCACCACGATGAGAAATGCAGCGCATCAACATTGGCAAATTCAATCCCGCCAACACAATCACTGGGGAATTCAAACCAGACAGAGGGCCAAGCGCCTCTAATTTAGATGCGACATTGGCTGGTGTTGCCCCCATCACATCCGTCAAAATTAAAATACCATGCCCAGAATTTACGCCATAAGCAGCTTTTAAAACACGATCAAAACTGGCCTTGGTATCTTCATATGGAGGAATATCCACAGCCCTCACTCTTTCAGGTAAAACCCCAAACGTATGCTCAGCAAAACCCAACATGGCGCTAGCCACAGGAGTATGGGCAACAATAACGATTCCAACCATTTTTATGCCAATGCCTTCTCAAGCGCTGTTAACCAAAATTGCGGGACATCAAACCCGCTTTGCTCGGTAATCTCCACAAAACACGTTGGGCTAGTGACGTTAATTTCCGTAACGTAAGACCCAATAAGATCTAATCCTACCAAGAACAAGCCCCGTTGATTTAAAAGTGGAGCTAAATATTGAGCCACTTTGCGCTCTGCGTCACTGAGCGGCATAGCTACACCCTTACCACCAGCAGCTAAATTTCCCCGAATTTCACTGCCCTGCGGAATCCGAGCTAATGCAAATGGTACGACTTCGCCACCGATTAACAAAACTCGCTTATCCCCTTGCGTAATCTCAGGCAAAAAACGTTGGGCCATTAAAGTCCTCGCGCCGTTTTCACCTAAGGTCTCGACAATACTGGCAAGATTCAAGCCGTCTTTACCCACCCGAAAGACTCCCATGCCACCCATACCATCTAGCGGCTTGATCACAATATCTTGATGTTCTTTATGAAATTGCTCAATCGCACCCAATTCACGAGTTACTAGAGTGGGTGGAATTAGCTCCGGAAACTCAGTTATCGATAACTTTTCAGAGTGATCCCGAATGGCCGCAGGATTATTAAATACCTTAGCACCCTGCCTTACTGCAGCAGAAAGCATCCATGTGGTATTCAGATATTCAATATCAAACGGCGGGTCTGTTCGCATCAATACCGCAGAAAAAGAATTTAAGGCGCGATCTTGAATGGCTCCTAGCTCGTACCAAGCAGTACTACTACTTGGTTTAATTACTAGCGGCTGACAATCTGCCACCACTGCATTACTGCGCCACAATACATGGCAACTTTGACAGAACCAGAGTCGATGACCCGCTGCTTGTGCAACACGCATCATTGCCAATGTGGAATCCTTGCTTACTTTAAAAGTATCCAAAGGATCGGCAATAAATAGTAAGTCCATCTTTATGTTCGAATATTGAAAAATAAATTATGCTACTTCAGCATTTGGGTCGGATCTCTCTAGCTCAAGCGATGAGGCTAGCAAGGCTAAGCGCGCTACTACGCCATAGAGATAGAAACGATTTGGTGGAGCACTTCCAGGCTTAGCTCCTAAATCTGGCATAGAGTATTGCTCGAATGCCAAGGGTACAAAATGCATACCAGGTGCATTGAGATTTTCATCTGGACCACGGTCAGTATGCACTCTATAAAATCCACCAATCACATAACGATCGATCATATAGACCACAGGCTCAGCTACGGCCTCATTGACCTTCTCAAAGGTGTATACGCCTTCCTGAATTAATACATCGCTCACTTCAAGACCTTCTTTAACGATACTCATCTTATTGCGGTCTTTACGATTTAAGCCTTTGAGCTGAGCGGGGTCATTGACTACCATCACGCCCATTCCATAGGTCCCAGCATCCGCCTTAACAACAACATAGGGCTTTTCTTTGATGCCGTATTCACGGTACTTTTTAGCAGTCTTTTTCAGCACTTGCTCTACTGCTGTTTGTAACTCCTCTTCACCTTTGCGCTCATGAAAATTCACATTCGAGCAACTAGTAAAGTAGGGATTAATCATCCACGGATCAATATCGACCACCTTTGAAAAACGCTTGGCAACTTCATCATAGGCAGCAAAATGATTTGACTTGCGACGCACATGCCAACCTGCATGCAAACCTGGCAATAGATACTGTTCGTGCAAATTTTCTAAGATCGGCGGAATGCCTGCTGACAAATCGTTATTGAGCAAGATTGAGCAAGGATCAAAATCTTTGAGACCTAAACGCTGCTTCTTTAAACCCAAACGGGATAAAGGTTCCATCAATAAACGATTGCCGTCCGGCAATTCAATCCAAGTTGGCTTCTTGATCTCATCAGATAATGTGCCTAAGCGCACATTTAAACCCGACTGTCGCAAGATAGATGCTAAGCGAGCAATATTTTGCAAATAGAAAGTGTTACGAGTGTGGCGCTCAGGAATCAGCAATAAATTTTTGGCTTCTGGGCAAATTTTCTCAATCGCTGCCATGGCCGCCTGAACTGCGAGAGGCAACATTTGTGGCGAGAGATTATTAAATCCACCCGGGAAAAGATTGGTGTCAACGGGAGCGAGCTTGAACCCAGCATTTCTCAAATCGACAGAGCAATAAAAGGGCGGAGTATGCTCCTGCCATTCCAGCCTAAACCAGCGCTCAATCGTTGGGGTTGCTTCCAAGACCTTTGACTCGAGTTCGAGTAAAGGTCCGCTAAGGGCAGTAATTAGATGTGGAACCATCTCACCATTGTAAGATTTTTAAAAGACAAAGGGCGGTATCCGAAGATACCGCCCTTTTTACCCACTAAATTCACTAAAAATTACCTATGGGGACCAATTAAGCACCCCCTATTTAGTCAATTAGTTTGAATACGCTGTTTCACCATGAGATGTCACATCCAAGCCTTCACGCTCTTGATCTTCAGGAACACGGAGACCAATGACGATGTCAACCACTTTGTATGCAATTACTGAAACGATTGCACACCAGACGATGGTAATGATGACGCCTTCAGCCTGAATAATGGTTTGAGCAAGAATCGAGAAGTCAGCAGGAGCAGCGCCGCCAGTTCCACCCAAGCTAGGAGCAGTAAATACTCCAGTCAAGATGGCACCAACAATACCGCCAACACCATGGATACCAAAGACGTCGAGGGTGTCATCTGCGCCCAGCATTCTCTTGAGACCACTCACAGCCCATAAACAAATCAAACCAGAAATAAAGCCGATAGCAATAGCACCCATTGGACCAACAGTACCGCAAGCTGGAGTAATGCCAACCAAACCAGCTACTGCACCAGAAGCAGCACCCAACATAGAGGCCTTACCTTTGAATAAAGTCTCACCCAAATTCCATGCCAATACTGCAGCAGCTGGAGCAAGCAAAGTGTTAATGAATGGCAATGCAGCACCTTCATTTGCTTCGAGGTTAGAGCCCGCATTGAAACCAAACCAACCCACCCATAACAATGCAGCACCAACCATTGTCAGAGTTAGGCTATGAGGAGTCATAGCATCTTTGCCGTAACCAAGACGTTTGCCGATCATGTATGCACCTACCAAGCCAGCAATACCAGCATTAATATGCACCACTGTTCCACCAGCAAAATCGAGTGCGCCCTTGTCAAGCAAGTAACCGCCAGCACCCCAAACCATATGAGCGATTGGGAGGTAGCAGAATGTTAACCACAGTGCGCAAAAGAGCAACACAGCAGAGAACTTCACACGCTCAGCAAATGAACCCACAATCAAACATGCAGTGATACCAGCGAATGTTGCTTGGAATGCAATGAAAATAAATTCAGGGATCTTTGATGTAGGCGTAAAGGTATCTGCTTGTGAGGCCGTAGTGACCCCAGAGAGGAATGCTTTACTAAAGTCACCAATCACTAGACCTTCGGCACCGAATGCCAAAGAATAGCCATAGATAACCCATAACAAGACCATTAAAGAAAATACGGTCATTACTTGCATCAAGACAGACAGCATATTTTTACTTCTGACTAATCCACCGTAGAACAGCGCTAATCCTGGTAGCACCATCAAAATGACCAAAATAGTGCTCAGCATCATCCAAGCAGTATCAGCCTTATCAACGGTTGCTACGACAGCAGCAGCTGCACCAGCAACACTGGCAGCCGCCGCAGCTACTGGCTCTTCAGTGGCTGCATAAGCGACTGAAGTTGCCATGACGCCAGTTGCACCAATAGCCAAGGCCATTGCGCTTCCAGCTAGGAATTTTTTCATCCGAGTTAACATTTTGAACCTCTCTTTAAAGTGCTGACGCACCGGTTTCACCGGTACGAATGCGAATGACGTGTTCAACTGGTGAGACAAAAATCTTGCCATCGCCAATCTTTCCAGTACGAGCTGATTTTTCAATTGCTTCAATCGCTCGCTCCAAGATGCCATCTTCAACAGCAGCTTCAATTTTTACTTTCGGCAAAAAGTCGACTACATATTCAGCGCCACGATATAACTCAGTGTGCCCTTTTTGACGGCCAAAGCCCTTCACCTCAGTGACGGTAATGCCCGAAACTCCCACTTCCGAGAGAGCTTCGCGCACTTCGTCAAGCTTGAATGGCTTGATGATTGCGGTAATTAATTTCATACGTTTCTCCGTTTAGAGGAAGGAATTAGAAAGTTTTTGTGAGCGAGAAGTTTGCGCCACCACGACCTGACCAAGTGGATTGATTTCCACCAGTGCTATACCAGACAGGGTTTGCATTCGTGCTGATATAGGAAACCTGAGCAGATAAACCGCCGCCAAAATCTTTAGTCATGCCCAATTTCCAATCAGTGTAGCTAATATTATTTTGAGCGCCTGAATAACCCGTTGTTGTAAATGGTTGGCCAGCAACATATTGGTAACCAATATGTCCGTTAGCACTCAAGCCCCAAAATCCAGTGTCATAGTTCAATGTCAAATCAGGGTACATAGAACCTGCGCTATTAGGAATTCCGAAGAGAGTTGTTACAGCATATGAAAGTTTTACAAAACCAGTCAATGGCCCAAGCGTAAAGTTTTGGGCTGCATACAATTCAGTTGAATTTGGATTCTGCATAAAGGTTGAGTTAAAACCTTTAGTTGGATAGTAGTATTGCAATACACCAAAATCTGAAGCAAAGCCTGGAGCAATTAGCTCTTTCTTAAAGCCGCCGTAGAAATCCATCTCAATGTTGCTGCTCACATTGTTACCAGCCCCAGAAGCAGTACTGTTTTGGTCGCCAATCCAACTAATTGAGCTGTTCCAGTTTCCAATATAGAAACCACTCTCATGGGCGTAATCAAAGCCACCTTGAATTGCTGGCTGATAGTTGGATTGGGTAATACCACGGTAGCGGTAATCATTTACAACAGTAACGTTCGCAGAAATCGGACTACCTGCATCTTCAGGGTTAGTTGGGGTATCTGCTGCAAATGCTGCTGTTGCAAATAAGCCAGAAGCTGCTAGAGCGATGGCTGTCTTTTGAATAGTTTTCATGTGTTACTCCTTGCTGTATGTAATGAAAAAGGGATAAATGCTTATTGCATGGAGTGATCATGAATCTCGGGATATCTCGTAATTTCTGGTGATTCACCGAAATAAGGCTTATGCCCCAAATAAGTGCATTAATTTGCACCATTTCAGTACTTTTTGCTGCAATTGCAGCATTTTTGGGTGTTTTTGCATCTTTTTGGCCCTACAACTTAAAATAGGACTTGTATCTTTTATGCAACTAATTCAGAACGGCGGGCAGCACAATGCAAAAACCAGGTGAAATCCTAGAGCAAATCCAGCGGATTGCTAGCGACATGCAAAACAAGGTTGGTGACGCGATTCGCAATTCACCGGCACAAGAGATTGAAAAAAATGTCCTCGCCATGATGAATCAGGGATTTCAGAAAATGGATTTGGTGACTCGCGAAGAGTTTGAGTTGCAATCTAAAGTACTAGCCAAGACTAGAGAAAAATTAGAGGCCCTAGAAGCTAAAGTTGCTGCACTAGAAAAATCCTAAGCTAAATATTTAGCTTACTCAGGATGAAATTCATCAAAGAAGTTAGCGTACATCTCTTCTAAGAAAAACTTTTTTGCATCCACACGCGCTGGTGCAGTATGCAAAACCGATACTTGGTAAATATGAATTCCGCCATCAGCAGCTGCTCTAGTGATCCAGCGAACACGCATAGACTGCTCAGAGGCTCCCGTAGAGGCAAACTCTAAAAAATAATCTTTAGTCGGTAATTTCTGGCGACCAATGGTTTGATAAAACGCATCCGCACTGACGTCATCTTGTGAGTCTACATTAGCTCTCTTAAAAATATTGTCCTGCATTTGCTCAAGCAACTTTGCTTGTAATGGAATTTGATCTTTACTTAAGGTAACGGTACTCACTGAGTAAATATCATCATCAATTTTGACAGCCTCGAGTGATTGAGGAATCTCTTGGCCCTCATACGGCAAACGTCGATCCATCTTCTCAGGTTTACCAGGAAACAAAGCGTTGTAACCCTCTTGCGGAGATTGCACTGTGCGCCAATCCAACTTGGGGCTACAAGCGACAAGCATCAATACTGCCGTCAACAATACTCCCAGCCTTTGTATAAATAGCTTAGACAATGCCTGCCCCATGTGCCTGCTGATCCGCATGGTAGCTCGACCGCACCATTGCACCGACTGCTGCATGCGAAAAGCCCATGGCATAAGCCTCTTCTTCAAAGCGCTTGAAGGTATCTGGATGCACATAACGGCGCACAGGCAAGTGATGCCCCGAAGGCGCGAGATACTGACCAATAGTGAGCATATCAATATTGTGATCACGCATATCCCGCATGACTTCTAAAATTTCCTCATCTGTCTCACCCAAACCCACCATCAATCCACTCTTAGTGGGGATGTGGGGAAAACGCTCTTTAAAGTCCTTCAATAACTTCAAAGAATGTGCATAGTCAGCACCAGGTCGCGCCTCTTTATAAAGCCGGGGAACAGTTTCTAAATTGTGATTCATCACATCAGGCAGGCCGGCTGGCGCATGCTCTGAAAAAATATCTAACGCTTTATCTAAGCGCCCACGAAAATCGGGAACCAAAACCTCAATGCAGGTATTAGGGGAAAGGTCTCTAGATTGAGAGATGCAATCGACATAATGCATTGCGCCGCCATCACGCAGATCATCACGATCAACACTAGTAATGACAACGTAATTTAATTTGAGTGCGGCAATCGTGCGAGCCAAGTTTGCAGGCTCTTTAACATCCAAGGGATCCGGCCTACCGTGGCCAACATCGCAGAATGGGCAACGACGGGTACATTTATCACCCATGATCATGAAGGTCGCAGTGCCTTTACCAAAGCACTCACCAATATTAGGGCAGCTAGCTTCTTCGCAAACGGTGACCAACTCATTCTCGCGCAAGATTTTTTTGATCTCCGTAAAGCGTGAATTACCTGAAGCGGCCTTTACCCGAATCCAGTCAGGCTTCTTGAGCACCTCTTGCATAGGAATAATCTTGATGGGAATACGCGCAGTCTTTTCGCTAGACTTTTGCTTGCGAGAAGCGTCGTACGTCACATCCTGACGAGCGTGGGCAGTTGATTCAATATCGGGCTTGTTGGTGGTCATGATGTAATCAGTTGCTTTTGCAAATGCCCTAAGAGGGTTTGACTAATAATGTCCATATTGTCCTTGATCCCAAGGGATTGCATATCAATCGTTCTTAAGCCCTCATAGCCACAAGGGTGGATGCGGGCAAAAGCATCGAGATCAGTATCTACGTTAAGCGCAAGGCCATGATAAGAACAGCCTTTGGAGACTTTAAGCCCCAAAGCGGCAATTTTGGACCCCCAGTACTCTGGCGCTATACCTTGAGTCTGGGTAATGTAGATACCAGGGGCCCCAGAATGCCTTTCTGCGGTTATCCCATAATCAGCAAGCGTATCAACCAAGGCTTGCTCGATTTTGAAAACCAACTCTTTTACAAAGATACCCAACCTTCTCAAATCTAGCAGCAGATAGACCACAACCTGGCCTGGGCCGTGATAGGTAATCTCTCCACCTCGATCAACCTGTACCAGGGGAATTTGATTGCTCGGAGAATGCAAATTACTGGGATCGCCTGCCAAGCCTAAAGTAAAAACGGGCGGATGCTCGAGTAGCCAAATTTCATCGGGCGTATCAGCATTACGCCCTTGCGTAAATTCACGCATTGCTTGGTAAGTTGATTCATAGTCAACCAGTCCTAAGCGCTTAACTAGCAAAGTCATGCAAGTGAATTAGAGAACAATACTCACCAATGGGTGCGTAGAGAGCGTGCGGTAGAGCTCATCTAATTGCTCGCGACTCGTGGCGGTAATCGGCAGCGTAATACCCAAGTAATTACCGTCTTTTGATGGTCTTTGCTCAACTTTGCTCTCATCAAACGTGGGATCAAATTGATGGGCAATATGCAAAATCGCAGGAAGGTATTCAGGGTTAGACTTTCCCATTACTTTAATTGGAAACTCGGAGGGGTATTCAATGAGGGATTTTCTATCTTCAGTCATTCTTTTCTCTAACTATTTTTTTAATCAATCTATTTCAAGCTTAGCCATTGCGATGATCAGGCATACCTAACCAAGCGCCAGTGATAATGTTACGAATGCAATGCAAGCGGCGATGAAAAAAATGGTCTGCGCCCGGCACCACTTGAACCGTTAACTCCTGTGGTCGCGCCCAATTGAGTACATCGATTAACGGAATCGTTTCATCTAGCTCACCATGAATCAAAATGGTATCCGCTGGTACCAGAGCCAACTCCCACTTTCCTGCCGCGCTACCTACCATCACAAAACGCTCTGCTGGACGGCCAAGCTCAGCCAATCTTTGTACCAAGTGCGTTCCTACATAACTGCCAAATGAAAAACCGGAGACCACGAGGGGCAGCGTATTGACTGAATGAATCCACGCTTGGCCTGTCGCCGCCTCAAATTGTGCCCAGCTTGATGGTGTCCTCATCCAATCGGTCACATGGAGTAAATCATCGACTTCGCCAATACCATCATCATGCACGCCAGCAGTTGCACCTACACCCCGAAAATTCGGTCGCACACTGACATAGCCCAACTGATTAAAGGCTCTTGCCATGGTTTGAGCAACTTTGTTATCCATTGTCCCACCCATGAGAGGGTGTGGGTGTGCCACCAGCGCCAAGCCTCTTAATGGGAAATCTGGATTCGTTTTTAATTCGTCAGGTAAATCGATGGACATCTCAATTTGTCCAACGACGCCTTCAATGTGAATAATTTTTGTACGGCTATTCATGAATAAAACTTTCGCAGCAATTTAAACCAACTGAAGACGCTCTACTGGACGCCCCAAAATTAAATGGGATTGAATAATTTCTTCGACATCTTCAGTATCTACAAAGGTATACCAAATACCTTCTGGATATACCACCATAACGGGGCCATCAGCACAGCGATCTAAACATCCCGCTTTATTCACTCGCACTTTTCCAGGGCCACTTAAACCCAATTCTTTCACACGATTTTTTGCATACTCAAATAGCGCAAATGCATTGTGTTGATCACAACAATCTGAGCCATTGTTGCGTTTATTCAGGCAGAAAAATAAATGGTTCTTAAAGCTCATAAATAATATTCATTAGGAAGTTAAATTTAATGCCGCCCTATTACGAACAGCCCAAAATAAAGCCAATGGCAACCATACCACTGAAACCCATTGCATTAATTCATTAAAGTGCAAAAGTCGCCCTTGGTTCCAATGTCTTAATGTCAGCAGAAAGTAAGGATTATCCGGCAAAAGATTAATTGCCAAGGTAGCACTGAGCAGGAAAATGATGGCAAGCCAAAACTTGGTGATTCCCGTGAGTGATAAGGTCCATTTCAACAAAATACTGCCAAATACCATTCCCCAGAGTGCACCGGCAGTCAACCACAGCAAACTGAACTCGGAACCAAATTGCAAAGCAGTAAAAACAATCTTAATCATCACTGTTAGTAACAGAAGGCTAATGAGGATTTTCCATTGGGGCGCTTTAGGGCGCATACCTAAGGAGAGCAAAAGTCCCACACCCAACCAACAGAGTGCTGTGATAACAGCCTCTTGGACAACATGGTTAATAACCATAGTCCCCCAATCAACGGATGCAAAGATGGCATGACCCCAAACACCAGTCCCTAACCATGAACTTTGCGGGTAGATTTGCGACCAAGGAAATAGCAGAAATAAAGCACATGCCGCCCAATGGATGCCAAACCACTGGTCAAAGCGTTTGCGAATGATGCTGCCAGAAAGCCACTGGGGACCCAAAGGGATGGCTAGCAAAGCCCCTAGTAAGCCTCCCGATACATTGGCCCACCAATCCATCTGGCTTGGAATGCGGGTTGGCAACCAAGTTTGTAGCGATTCGACACTGAAAGCCAAAAGAGCACTACATCCCAAGGCTACCCCCAAAGCAACAAAATTACGCCATCGTGGGTAGCATGCAAATACCAGCAAGAATCCCAAGGGGATATAAGCCAATATATTCACAGATACATCAAATAGGGTGATAAATCGGGGTAAGGGCGCGTTTAGCCAGGCCCATCCTGAGATGCCATTGTGAATATTGAAATCAAAGGGGGTGAGACTGACATAAATGATTAATAAGGCATAGCTCAAACTGATGGCTCGAGCTAAGGGCATGGCCTGTAGAGGCCAAACAAACTTGCGAGGACGCTGGTCTTCCTGATGCATCCCCCAATTCTAGGTCAGACCTTTCTACAATGTGGAAATGAATTGGAATTGCATCCTAGAGCGCGTCGCCACCACCAAATCAACCAATGATGATTTGTTGGAGCGCTGGCGTGCTGGCGAACTTATTGACCCTGTAGCTAGAATTGCCCAGGAGCAAACTGCTGGTAAGGGCAGAGCTGGCCGAATCTGGCATGCCAAACCCGAAGACACACTTTGCTTTTCTTTGGCCTATCCATTTCACTGCCGCCCAAACGAGCTTAGTGGCCTGAGTCTTGTCATCGGCCTTGCCGTCATTACAGGCATCTCCCAAGCACTTGGTATCAATCAAACGAGGCTCCACCAATTAGGTTTAAGACTCAAATGGCCCAATGATCTCTTGCTAAATAATGCCAAACTCGGCGGGGTTTTGATTGAGGGTGGCCAAACATCCCCTCATTCGCCAAGTTGGATGATTATTGGGCTTGGACTTAATCTTCGAAATGCACACCAAATAGCTAAAAATATTTCAAGTCCATCCTCACTTGGCGTAGCAGCTCTTGATCAACTGATTGCTGAGACCAATGCACTACCTGAAAATGAATATATTTGGCTTAAGCTGATTGAGTCATTTGAAATACACCTCACTAAATTTAGCAAGCATGGCTTTCAGTATTTTAAAAATGAGTGGCTGCACTGGGATGCTTTTGCTAATCAGGCTGTAACTATTTCGGGGGCAGGCAAGGAAGAGATTCATGGGATTAGTACAGGCGTAGACGATAATGGCGCCTTGCTACTGAATCAAGATGGTCACACGCTGGGGATACATGCTGGCGATGTCTCCTTAAGAGCCCAATTATGAGTCTATATTTATTATTCGATATTGGTAACACTCGCCTCAAATGGGCTGCGGTTGATTCCGCCCAAAATATTGCGGATCGTCAAAAAAAGCTGTGGGCCTACTCTGGATCAATCAATACGCGATCTTTAGATTCACTCGAGTTGCGTACAGAGTTATCCGATTACATTTCCAAAACAATACCTAAGCCAGATGCGATTGGATTTTGCTGCGTTGCTGGTGATGCAGCCCTTGCAAATATTCAAAGTCTCTTTCCGCAGTGGCACGACATTACTTGGAAACAGCTAAAAGGGGATAGTCCATATGAGGGTATGCGCTCTCTCTACGCAGAGCCAGCCAAGCTGGGCCCTGACCGATGGGCCGCCCTCATTGGCGCGAGAGCACTCTCTAAAACTAACTCCTTACTGATTAATACTGGCACAGCAACCACCATTGATCTACTAGGCGCTAACGGCGTGCATTACGGTGGATGGATTTTGCCTGGCCTAGGATTAATGCAAGAAAGTTTGCAAAATAAAACTGCAGGGCTACCCCTAGCGGAACGTCTGAATACTCACACAACAGAAGTTGAATTCGGCACTAGTACTAATGATGCGATTATTGGCGGATGTGATGCCGCTCAAATTGGCGCCATTCTTTATGCGTATCAACTGGCAAAAGAGATGAATCACCCCGTTCAACGTATTTGGCTTGATGGCGGTAACGCCAAGATCTTGGTAAACGAGATCAAAAAAAATCGAGCCCTGATGACCCTCCCAATTGAGCCTATTGAAGGCTTAGTGCTTCGCGGTCTATGGGCTTGGTTGACTCAAAATCTCTCGTAAATTATTGCCCAATAAAAGACTATTGCTTGCGAATTTTTCCGAGCAAAGTAGTGGTGGAACGCTCATATAAAAATGGGATTGCAATGGCTTTTCCACCCCATGTTTTTACCAAGCGTGTTTCATCCAAAGTATCGATTTCATAATCGCCGCCCTTAACGTAGATATCCGGACGAATTTGGGCAATCAAGTTCACTGGAGTCTGCTCAGTAAATAAAACCGTCATATCAACGCTAGCAAGCGCCGCGAGCAGGGCTTGGCGATCAGCCTCAGTATTAATCGGCCTATCATCTCCTTTACCAAGCATTTTTACGGAAGCATCGGAATTCACGCCAACCACCAGACTCGCGCCCAACTCTCTGGCCTGCGCCAAATAGCTAGCGTGTCCACGATGCAAAATATCAAATACCCCGTTAGTAAATACCAACGGCCTAGGAAGTGAAGCAATCCGAGTCTCTAAGTCCCCCAAGGGGCATACTTTGGACTCGAATGAAGGTAAGGGAAGTGAGCTCATAACGTCATATTAATAGTAATGAGCCAGTGCCAACGATATTTGTCAGAATGTCTTAGACTTAGACATACCCCAATCTTTAAAGGTTCAACATGATTTGCCACTTGGCACGATGGTCTCTAGCACTTTTATTGCTGGTGCCCCCCATAACACTGGTTAATGCAGCCCCAGCAAGTTGCAGCCCCCTGCTATCACACACCTTTCTAAGGCTGCAGGATGAGGCACCCCAAAATCTATGCCAGTACCAAGGAAAAGTCGTCTTGGTTGTTAATACTGCCAGCTATTGCGGTTTTACCAGCCAATATGATGGCTTAGAAAAACTGTATGCAAAATATAAAGATCGTGGCCTAGTCGTCTTAGGCTTTCCATCGAATGACTTTGGGCAACAAGAACCTGGTAGCAATAAAGAAATTGCAGATTTCTGCAAAAATACCTATGACGTGAAGTTTCCGATGTTCGCTAAAAGTTCTGTCAGCGGACCCAATCCAAATCCTTTATTTAAGATGCTCATTGCGAAGACTGGTACCACTCCAAAATGGAACTTTTATAAGTATCTAATTGATAGAAATGGTAAGGTTGTTGACTCATTTGGCAGCCTAACGCAACCAAATAGCAATAGTATTACTGGTGAAATTGAAAAACTGCTTGGAGAAAAAATTAGTGGCTAAGAAAAAAGTTGCCATTGTTGGCGCCGGTATTTCTGGCCTAGGTTGTGCATATGCATTACGACAAAACCCAGATTTAGAGATCACTATCTTTGAGGCTGGCAAACATATTGGTGGTCATAGCAATACAGTTGATATCACGCTAAATACTAGCAATGGTCAAATGACTTATGGTGTAGATACTGGTTTTCTGGTATTTAATCGCAAGACCTATCCTCGCTTAGTGAGGCTTTTTGAAGAAATTGGTGTGCCCATTGCACCCTCTGAAATGTCTTTTTCAGTATCGATTGATGCCTCCCAAAAATCAGGCAGAAATCAAAAAATTGAATGGGCTGGCAATGATCTCAATTCCTTTTTTGGACAGCGCTCTAATCTGCTATCGCCCTCATTTTGGCGGATGGCGTATGACATTCTCCGCTTTAATCGTTTAGCGACAAAATTAGCAGAAGAGCAAATCTCAGACAAACTCGAGTATTCCGAGCCGGATGAACGTATCAAGGATTTTTTAGATCGCAATCGTTTTAGCCCTAGCTTTAGAGAAAATTATTTCTTGCCGATGATTGGCGCTATTTGGTCATGCTCAGTCGAGCAAATGCTGGAGTTTCCCATTCAAACGATGGTTCGCTTTTGCCATAACCATGGTCTATTGCAAATTCAGAATCGCCCGCAGTGGCTCACCATCAAAGGCGGATCTCGCGAGTACGTCAAACTCTTGCTTGCAGCTCTAGAGCAATCTCATGTCAAAGTCATGCGTGAGCCTGTTTTGAGGGTGAATGCCAGCAAGGAAGAGAATGGCTTAGTGGAGCTCATCAGCGCATCAGGATCTCAATGGTTTGATGAGGTTGTTATGGCATGTCATAGCGATCAAACCCTTGAATTAGTGCACGGCATTAATCAAGATTCCCGAAATATTTTGGCTGCCATTCCTTATCAAAAAAATCGGGCTATTTTGCATACAGATCAACGCTTTCTGCCAAGCAGCAAAAGGTGCTGGGCAGCCTGGAATTACACCGCCAAGTCTGGTGCAACGCCCACTGCTCAACAGCACGTGAGCGTGAACTATTTAATTAATCGCTTACAACCCCTGCCCGAAGGCCTGAGGGATACACCAATTATTGTGAGCTTGAATCCGCTGACAGAACCTGATCCCCTGCTTGTACATAATGAAATTCATTACGCCCATCCTGTCTTTGATATGAAGGCTATTGCAGCACAAAAAGCCTTACCCCTGATTCAGGGAAATTCTTCCATTTGGTATTGCGGCGCATGGACTGGTTTTGGCTTTCATGAGGATGGCTTGCGTTCCGGAGAGCTGGTTGCCAAAGATTTAATAGAAAGTATTCGTCAACCACTACAAGTCAACTCCATTAAAGATACTCAGTAGATGAATGTAGCAACTATCAATTTTGGAACGGTCAAACACAAACGCTTTCGTCCAGCAAAAAATGCTTTTGGATACGGCGTTTTTACAGTGTCTATTCCGATGCGCTCTAGAGCTAAGCAGAAGACGCTCCTGACACAGCACGGTTTGGGCGACAACCAATTCAAATTATTTTCTTTTTTTGATAAAGATCATGGTCATGGCGATGCAGACAGCCTTCAGTGGATTGAGCGCATACTTACTGAAAATCACATTGACCATGTTGATGGAGAAATTTGGCTACAAACATTTCCACGCGTCCTGGGCTATGTATTTAACCCCGTTAGTTTTTGGATCTGCACTCGCGCTAATGGTCAAGTGCAGGCTGTCTTAGCTGAAGTCAACAATACATTTGGTGAGCGCCATTGCTATCTCCTACATGAGAACGACGGAAGCCCCCTGCAATCTGGGAAAACATTCGTCAGTCAAAAAGTATTTCATGTTTCTCCGTTTTGTGATGTCAGCGGTGAATATCACTTTCGCTTCTTATTTCCTCAAGATAGCAAATCGAAGAGAAATTCTGTCTGCCGTATTGAATTACACGAAGGTGACAAACCTTTAATCAATACCAGTATTAGCGGTCTATCTCAGCCTTTAAGTAGAAGGGCGCTTTACCTAGCATTTCTGCGATACCCGCTCATGAGTCTTGGAGTGATTGGCAGAATTCATTGGCAGGCATTGAAATTATGGATAAAAGGTGTACCCTTTCATTCAAAGCCTAAACCTCCTGCACTTGAGGTCACTCGATGAATCGCCCTGGTCACTCCCTACTTTCCCGCTTAAGTTTTTCTCGTCCACAAAAAAGAGAAACGAAATCTGATCAGTATCGGCTCAGCACCAATACGATCCTAGCCATGCTCGAACAATTGCGTGGCGGATATTTAACGATGACCTTGCCCAATAATGAGCTTCGGTCATTTGGTAATAGTGCTGAATCATTACATGCAGAGCTCCATATTCATGATTGGTCCGTCTTTAAACAAGTGCTCTCCCATGGAGATATTGGTTTTGCTGAAAGTTATATTCGTGGCCAATGGAATACGCCGGATTTGAAATCTTTACTTGAACTTGCCATACACAATCGTGCAATCCTTGAGAAAGCAATCTATGGCAGTTGGCTTGGCTCTATTGCCTACCGGCTCAGACATTGGCTAAGAGACAATAGTAAGTCTGGAAGTCGCAAAAATATTCATGCGCACTATGACTTAGGTAATGCTTTTTATACTCTTTGGCTTGACCCCACGATGAGCTATTCAAGCGCCTGGTTTGCCAATAACGATCAACAAGCTCTAGCAGATGCTCAGCGTGCCAAGATTTCCCGCATCCTGCAATCCATTCAAGCTAAACCAGGAGATCAGCTCCTAGAGGTAGGTTGTGGTTGGGGTGGATTTATGGAAGAAGCCTTAAAAAATGGGAACCATATAACTGGTCTCACCCTATCTACCGAACAGAAAGCATTTGCTAGCTTACGTCTTGAGAAAGTAAATGCGTCCTTGGAACAGAATCAAACCTATGAGGTTCGTCTACAGGACTATCGAGATTGCCAAGAGCAGTTTGATGGCATTGCTTCTATTGAGATGTTTGAGGCGGTGGGCGAAAAACACTGGGGTGAATATTTCCAGATGATTGCTGCTCGCTTAAAAGCTGGTGGCAGGGCTTGCATTCAAACTATTGTGATCGCCGAGGAATTGTTTGAGCGCTATCGTCACAGTACGGACTTCATTCAGCAATATGTCTTTCCAGGTGGCATGCTGCCATCTCCCGCTAAATTTAAAGCAGCAGCAGCAAAGGCTGGCCTTGAAGTTGAATCTGAGTTCGCCTTTGGTTTGGACTATGCAAAAACTCTATGTATTTGGCGCGATAGTTTTAATCAAAAAATTGAAGAGGTATATCGCCTTGGCTTTGATGAAGCCTTTGTTCGTCTCTGGAATTTCTACCTCATGTATTGCGCGGCTGGCTTTACTCAAAAGAGTATTGATGTCGTGCAATTTACCCTAAAACATCAAGCCCCTGCATTGTCGGTCGATAGATTGAGCTCATGAAACAAAAAGGGATTAGTAACTTTTCTGGCCAACGGATTTGGATTATTGGTGCATCGAGCGGAATTGGTGAAGCCTGTGCAAAGGCACTCTTCCAAGCTGGGGCAAAAGTGGCATTATCAAGTCGCCGTGCTGAGCGCCTTACAGCCTTAGCTGATAAGCAAGATGCTTTAGTTCTTCCCCTAGATGTCACGCATCAAGAACAGTTAGCTAGTGCATATCAAACGCTTTTGCAAAACTGGGGCGGCTTAGACCTGATGCTCTTTGTCTCTGGTGTGTATACCCCACTGCGAGCGGATAACTTTGACTTTGAAGTTGCCCAAAAAACCATTGATGCCAATTTGCTAGGACCAATGCGGGCTGTGGCCACCGTCTTGCCAGAGATGCTAAAGCAACATACTGGGCATATCGCTATTGTTGGTAGCGTCGCCGGCTACAGTGGACTCCCAAAGGCTTTGGCATATGGGCCTAGCAAAGCAGGAATTATTAATTTCTGTGAAACTTTATATTACGACCTGCTCCCGCAAGGGGTAAGCGTCCATATGATTTCACCGGGATTTGTAGCGACCGAAGCTACCGCCCAAAATGATTTTGAGATGCCTGCCTTAATTACTGCAGAAGAGGCAGCCTCAGAAATTCTCAAAGGAATACAGGCTGGTGAATTTGATATTCACTTTCCTAAACGTTTCTCCGGTTTTCTGAAATTCTTACGAATCCTGCCCTATCCTCTTTACTTTTGGATTGTGCGTCGCTTCGTCAAAATTTAATTATTGCTTGTAGTTGTTTTTGCGGATTTTTTCTTCCAAGAAATCCATCGCCACAATCGATTTTGCTTTAGTACCAGCAATTGATGGTGAAGTGACATAGCGACCTTGCATCACAATCGTTGGAACACCATCAATGCGATAAGCATCGGCCATTTGTCGTGCTGCACGGGCTTTTGAAATCACAGCAAATGAACGATAGGCTGCCAAGAAAGTATTGCGATCAACCCCTTGTGAGGCGACCCAATCTGCAATCTCATTCTCAGTCATCAGGCGTTTATTTTCTTTATGCATGGCGTACATCACCTTGTCATTCAGAGCATCGCCTTTACCGATGGCCTCAAGCGCATAAAACAACTGGCTATGGGGCATAAAGTCATCACGGAAAGCAACGGGCACCTTACGGAAGCTCACATCTTTAGGCTGACGCTTGAGCCAAGCTTTTAACTCAGGCTCAAAGTCATAACAATGGGGACACCCGTACCAGAAAAACTCTATGACCTCGACCTTACCCTTAGTCTCAACTGGCTGCGGGACGGGCATGACTCGATAGTCAAATCCCTCTTCAATTTTCGGGCCTTGAGCCTTCGCAATGCCAGAGAGTGAAATCGCTAAAGCAATGCTGGCGCAAGATAAAAATAATCGTTTAGAGAATGAAATCATGATTTGCTTGATTTAATAACAGTTGATTTAATGCCCATGCCGGTTAATTTTTCCCGCACAGGGTTACTTTCTTCAACACTATTGTATGGACCAACCCGAACACGCCACAAAGTACTGCCTTCGCTTGAGAGCTCGCTTAATTGTGACTGAATTCCTTGAATAGCTAAACTCGCTTTTTGCGCATCTGCATCTGCACGCTTATTAAATGCGCCTACCTGCAAATAATAAATGGCATCTGACTTAGCCACTGGCATCACTGGGCTTGAAGGTGCTTCAGCAGGCTTCTTGCCGGCCGCCAAATCCGCAATGGGATCTGCCGAGCTTATTGTTGGGGTAGCAACCTTACTCTGCAAAGGCTTATTTAAATCTAGCGGTTCAACCGCTTGGGCTGCCTCTCCCTCTGCTGGAGCAGGGCTAGGCTTAATGGTCAATGGTAGATTGGGGGCCCGAACACCTGGGCGCTCTTGGGGGGTATTTTTAGAGAGATAGAACGCAATGATGAATGCGATTCCCAGCCCGACCCCGAGACCCAAAATAAAGCCCAGAATAGTACCGCCATATTCTGCATTAGACGATCTGTCTTGTAAGACTAAGTCAGTCTGTTGATTTCTTTGATTCATCCTATCCCCACTTTTTTGTACTACTGCAGCATTTCCAAAACCACACTACATCTTAGCGGGTGCTGAAACGCCCAATACTTTTAAGCCATTTTCCAACACTTGGCGCGTTGCAGATAACAAGGCAAGACGTGCTAACTTCAGCGCAGGGTCATCTACCAAAACACGATCTGCGTTATAGAAGGTATGGAAATCCCCTGCTAAATCACGCAAATAGAAGGCTAGAGCATGTGGCGCTAAATCTGCTGCTGCATCACTCAAGACCTCAGGATACTCTGCCAAGCGACGTAATAAATGATCAGAAGCCTTGCTTTGTAATAAGGAAAGGTCGGCGTCTTTTAGTGCGCTCGATTCACCGTTCCACTGACTCAATATAGAGCAAATTCGGGCATGCGCATACTGTACATAGAAAACAGGATTTTCATCGTTTTGCTGCAAAGCCAAATCAATATCAAATACAAATTCGGTATCCGCTTTACGAGAGATCAAAAAGAATCGCACGGCATCACGTCCACGCTGTAAGGCCAACTCTCGCTCATCAGCAGTCATCTCTGGAGTTACGCCGCCAGACCATTCAACCAAATCGCGCACAGTCACATAAGAGCCCGCACGTTTAGAAATCTTGACTTCTTCACCATGGCGCATCACTGTCACCATCTTGTGTAGAACATATTCAGGATAGGTTTTAGGGATATCCCAGCCCCGCTTTTGTGCCACCCCTTGTAGCCCAGAGCGCACTCGCGCGATCGTACCGTGGTGGTCACTGCCTTGCACATTAATGACCTTCTCAAAGCCACGGTTCCATTTACTAGTGTGATACGCAACATCTGGAACAAAATAGGTAAAGCTACCATCGGACTTACGCATGACTCGATCTTTATCGTCACCATCATCCGTAGTCTTTAACCACAGCGCGCCCTCTGCTTCATAAGTCTTTCCAATGCTCTGCAAATCTTGAACAATTTGGGCAACGCTACCATCGGTATACAAAGAGGATTCTAAGTAATAGCAATCGAATTTCACACCAAAAGTTTTTAAGTCAATATCTTGCTCATTACGTAAATAGGCAACTGCAAATTGCCGAATTGCTTCAAGATCATCTTTGTATTGGGGTGAAGCCTTAAAAGCTGTCGCAATCTCTGCAATGTATTCACCGTTATAAGCACTTTCTGGCCAGGAAGCATCACCAGGCTTTAGGCCATTTAAGCGCGCCTGTACTGAGAGCGCCAAGTTGGCGATCTGCACCCCAGCATCGTTGTAATAGAACTCACGATGTACTTGTATACCTTGTGTGGCCAATAAATTGGCCAACGCATCACCAAGCGCAGCTTGACGCCCATGACCAACATGTAGAGGCCCGGTTGGATTGGCTGAAACAAACTCAATCATGGCGTTAGCTACCGAAGCACTGTCTTTGCCAGCTTTACCAAAATCAGCTCCCGTAGCAAGAACTTCTTGAACTACTGCGGTTTTAGCTGCATTGCTTAAGCGAAAATTAATAAAACCTGGGCCAGCGATTTCACATGAAGAGATTAACTCGCTATACCCTGCTTCTTGCTGTAAACGCTCTACCAATGACTGAGCCAATTCTCTTGGATTCAGCTTCCAAGCCTTTGAGAGCTGGAGGGCGATATTGCATGCGACATCTCCATGATCTACAGCTTTAGGGCGCTCCAAGCGCGGTACGGGAGCCTCCCCAAGATCACGCTCTTGAGCCAGAGCCTGCAAAGCAGAACTCAGCATGTGAATTAATCGATTTTTATTAGTTAACAACATAGATAAGTGAGTTTATCAGGTGGTAAGCTACGGAAATGATCTATCAATTTCGCTCTAAAGCGGGTCCGGATGTCATTATGTTGGCAGACCTCACCCAACGGATATTTGATATTTTGGGCCGCCCTCTCGAGCCTAGGGGCATTTTAACGGTCGAACAATTACCAACCCTCATTACAAACCTTGAGAATGCCATTCTTAAAGACTTAGAGGAGCGCGCTAAGAGCAATGCCGATGATCAAGAAAAACCGAAATTAGCTGATAGGCTTGGGCAGCGCGCCTATCCATTTTTAGAGCTCATGAAGCAGGCCAAATCCAAGGAAGAACCCGTTCTGTGGGGCGTCTGAATAACTGAAGCCCAGCCCCTAATCACTGGGGCATGAAATTAATCGATTGAACTAGATAGTTGTCGACGTACATCCTCAACAGTCTCACCTCGGCGCTTAGCAAGATCCTCTGCCTGATCAGCTGAGATTTTGCCCACATTAAAGTAACGCGCGTCTGGATGGGCTAAATAAAATCCACTAACGCTAGATGCTGGGTTCATAGCCATTGACTCCGTTAACGTCATGCCAATATCTTCTGAGCCAATAACGCGCAATAGATCCTTTTTCACCTCATGCGCAGGACAGGCTGGATAGCCAGGTGCCGGGCGTATTCCTCGATACTCCTCATTAATCATCTGCTCATTAGTCAGAATCTCATCAGTAGCGTAGCCCCATAAATCAGTACGTACGCGATGGTGCATAAGCTCTGCAAATGCTTCGGCTAGACGATCAGCTAAGGCTTTTAACATAATGGCACTGTAGTCATCATGCTTAGCTTGAAACTCTGCTACTTTTTTATCAACGCCATGGCCTGTAGTAACAGCAAAGCAACCCAAGTAATCTGCTACCGCAGAGTCTTTAGGAGCGACGTAATCGGCAAGGCAGCGATTTGGCCGACGGACACCATCGACTACTGGCCGCTCAGATTGTTGGCGTAAGTTATGCCAAACAAAAAGCGGGTGTTGTCTTGCTTCATCGCTATATAAAACAATATCGTCATCCACCGTATTGGCGGGATAGAAAGCGACTACAGCATCGGCTTGGAGCCATTGGCCTTTAATCAATTTATCTAGTAGTGCCTGTGCATCAGCATAGACTTTGCGAGCCTCCACTCCCACGATCTCATCATCTAAGATTGCCGGAAACTTACCTGCTAAATCCCAAGTTTGAAAGAACGGGGTCCAATCGATGTACTTAGCAATATCACTCAGAGCAAAATTCTTAAACACGCGACGGCCAATAAACTTTGGCTTTTCAGGAACATAAGTTGACCAATCAATGAGCTCACGATTCTTACGTGCAGCTACCAATGAGATCGTTGGTGCCGCTTTCTTATTTGCGTGCTGTTCACGAATACGTACATAATCATCACGCAAGTCCTGAATGAATTTCTTGGCACTTTCATCTGACAGCAGGCTCGATGCTACAGATACAGAACGAGAGGCATCTGGTACATAGACGACAGGACCATCGTAATGAGGTGCAATCTTTACTGCCGTATGAACACGCGAAGTTGTAGCTCCACCAATCATTAGCGGAATCTGACGTTCACGGAAATAGTCGTCACGCTGCATTTCTTGCGCAACATAGGTCATCTCTTCAAGCGAGGGAGTAATCAAGCCTGACAAGCCCACAATGTCTGCTTTTTCCTCTTTAGCGCGTTTCAGAATTTCCGCGCAAGGAACCATGACACCCATATTGGCTACTTCAAAGTTATTACATTGCAAGACGACGGTCACAATATTTTTACCGATATCGTGAACATCGCCCTTAACGGTAGCCATGACGATCTTGCCCTTGGCCTTAGCCTCACCGCCCGAAGCAATATGAAGACGCTTCTCCTCCTCAATATACGGAATCAAGATGGCCACAGCCTGCTTCATTACTCGTGCACTCTTTACTACTTGTGGCAAGAACATTTTTCCAGCACCAAACAAATCGCCAACAACATTCATGCCATCCATGAGGGGACCTTCAATCACCTCAATCGGTCTGCCACCATCACCCATAATCTGGGCGCGCAACTCTTCAGTATCTTCCTCAATAAATGTCGTAATGCCATGCACTAAAGCATGCGTTAAACGCTCGCGGACAGGGCCTTCACGCCATACTAAGTTTTCTACTTGCTTTGCACCACCACCTTTAAATTGGTCGGCAATATCAAGTAAACGCTCAGTAGGTGTTTTGCCATCTTTTTCTTTGAAGCGATTGAGAACAACATCTTCTACGCGTTCACGCAGTTCAGGATCAAGATCTGCGTAAACGCCAAGTTGACCGGCATTAACAATGCCCATATCCATGCCAGCCTGAATAGCGTGATACAAAAATACCGTGTGAATGGCCTCACGCACGCGATCGTTACCGCGAAATGAGAAGCTGACATTGGATACACCGCCACTAACTTTTGCGCCTGGAAGATTCTCTTTAATCCAACGGGTAGCATTAATAAAATCTACTGCGTAGTTGTCATGCTCCTCAATACCAGTGGCAATTGCGAAAATATTAGGATCGAAAATGATGTCTTCTGCAGGAAAACCAATTTCATTTACAAGAATGTCATAACAACGTTGGCAAATTTCTGTTTTGCGCTTAAAAGTGTCTGCCTGACCCACTTCATCAAACGCCATCACTACAGAAGCAGCGCCATAACGTCGAATTAAGCGTGCCTGTTTTCTGAAGGGCTCTTCACCCTCCTTCAAGGAAATTGAATTAACAATCGGCTTACCTTGAATACACTTAAGTCCAGCCTCAATCACACTCCATTTAGAGGAGTCAATCATGATGGGCACACGAGCAATATCTGGCTCGGAAGCAATGAGATTTAAGAAGCGTGTCATTGCCGCCTCAGAATCTAACATCGCCTCATCCATATTGATATCGATCACCTGAGCACCATTCTCAACTTGCTGTCTTGCTACTGCAAGCGCTTCATCAAATTGGTTGTTCAGAATCATGCGAGCAAATGCTTTTGAACCCGTGACGTTAGTACGCTCACCAATGTTCACAAAGCCAACCGCACCAGTAACGTTAAAAGGCTCTAAACCAGAAAGCTTCATTGCTGGCATCACACTGGCGTTCTTCACTTGACTCATGCTGATACCTCCGCACTGTCGCGATAGAAGGCGCGTGGTTTGCGTTTGGAAACAGCCTTGGCAATCGCACGAATATGATCAGGTGTAGTGCCACAGCAACCACCAACGAGGTTTACAAGACCATCTTTTGCAAATCCATCTACCAAGCTTGAGGTAATTTCTGGGGTCTCATCAAATCCGGTATCACTCATGGGGTTTGGCAAACCAGCGTTTGGATAACACGACACTGCAGCATCACAAATACGGGCTAGCTCGGCAATATATGGACGCATCAGCGCCGCACCGAGAGCGCAGTTCAAACCAAAAGTGAGCGGCTTGATATGACGTAAGCTATTCCAAAATGCTTCGACGGTTTGGCCAGATAGGATTCGGCCAGATGCATCAGTCACCGTTCCTGAAATCATGACTGGTAAACGCTCACCCGTTTCTTCAAAGAATTCATCCAAAGCAAAGAGTGCTGCTTTGGCATTGAGAGTATCGAAAATGGTTTCCACTAAAAATAAATCCACACCACCAGCAAACAGTCCTTCAATCTGTTCGCGGTAAGCTGCGCGTAAGGCATCAAATGTGACATTGCGCGCACCGGGATCATTTACATCCGGAGAAATACTCGCCGTTTTGGGGGTAGGTCCAATTGCGCCTGCAGCGAAACGGGGTTTATCTGGGGTGCTGTATTTGTCGCATGCCGCGCGTGCTAATTTTGCTGAGACTTCATTCATCTCATAAGCAAGCTCAGCCATCTTGTAGTCTTCCTGAGCTACCGAGGTGGCGCCAAATGTATTGGTCTCGATAATGTCAGCGCCAGCATCAAGGTACTGCTCATGAATTTTGCTAATAATTTGAGGCTGGGTTAGGACTAATAATTCGTTATTGCCCTTGATATCACCCGGATGATCTGCAAAACGGGTGTTGCCTGGCAATCCTCGGTAATCAGCTTCCGATAGCTTGTACTGCTGAATCATGGTGCCCATGGCGCCATCCAAAATCAGAATACGCTGTTTCAGTAGCTCAGGTAATGCCTGACCGCGAGTGTAAGGCTGGGATAAACCATTAGATTGCATTGCTTTACCGGGAATAATCTCTAGAATCCCTTATTCTATTGGTAAACGCCACTTTTATCTCACTCGGAGCTCTTATGTTTGGAACTATCCCAGAATTCAATCAAAGCCTTGAAATGATGAAAACAATGTGGGGTCAAGCAGCTGCTGGCCAGGCGCCCGGTCAATTCCCCTTCACAGCCGACGCCAACAAGGCTGCAGGGGGATTTGCAAATGCGTTCCCAGGCCTAGATACCGATGAGCTTGAGAAGCGTATTAAGGACCTGAAAAGTGTTGAGAATTGGCTCAATCTGAACCTCAATATCCTTAAATCTACTATTCAAGGTCTAGAGGTGCAGCACGCCACCATGATGGCACTCAAGTCCTTTGGGGATGCCGTGTCTGCTACAGCTGCCGCAGCTAGCGGAACGGGCTCAGAGGAGTCGAGCACCAAAGCAGCTAAACCACGGAAAACCGCAACACGCCGTCGTCGCAAAGCTGGCGATGCAACTTTCCTCGACGAAGTAGGTAATTCAGATGCGCAATAGCCTCGCCCATGGCAAAGGTTAATTGGTGAATATCTAACTCACGTTTAAATAGAACCGGCACTACCTCACGAGCAGTTGCCGGTTTTTTACATGCCCCCAGCGTCTCTGCCAAACGCGCATCATGGTGTGCCTTAAGTTGAGCAATGCGTGGTTTCATACCGGTGAATGGCTTGCCATGAGAGGGCAACACCAAGGTGTCATCAGGCAAGGGTAAATATCGCTCCAATGAGCTTAGATACAAACCCAAAGGATCAGCGTCTGGATCAGCATCATAGACGCTGACATTCGTTGAAATGCGTGGCAACAACATATCGCCTGAAATCAATACACCCAGTGCTTGGCAGTACAAAGACGCATGCTCGGGTGCGTGCCCAAAACCCATAATCACTTTCCACTCGTGCCCACCAATCAGAATCATTTCGCCATCCATGATGCGACGATATTGGCGTGGCACACCTGGCACCATATTGCTATAGTAATTTGAGCGCGCTCTTATTTTTTCTAAATCTTCTGGTGCAACTAAACCGTGGCGCTGAAAATGATCTGCAGATCCTCCACCGCCAGCTCGCGCACCGATTGCTGCACCACCCTCTTTATGACTGAGCCATTGGGCCGTTAAATAATCTGTCATTGAAATCCATAAGGGGGCTTTCCATTTCTCACAGAGCCACTGTGAGAGTCCCACATGATCAGGATGCATATGGGTCACAATTACCCTCAGAACAGGCAAACCTTCTAATTGAGTGGCAAAGATTTGCTCCCATGTAGCCTTGGTTTCATCATTGGCAATGCCACAATCCACTATCGTCCAGCCTTCAACCCCATTTAATTGATCACGCAAGAGCCACAAATTAATGTGATCTAAGGCAAAGGGTAGGCGCATCCGCAGCCAACGCACACCTGGCGCAACCTCAATAGAGCTACCGACTTCTGGCATCTGGTCTGCTAGGGGATAATGGATGGAGTTCTCAATAGTCACTTGGCTTTTCGTGTTCATTTATTTTTTAGGTTTACTTTGACAACCGTTCCATCGCCTTGCATTAATTGGTGTGATATCAATCCTGAAAATACCTACTGTCGCGGTTGTTTTCGTACGCTCAATGAAATTGCCAGCTGGTCTGAATTATCTGATCAAGAGAAGCTTGCAGTTTGGTCCGAACTAGAGATGCGTAAACCCCAAACTTCTCAATAAATACTGACTTATTGATTGACGTTCACAATTAAACGACCACGAACATTTCCTGCCATTAATTCTGCAGCATACTGAATCGACTCCTTTAAATTAATCTCATGCGAGATTGCATCCAAAGTATTGAGATCAACCAGCTTACTTAATTGCTCATAAGCAGCAATTCTTTTTGCACGTGGCACAGTCACACTATTAATGCCATATAAGGTAATTCCACGCAAAATAAAGGGTGCGACTGTTGCCGGGAAATCCATGCCCTGCGCAAGACCACAAGCTGCGACAGCACCATCACTCTTAGTTTGAGCACAAGCATTAGCGAGCGTGTAACTTCCAACGCTATCAACTACGGCAGCCCAACGCTCTTTAGCTAATGGCTTACCTGGAGCTGATAAACCAGCGCGATCAATGATCTCCGCTGCTCCTAATTTTTTCAGATAATCTGCCTCAGATATACGACCTGTGCTGGCCACCACAGAAAATCCCAATTTACTCAATAGCGTAATAGCAAAACTACCGACCCCGCCTGCTGCGCCCGTTACCAAAACCTCACCATCACTAGGCTTTAGGCCGTGTTTTTGCAAGGCCATCACACACAGCATTGCCGTATAACCAGCAGTACCAATGGCCAATGCCTGTTTAGCAGTAAACCCTTTAGGCAAGGGAATCAGCCAATCTGCTTTTACACGGGCCATTTGAGATAAACCTCCCCAGTGACCTTCACCCACTCCCCAACCATTCAGCAAAACCATATCGCCTACCTTGAAGTCAGGGCTGCTGCTCTTCAATACCTCGCCAGCAAAATCGATTCCAGGGACCATTGGGAAGCTGCGCACAACCGGGCCCTTGCCAGTAATAGCCAAGCCATCCTTGTAATTGAGCGTTGAGTACAGGACCTTAACTGTCACATCCCCCGCCGGAAGGCTTGCCTCCTCTATATGGGAAACTTCAGCGCGATAGCCCTGATCATCTTTATTTACCAAAATCGCTTTAAACATGTCTCTTCCTTTTAAAAGCAGCTTCTTCTCCACGGCAAATGCGTAATAGGTTTATCCTAACGAGCATTGGTGATTATGGAGGTTTCCATGAAAAAAATTCTACTCTTAACTGCACTTTCCAGCTTAACTCTTGTGGGTTGCTCTTCAACTCAAATTCATATGTCTATGGGTAATATGCGCTTAATTGACTCTAGCGCGTCGCCACAAGAAGTCATGGACTTTGCCACTACAACTTGTAAGAACGATTTTTACCAGGGCGCTAGCTTTCTATCTAAGGCAGGCAAAGAATATCGCTTTAAATGCGTAAAAGCCGAAGAAAATGAAATTCTGATTCCAATTCCGGGAACCACTATCAATCCTCAAACCCCGACCACAACTAAATAATTCTCAAATTATGACCCCATTTACCTCCCAAGAGCTGCGTAAAGGATTTTCGTCCTTTGCCACCGGGGTCACTATCATTACCTGCCTTGATGCCTCTCAAAATTCTCATGGCATCACCATTAGCTCTTTTAATACTGTTTCTTTAGAGCCACCGCTTATTCTGTGGAGCCTGAAAAAACATTCTCGCTTAATGCCTCATTTCGAAGTCGGTCATAAGCAGTTGATTCATGTCTTAGAACGCTCCCAAGAGTCTATGGCTATGCATTTCGCCACCGTTAAAGAAAATCAGTTCACGAATATTGCTCACAAAATTGCAGTCAGTGGCCTTACTCAGATTGAGGGCTGCGCCGCTTACTTTGAATGCGAAACTATCTCTGTTCACACAGGTGGAGATCACAATATTATTGTTGCCAAAGTACTCAATCTCAAACATGAGCCAAATAAGCAGCCGCTTATATTCGCGCATAGTAAATTTGGTGGACTAGATTTTTCCTAGCCCTATGATTGATTCACTTAAAGAAAGAACACCATGATGAAACTATGGGGAAGAAAATCTTCCATTAACGTACAAAAAATATTGTGGTGCCTTGCCGAGCTAGGGTTGGTAGAAGGCAAAGATTTTGAACGCATTGATGCTGGTCTACATTTTGGACAAAATCGAACGCCCGAATTTCTAAAACTCAATCCAAATGGCCTCGTCCCTACTCTTGAAGATGGCGATGTCGTGCTCTGGGAATCTAATACGATCTTGCGCTACCTTGCAAGAAAATATGATCGCTCTAATCGATTCTCCGTAGATATTAATACCCAATATCAATCGGAAAAATGGATGGATTGGCAGCTGGGAACAATGTGGCCACCTTTGCGCGTAGCGCTACTCGGACTCACACGCACGCCTGAAGCAGATCGCAACTACCCATTAATTCAAAAATCGTATCAAGAGGCAGATTCATTACTGAAATTATTTGATCAACAGCTATCGACTCAACAATATTGTGCAGGCGATCACTTTCAAATCGGCGATATCCCACTAGCACTGTGCGTTAATCGGTGGATATTGCTAAACCAAACTTTTCCAGAGCAAACTGGGCCTCGCACCCACTTAAGTAATATTGACGCCTGGATGAAGCGTTTAGAAGAAAGTACGCAATATAAGCTAGTGGAAGAGAAAGCACTCAATATTGTTAAATAAGCACTGGTTCATTTAACGCACTTCATGAAAAAGGGTGAACACTGTTCACCCTTTGTACTTTTAAAGCATCACTGCTTAACTACTGTTGCTTAAATTTCTTCTGTTGGTGGTCTGCGCCAATAAATAGATACATAGCCGGCACAACAAATAAAGTAAATAGCGTTCCAATCGATAAACCAGTGAAGATCACTATACCCATCGACTGACGACCAGCAGCGCCTGCGCCAGAAGCTATGACCAGCGGCACAACCCCGAGCACCATCGCCGCAGTTGTCATCAAAATCGGGCGTAAGCGCACGCTACTAGCCTCAACGATGGCATCTAACTTACTACGACCCGCTTCTTGCAATTCATTAGCAAACTCCACAATCAAAATACCGTGTTTACTAATTAATCCCATGAGCGTAACTAATCCCACCTGGGTGTAGACATTGAGTGTAGTGAACCCTAGATTAATAAAGATCAAGGCGCCAAATAGAGCCAAGGGCACTGAAACCAAAATCACAATCGGATCACGGAAGCTTTCAAACTGGGCTGCCAACACCAAAAACACAATCAAGATCGCGAAGAACATCGTCACCAGGAAGCCGCCAGACTCCGCCATAAACTGACGTGATGGCCCTGCGTAATCCATTGTGTAACCGTTTGGCGCAACCTCTTTCAAGGTCTGCCGCATAAACTCCAAGAGATCGGCTTGCGAGATAAAGGGCGTGCTCACACCAGAAATCGTTGCGGAGTTTAGCTGCTGAAAATGATTAATCGATTGAGGAACTACTCTTTGCTTAATTGTGGCAATAGTGCGAGCCTGAATCATTTGCCCACTGGGGGTTCTGATGTAGTAATCCAAAATCTGATCTGGGTTAAGGCGATCCACTTGCTTAACCTGAGGAATCACTCGGTAAGAGCGTCCAGCTACAGAGAAGTAATTGACATACCCACCACCTAATGCAGCAGATAGAGCACTACCGACTTGCTGCTGCGTCATTCCTAATGCCGCAACTTTCTCACGATCAATCTCGAGAACATCCTGTGGCTTATCAATCTTTAAATCAGAATCGACAAAGAAGAAATTACCACTACGGCGCGCCTTATCCAAAACAGCCTGAGATACTTCATTGAGAAGCTCGTATGACTCGGTAGTATTGATCACCACCTGGACTGGTAAGCCCTGTGCGCCTGGTAATGCGGGAAACTGGAATGCAGCTACCCGAGCTCCTGCAATCGAATTCCACTTACTCTGCATATCCTCTTGGAACTTAGTGGCATTTCGACTACGTTGGTCCCAGTCTTTTAACAACACGCCACCAAAACTACTGGTGGGGCTAGTAATCTGGAACATCTGCTCATATTCAGGCTCAGCACTGGCAATCTGAAAAATCTGATCCGCATAGGTCTGCATCTGATTGACAGTGCTATTGGGAGGACCAGAAGCTTGCATCAAAACAATCCCTTGATCTTCTGTTGGTGCCAGCTCAGCACGCGCCGTAGCGTATAGATAAGCTACGCCCCCGAGCAAAATTACACCCATCACAATAATGACCTGCCAAGTGCTTAGTAACTCACGCAAAGTATTTTGATAGCTGTGATGGACTTTCTCAAAAATACGATCAATTTTTTGGACAAATGATGACGCTTCTTGCTCTTCGGTAAAGATGCGCGAACACATCATCGGCGAGAGCGTCAGCGCAATCAAGCCTGATACCGCGACGGCACTTGCCAAGGTAAAGGCAAACTCTGTAAAGAGCGCCCCCGTCAATCCACCTTGAAAACCAATGGGGATATATACCGCAATCAGCACGATGGTCATCGCTAAAATTGGGCCGCCCAATTCTCGGGCAGCAATCAAGGAAGCCTCTAGGGGAGACTTGCCTTCCTTCATATGACGGTCAACGTTCTCCACCACAATAATGGCATCATCAACGACCAAACCGATGGCGAGCACCAATGCGAGAAGGGTTAACAAGTTAATTGAATATCCCAAAACCTGCATGAGAAAGAAAGTGCCAATTAATGAGAGAGGCATGGCAATGACAGGTACTGCAACCGCACGTGCACTTCCAAGGAATAAGTAAATCACCGCCGTCACAATGAGGAGCGCCTCTAGGAGTGTGGCAACAACCTCATCAATTGAAGTGGTAATGAACTTCGTAGAGTCATAAACAATCTTGCCCGACATACCTGTTGGAAGCTGCTTCTGAATATCAGGTACTACCGCTCTTACCCTAGCGGCTACATCCAAAAGATTGGCCTGGGGGGCTACCTTAATCGCAATAAATACGGATCTTTTGCCACTAAAGGCTACATTGGTGTTGTAGTCCTCAGAGCCCATGCTGACCGTGGCCACTTGATCTAAATAGACGATATTGATGCCATCCTTTTTAACCACCAAGCGACGGAACTCATCCAAAGTATGCAAATCAGTGCCGGCCACCAAGTCGACGGCGACCATATCGCCCTTAGTGCTTCCAACGGCTGAGAGATAGTTATTAGCAGCTAGCGCACTATAGACATCGTCTGCCCCAATACCTAGGCCAGCCATCTTCTCGCGATCAAGCCAAGCGCGCAGCGCAAATTTTCTACCACCCGTAATCTCGGCATTTTGCACACCGTCTACTGCATCTAGCTTTGGCTTAACGACGCGTAATAAATAATCAGTGATGGCATTATTGGGAATGTCATCACTGTAAAAGCCCATATACATTGCGGCTGTGGATTGACCAATTTGCACTGTTAATACTGGCTGCTGGGCTTGCGGTGGCAATTGATTCTTCACTGAGCTAATCTGCGTCTGAATCTGCGTCAAAGCAGCATTGGAGTCGTAGTTCAACTTTAAAGTGGCAGTAATCGTAGATAAACCACTGACACTCATGGATGACAGGTAATCAATACCCTGAGATTGGGCAATGGCTGTCTCTAAAGGTTGTGTAATAAATCCAGCAATCGTTTCAGGATCAGCGCCATAGTAGGCCGTGGTGATGGTAACAATCGCATTTTGTGTTTGTGGATATTGATTTACAGGCAAAGATCCTACCGCCTTCAAACCAAATACCAGCACAAGCGCACTCACCACCAGTGAGAGCACTGGTCTTCTAATAAATAGGTCGGTCCAATTCATCTAGGACTTATTCCTGAGGCTGCGGGTTTGGTGAATTAGCAGGCAATACCTTGTTATTCACAATCAGAGGCGTACCATTCTTTAGCTTCAATTGACCGCTCGTAACAACCGTAGCACCTTCCTCGATGCCTTTCAAAATAGCCACTTGATCGCCACGAGTAGGTCCTGTAGTGACAAAGACTTGTTGAGCCTCTAGCCCAGGATTGCCTTTTTTATCTTTTTTACCCGTTGGTTTGGCAATAAATACGGTTGAGCCATAAGGGTTGTAAGTAACAGCGGTTTGGGGCAAGGTCAATAATTTCACTTCGTCACCCAACTTGATGTTCACATTGGCAAACATCCCGGGCAGGATCTTCTTATCTGGATTTGCTAATTGCGCCTCAATTTGAATATTACGAGTGTTGGTATCTACCTTAGGGCTGACTGCAGTGATCTTGCCTGTAAAACTGGCATCCTTAAAAGCATCTGTTGTCACCACAATTTCTTGGCCAACTTGAATTTGTGATGCATTACTTTGCGGCAAATTAAAGTCTACAAAAATAGGGTCAAGCGTTTGGAGGGTTAGAAGCTTATCCCCTGGATTCACGTATTGGCCAGGGTTGATCATCACAATGCCCACGCGCCCGCTAAATGGAGCCTTCAAATTCTTCTTAGCCACTAAAGCGGTTTGTTGCTCTACTTGAGCTTGTTTAGATGCTGCATCTGCAAGACTGGTGTCAAAGACATTCTTGCTAATCGCCTGAATTGCTAATTGCTGTCTGTCTCGTTCATTGATCACTTTGGCTAAGTCAGCCAGCGCTTTTAGCGATTTCAACTGAGCCACATCTGAGGAATCATTCAGCTTAATCAGCAAGTCCCCTTCTTTGACATCCATGCCTGACTTGATGGGCACTGTCTGCACCAGTCCACCCAGTTCAGTACTTAGCTCCACCCCTCTAAAGGCACGCACATTACCTACACTTGATAATTTCGGCTGCCATTCGGTATTGGCCACCACCATCGTTGAGACAGTAGCAGGAGGCAGACCCATGCCTGAAATAAAGTGCTTGATCATGAAAGTTTTGAGCTGATTAAAGCCAAAGATCAATCCCAACAAAAGAAATACGCCACATAACATGATGATCATGCGACGACGCAGTGGCGTCATGGCCTCTAATTTGGCATAGGTCTTGGTTTTAGTGAAACGCTCGCGCAAGCGAGTCCCTAAAGACTTAATCTTTTGCCAGAGAGCAGTAAGCCTGTCACGCAGCTTCCACTTTTCTGCAGTGGCTAGTGACCAAGCCCACACTGCAACTGCAATAGCAGTTACTTTTGCTTTAATTGTTTGCAGAAGTTTCATTTTGATCTTTGTTCGCTATGGCTTTTGGTTGAAAAGCAGGGCCGGTGCGATTCCACCAACCACCACCTAATGCTGCAAATAATGCTGCGGTATCAGCAAATCGAGTTGCTTGGGCTGAGACAGACTTGACTTTAGCAATTTGATATTGATTCTGATAGTAGAGAACTGCTAAGTAACTTGCGGTTCCCAATTTATATTGTTGCTGAACTAAATCTAATGTCTCATATGCATAACGTTCTGCATCTGATGCAGACTTCAATGCTTGCGCTCCAGTTTCTAAGGCACGTAATGCGTCAGCAACTTCTTGGAAGGCCTTTAGAACTGTTCCTTGGTACTGGAAAACCGCCTGCTCATAAGTAGCAATAGCACCACGGCGCTGCGCCAATAATTGACCGCCTTGAAAGAGGGGCTGGAAAATACCACCAGCCACCGACCATAAAGCTGCATTGGGGCCAAACAAAGCGTTGCTAGTGAGCGCAGCAGAACCAATAGCGCCGGTAATATTAAATTGGGGCAATAAATTTGCTGTAGCCACCCCAACCAATGCATTCGTTGCCTTGAGCTGTGCTTCAGCAGCGCGTACATCAGGACGCTGGCGCACTAAGCTCGAAGGAACAGAAATCGGCAACTTCTCAGGCAAATGTAAAGCCTTCAAATCAAATTGAGTAATGGCGGCATTACTTGGAAGCTCTCCTACGAGCACCGCTAACTGATTGCGAGCAAATGAAAGATTGCGTTCGTAGTTAAATAAATCGACTTGAGAATTCGAGACTAAAGTTCGCTGTGAGGTCACATCGACTTTTGAAACGGTACCAATCGCTAGCTGGCTTTCTGTGACTTCAGCTAAATTCGTTTGCGCTTTCAGAATTTCTTCGGTAGCTTGCATTTGTGCCCGTAGCGCTGCCTCACGGACTGCGCCAGTAACGATATTGGCTGTCAAAGAAAGATAAGCACCCTCCAGTTGAAACTGTGCAATCTCTGCTTGCGCTCTAGCTCCCTCAACTGCACGACGAGCCCCACCAAAAACATCTAACTTATAAGTCACATTCACGGTAGCGTTATATAAGTTGTAAGTGTCAGAGCCGTAAGGTAGGCCATATATGGCGGAGGGTTGGAGTTGTCGAGTAGCGCCACCATTCAGACCAATCGCTGGGAAATACTGTCCACCAATTTGCGCATTGACATTTTCTTGGCTGGCGCGAAGCGCAGCATCAGCAGCACCTAAATTCGGATTTTGTTGCAGAGCTTTTTTGATCAACACATCGAGCTCGGGGGATTTAAATAATTCCCACCACTGCGCCTCAATATCTTTTCCTTCTACAAACTCCTGAGCCGAACCACCGGGAACTCCAGGTGCAGTAGCCAACTCTTTACTAAGCTTAGTCTCAGTATATGAAGAGGTATTTGGCGCTTCAGGTTGTTTGAAATCGGGGCCCACTGCACATGCAGACAGGATTCCCGCAAAAATAAGCAGGAGCAAATGCAGTCGGGCAGTGAAGAATTTTTTAGGGTCAAACATGAAGGGAAGCAAATATCCTTTTCTACAACAGTATTTGACCACACTTTTATAAACTACTCTGTGTAACACCTTGATTTCAATAGTGAATTTTTGTACACAGCTTAACTAGGAAGTCAAATCAAATTTTTTCTGTAGCACACATTATTAATGGGCAATACTGCCAAACACTCCAGCATTGAAGTCCTGCACCGCTTGAGCAATTTCCTCTTGGGTGTTCATCACAAAAGGTCCATAACCGACGATAGGTTCAGGAATAGGCTCTCCACTGAGCAGCAAGGCAATCGAATCCTCCAGTACATTCACTTGAATATCTTGCCCTTGATTGCTAAACATCAACATCTGCGCATCCTTAGCTACCCCACCATCACCCGCTTGAATAGTGCCCTTGAGAACTACGAGAGAAGTATTCCAACCATTAGGCGCAGGAATACAGACAGTACCCTTCTTTAATTTCAGATCAATGACATTCATGGGCGTAAATGTATGAGCGGGCCCTGTATGGACATCTAGCTTTCCAGCAATAATTCGGGCGACTCCCGCACCACCCTTCAAATGAATGGCTGGAATTTCTTTGTCCAAAATAGCTTGGTAGCTTGGAGCTGTCATCTTCTGTTTTGCTGGCAGATTAACCCAAAGTTGCACCATCTCTAGCGTGCCTCCACGACTAGCAAAACTTTCAGAATGAAACTCTTCATGCAAGATGCCAGAACCAGCAGTCATCCATTGCACATCCCCGGGACCAATAGTGCCGCCCTGGCCAGTTGAGTCCTTGTGTGCAACTTCACCTTCATAAACAATAGTGACGGTTTCAAAACCACGATGGGGATGCGATCCAATACCCTTACGCTCGCTGGTGGCAGGAAAGTGGGCTGGACCGGCGTAATCAAGCATCAGGAATGGACTCATTTGTTTTCCTAAATGCTGATAGAAAAACAAGGTTCGCACTGGGAAGCCATCGCCTACCCAATGCCCCTGATCATTTCCCTGTATGCCAATACATTTCTTCATCATTTACCCAATGGCCCATCAATCCTAAATTAAGACCCCTTAAACTGACTTGTGATTTTTGCAATACGTTCACCATACAAGCGGGCCGTTTCTAAATCACCTAAATTCACTTCTTCAGCACTTGCATCTGAAGGCGTCTGCATCATTGCCCCCGCGGAAGAGCCTACATAATTCACATCATCACGTTTGGCAGATTTAGCATTGGAAGGCATTAAACCAGTGCCAACCCAAATACCCGAATGCTGCATTGCCAAGGTGAAAAAGTAGTGCAATGTAGAGTGCTTATCACCATTCATCGTGGCAGAGTTTGTGAATCCACCAAAGATCTTGTCTTTCCATTTCTGACCATACCAAATCTTCGAGCTTGCATCAGCAAACTTCTTAAATTGCCAGCTGACTGTTCCCATATAGGTTGGGGAACCAAACACAATGGCATCAGCAGCGTTTAGTAGATCCCAATGCGCATCGGAGATATTGCCCTCAGCATCTATAGAGATCAATGTGCCGTTGGCGCCCTTAGCCACTGCTTCTGCCTGCTTTACCGTATGCCCATAACCACTATGAAATACCACGGCTACTTTAGTCATCACATCTCCTTTATTGTCAAATTTACTTACTAAATAATGCTTTGACATTTCTCAATACAAGCACTATTTGCTCCAATTCTTTTTTACTGAGCCCATCCATTGCTTTGGCGAGATACTTCACATGATCGGGAAATATCTTTTTAAATAATTTCTCACCTGCTTTAGTCAATCCAATTTTGTAGCTTCTTCCATCATCTACATTGACGTACTTTTTTATTAAACCTTTAGCGATAAGTCTCTCTAATACTCCAGTCATAGTTCCCTTAGAAACCAGCGTCTTTTCACCTAGCTCCTTACAAGTCATTGGCGGTTGATTTCCAAGGGTCGCAACAATATCAAACTGGGTCATGGTGAGACCCATACCCCTAATGTGATCTGCAGAGTAAGCCTCAAAGGCTTGATATCCTTGAACTAACTCCTTAACCAATGACAAATGACCCATTTAACTACCTAATTTAGTCTGTATGCGTACTATTTTAGTACTAGTTAGTACCAAATGAAAAACCCCTCGTCAAACGAAGGATTAAGTAACGCATTCTTTTATATATCAGACGAAATCTAAGGTTAATTTATAGCTTATTTTTCTTAGAAACAATTTGTGCAAGCGCTAAATTGGCATGCGGATCATGAGGATCAGACAATCCCCTCACAACACCCTTTGCATCATCAGTGGGCCGATTTTGACTCATTTTCCACTTACCTTGAATTACGGTAATGTCAATTTCAAGACCAACAATTGCCCTAAGTTGACTATCTATAAAGTCGGGAGGGGCATCATCTACCCTCCACGGGCTCTTGCGCGTGGCTTCCATTGAATCTGTTAAATCACCAACCAGGCATCTTAGCCAGTCTGTTGACTCAACCACTTTGGGAACGCCCTTAATCTGAACCATTTCATAGTTCCAAGTTGGAACTACTTTATGAGTAGTCTGTTTTGATGGATACCAACTTGGAGTGACATAACCATCAATACCCTGAAAAACTACTAAACACTCCTTAAGATCCAAAAGATCTTTCCAGTGCGGGTTTGCTCTCGCTAAGTGAGATACAAGCATGGGTCTGCCGTTATTTTCTCGATATAGAAATGGAATTGGGGAAGCCAATAGCCCCGATTGGCCAAACGAGATTAGCAGGCCCAGTGGATAACGCTTAATGAACGCCAAAAGCGTTTGAACATCTGTCTCTGAAAATGCACTTGGGATGTACATGGCAGATAAATTCTCGAAATTACTCTACTGTGACGCTCTTGGCTAAATTGCGTGGCTTGTCTACATCCGTTCCAAGAGCACAGGCCGTGTGATAAGAAAGCAGCTGCAGAGGAACTACATGCAATATAGGGGAAAGATTTCCATAATGCTCAGGTAAACGGATGACATTAATCCCTTCGCTGCTAGTGATGTTGCCATCTTGATCAGCAAAGACATAAAGCTTGCCACCACGGGCTTTAACCTCTTGCATATTGGACTTCAGCTTTTCCAATAAATCATCGTTTGGAGCAATCGTAACCACCGGCATCCTCTCAGTCACTAGCGCTAATGGACCATGTTTGAGCTCACCAGCAGGATATGCTTCAGCATGAATATACGAAATCTCTTTAAGCTTGAGTGCGCCCTCAAGTGCAATTGGATAATGCATACCGCGACCCAAGAACAAGGCATTCTCACACTTAGAGAATGCTTCACTCCAAGCAATAATTTGAGGCTCTAGCGCCAATACTGCTTGCAACGCTTTCGGTAGATGGCGCAGCTCTCGTAATAAAACTTTTTCACGTTCAGCGTCAATCCTGCCTGCACGCTTAGCCAAGGAAACTGCTAACAGATAGAGTGCCACTAATTGTGTAGTGAAAGCCTTGGTGGAGGCAACGCCAATCTCTGTACCTGCCTTAGTTAAAAAATTCCACTTGGTTTCACGAACCATCGCACTACTAGCAACATTGCAAATAGCCAAAGTGTATTGATGGCCCAGGGCTTGCGCATGACGCAAAGCAGCCAAGGTGTCAGCCGTCTCGCCAGACTGAGATACCACAACAACTAATGCATTTGGATTGGGCACTGTAGTGCGATAACGATATTCACTAGCAATCTCAACTTGCGTCGGAATGCCTGCAATGTCTTCTAGCCAATACTTAGCAACACAGGCTGAGTAATAACTCGTGCCACATGCCAAGATCAAAATCTGATCAAATTTCTTCCATCCTTCAGCATCAGCATTAAATAGCTCTGGCCCAAAGCTAGCAATATTGGCCAAGGTATCCCCAATTGCTCTAGGTTGCTCGAAGATCTCTTTTTGCATGTAATGCTGATAAGGCCCAAGATCAACTGAGTCTGCCTGAGCAGGCATAGCCTTATGCTCTCTTTGGACAGATTTGCCCTCTTGATCAATGATCTCAACGCTCTCCGCCTTGAGGACGGCAACATCACCTTCCTCCAAATACATCATCGAGTGCGCACGGCCAGCGAGCGCTAGCGCATCAGAGGCAAGAAAGTTTTCATCAGAACCCAAGGCAACAACCAAAGGTGAACCCACGCGGGCGCCTACCAAGATATCAGGGCGATCTTGTGCAATGACGCCAATTGCATAGGCACCATGCAAACGCGGCAACACAGATCTAACAGAAGCGACTAAATCGGCCTGCTTACTTGCCGTATATGACTGATGAATTAAGTGGGCAATAACCTCAGTATCTGTTTCAGAGCTAAATTCATATCCCGCAGTCTGAAGCTCCGCACGCAGAGATTCATAGTTTTCAATAATGCCGTTATGTACTACTGCAATCAATCCACCAGAGATATGGGGGTGAGCATTTTGAGTATCTGGCTTACCATGTGTTGCCCAACGAGTATGGGCAATTCCTAGAGTTCCATAAAAATCTTTACCCTGCTCAGCCAATTCGGAGACACGTGCTGTAGTACGAGCGCGCTCGATTGGATGCTTTGCATCATCGCCATTAATGACCGCAAAACCACAAGAATCATAACCGCGGTATTCAAGACGACGCAGACCTTCGATGAGTACATCAACAATATTATTGCGCGATGCTGCACCCACTATGCCGCACATTATTTTTTTGCCTTACTAGATTGTTTAGTAGCTACTTTTTTTACAGCAGCTTTCTTGATTGCCGGCTTTTTCTCTTGCTTAACTGGGCGCTGCCACTGTAAAGAGATCTGTTTGGCTCGTGACACAGTAAGTTGATTAGGCGGGGCATCTTTAGTCAAAGTAGTACCTGCACCTAAAGTAGCTCCGCGACCAACACGCACCGGCGCAACCAATTGCGTATCCGACCCAATGAAAACGTCGTCTTCAATAATGGTTTGATGCTTATTAACACCATCATAGTTACAAGTAATCGTACCCGCACCAATATTGACTCTAGAACCCACAATGGAGTCGCCTACATAAGCCAAATGATTGGCTTTGCTGTTGGCGGCAATCTTGCTATTTTTGACTTCGACAAAGTTACCAATATGTACATCGTTTGCTAAGTCTGCGCCTGGGCGTAAACGGGCGTAAGGTCCAATCAATGAACCAGCACCTACCTTAGCGCCATCGAGGTGGCTATAGGGATGAATGATGACATTCTTACCAATGATGCTGTTTCGAACAATGCAATACGGGCCCACTTTAGTACCAGCAGCTAGAGTAACGCAGCCTTCGAAGATACATCCCACGTCTATAAAGACGTCGGTACCGCACTCTAATGTTCCGCGTATATCAATGCGCGCAGGATCAGCTAAAGACACGCCAGCATCCATCAATAGGCCTGCTTGATTCATTTGATGAACACGCTCTAAAGCAGCCAGCTGATCACGACTATTGACGCCAACAGTTTCATATTCAGCATCAGCCTGAGCGGTACGAATGGGCACGCCATCTTTTACTGCCATTGCAATCACATCGGTCAAATAATATTCACCCTGAGCATTGCTAGCACGTAAAGCCTTTAACCATTTCTTGAGCGAATTCGTTGGCAACACCATCATGCCGGTATTAATTTCAGTAATACGTTTTTGCTCAGAGCTTGTATCTTTTTCTTCAACAATGGATTTAACCGACCCATCAATATCACGCACAATACGGCCATAGCCTGTTGGATTGCTGAGATTTTGAGTCAGGAGCGCCAAAGCGGAATCTTGGCCACGCATACCATCCGCCAATTTTGCTAACTTTAAGAGCGTCTTCTTGCTTGTAAGCGGCACATCACCGTAGAGCACTAAAGTTGGCTCATTCACATCCAATTTGGGGAGGGCTTGCAACAATGCATGACCTGTTCCCTTTTGTTCCGCTTGAAGCGCTGTAGTGACCTTGTTAAATCTGGAATCCTGCGCAATCGCAGAGATGAGAAATTCCTTTACATCTGCAGCGCCATGGCCAACGACCACGATTGGGCCTGTTTTTACATTTTTACCCTGCAAATCCAGCGCTGTAGAGAGAACATGCTGCAAAAGCGGCTTTCCTGCCAAGGTTTGAAGAACCTTGGGTAATGCGGACTTCATCCGCTTTCCCTGCCCAGCAGCCAAAATAACGATGTTCATAAAGAGGAATTATAAGTCCCCTGAATCAGGGTTCCGCAGGCTAATTCATCAATTTCTGTCTCATCAATGGCCTTATCTCCAGCAGATCTCGCGGCAATCCCGGATAACTCAGATGCAATTTCCAGATTTTTAAAATCAAATGCTTCACCATCCATTAAATGGGAGGGGACGATATGGTGCATTGATCGAAATAGATTCTCGACACGACCAGGGAATTTCTTTTCCCAATCACGCAGCATATCCTTCATGGCGCCCCGTTGTAAGTTTGGCTGACTTCCGCATAAATTACAGGGAATGATCGGAAAGTTCATGTCTACAGCATAGCGCTCTAGTAATTTTTCTGGGACGTAAGCTAGCGGACGAATCACAACGTGCTTACCATCGTCCGAGCGTAACTTTGGCGGCATACCTTTCAGCTTGCCAGCAAAGAACATATTCAACATCAATGTTTCTAAGATGTCATCACGGTGATGGCCTAAAGCAATCTTGGTGGCACCCAACTCATCTGCAACACGATACAAAATGCCACGGCGCAAACGGGAACATAAGCCACAGGTGGTTTTCCCTTCTGGCACTACGCGCTTAACAATGCTGTAGGTATCTTGATTCTCAATATGAAATTGCACGCCCAGTGCAGTTAAATAATTTGGCAGTATGTCAGCTGGAAAGCCTGGTTGCTTTTGATCTAGATTTACAGCCACAATCTCAAAATCAATAGGAGCACGTTCACGCAGCTTCAATAGAATGTCAAGCATGGCATAACTATCTTTACCACCCGATAAACATACCATCACTTTGTCGCCATCTTCGATCATGCCAAAGTCACCAATAGCTTGGCCAACGAGACGACAGAGCTTCTTCTCTAGCTTATTCTCTTCAAAGACAACTTTACGAATATCGCCCATAAAATTCAATTCTTTTCGCAATATATTTCTTTAAGCTTGCTTCATTCGAAATACTTCGACACCAACGGAATGGCAATCTGGATATACATCTGGCTTGGCAGTACTCACACGCGCAGCAATGACTTTAGGGTGTCGCAACATCGCATTGACGATGTCATCACAAAACGTTTCCTGCAAATGGATATGACCCTGAGATGACCGCGCCTTAATGGTTTCACGCATGAAGTCATAATCCACAACCTCTTCTAATAAATCTTTAGAAGGTGTGTTCATATTTAATGGAATATAGAGATCTACATTCAGAATGACACGCTGCTCAGCCTTCTTCTCAAAATCATGCACACCAATATTGATATAGATTTCATAGTCACGTAGAAACAAGCGGCGGCAATCAGCAAGTGCTGGATGAGAAAGAATGGCATGCATAATTTTTATCAACTCTTTTTAATTTTTATTCTGTATTAAATTCTTAATTCGTTTTAAACATCACATCGCGTGAAGATGGCGATAGATGTTGTCCACCATCTACATATAGGGTAGTGCCTGTGATCGCATTCGAACTGGCCAAAAATACAGCGGCTTTTGAAATATCACTTGGGGTTGAAGATTTTCCTAATGGCGTCATTTGATGCGCCCTTGAAAAACCTTCGCTTGTTTGATCGCCAGATAGTAAAGTAATTCCTGGTGCTAAACCTACCACCCTGATATAGGGTGCAAAATCTACTGCCAATAACTCTACGGAAGTGAGAAGTGCAGACTTGGATAAGGTGTATGACAAGAAATCTGGATTGAGATTGATCAGCTTTTGATCGAGCAACTGAACCACCGATGGAATTGATAAATCGCTATCACTTGCTTTCTTTGTCTGACGCTTATGATATTCAAACATCAACTGGGATAGCAAAATAGGTGCCGCTAAATTGACTTGCATATGATCTTGCAATGTTTTAGCAGTCAGTGGGCTATCAGAATTAGCCCGGTCAAATTCAAAGATAGACGCGCTATTGACCAAGCATTGCAGATTCTCAAACTCACCCGTAACGGCAGAGAATAAGTCTTTTAATTCATCCTCAAGAGCAAGATCAGCTTGAAAGGCTTTTGCTCTGCGCCCTAGATTCTCAATTTCAGCAATAGTGGCTAGAGCTTCAGACTCAGATTGTCCGTAATGAATTGCCACATCCCAGCCTTGACGAGCAAATTCCAAGGCGATTTCACGACCGAGACGCTTAGCTGCGCCGGTCACTAAAACCGCTTTATTTTGCAAAGGTGAAAGGTTTGAACTCAAGCTCACGGAAATTCTCTTAGACTAGCGAGCTATGGATATTACCTTGACCAGCCTAGAAACGGCTCATACAGAGCTTCTTAGCCAAAAAATAATGGCTGAAATCGCCTCCAAAGGTGGCTGGATGCCCTTTTCAAGGTATATGGAAATGGCTTTATATGAGCCCGGCATGGGTTATTACAGCGCTGGAGCCCATAAATTGGGTGCTGGCGGTGATTTCACGACAGCCCCAGAGCTCTCCCCCTTATTTGGTGCCGCCATTGTAGAAACCCTTTTACCCATTCTAGAAGGGCTGAAGGCCCAAGGGCTTCCCGCCCAAATTCTGGAGTTTGGCGCTGGCACCGGAAAGTTAGCCGAATCTATTCTCACCCGATTGCACGATCTGGATTTTGACCTGGATCACTACGACATTATTGAGATCTCACCCGACCTAGCCCAAAGGCAAGAAGAGCGCCTCAAGCAAGTTGTAGAAAAACTAGCCCTTTCTACTCAATGCCATTGGTTAAATTCTTTACCCAGCAATTTCAAAGGCATCATTCTGGCAAATGAGGTCATAGATGCTATTCCGTGTGATGCCATCATTTTTCAAAATGGGTTTTGGTATCAACAAGGCGTCGCTGTAATTGATGGCAAGCTTGCTTGGTCAGCAGGACAACCCGTTGAGCAGTCATTGCTTCCAGAGACTTTACTCACCGGAAACTTTTCTGAAGGCTACGTTACCGAATTACATGCGCCCGCAAATGATTGGATGCACCAAGTAGCCAAGCATCTCGATACAGGACTCTTCCTTACCTTCGATTACGGGTTTCCGGAGGGCGAGTATTACCATGCTCAGCGCCTAGAAGGCACACTCATGGCGCATCATCGCCATCATGCTATTCAAGATCCATTTCACCTTCCAGGACTATGTGATTTAACAACGCATGTGGAGTGGTCACAGATTGCACGTAGCGCGCTAGAAGAAAAAGTTGATGATGTCTATCTCAGCAATCAAGCAAGTTACTTGCTGGATGCTGGTATCGGCGATATTGCGCTAGAGATTGGTGACCCAGGAAATCCAGAAATATTCTTACCAATCTCTAATTCCCTGCAGAAGCTATTGTCAGAGGCAGAAATGGGTGAGCTCTTCAAAGTCTTTGCGTTCTCAAAGAAACTATCTGACGTATTGCCAGACCATGTCTTAGAAGACTTACCCGGCCTTCGAGGCAGAAACCGGCTGTAAGCTTTTAGTTGTTTATGGCTGCACTAATGGCGGAGAGTCTAGCGGCATCCACTGCACTACGAATATTTTCACCATTGGAGCGCTCTTCTAGCGGAACGCCTTCAATAATTTGAGCCGTGTTGAGCGATTGGGTATTTTGCATTGCCGAAATTAAAGTATCGACATTCAAGCCAATACGCTTTGCCAAATCCAACAAAGCATTTCCACGATCAGGTTTTCGCCAAACATCTGCTCGATTAAACCAAGCTAAGACATCAGCAGCCTGGAAAGTAAAATCAGGACGTCCTTGGGACTGTTCAATTAATCGATTGAGCTCGCTAAATATTTCACAGAAATCACGTACCTCATTTGGCATGCGTATGCATTCAGCCCAAGAACGAATGTCAGCACTAGGCAAATGCATAAGGACAACGGCGCAGCGATTTTCTAAGTGATCGTCAGCGGTTTGCAAATGGGCAATCAAATCCTTGCGGAAATCATCTTGCGCTAAGCTGAGGACCAATGCGCTTGGGAGTAATGGTTTTGCTGCTCCGCAGTCTAGGAGCACTTGAAACATATGCATTGGCTTAGCAGCTGTTAAACCCCTAGCTAGCTCTTGCCAGATTCTTTCGGGAGAGAGTGCTGATAATTCATTAGAGTGAACAATCGCTTGCAAAGCTTGCATCGTCTCTGGTGCCACTATGAAATCGGGAAAACGTGCTGCAAAACGCGCAATGCGTAACAAGCGCAGAGGGTCTTCCGCAAAAGCATCAGACACGTGACGAAATACCTTAGCAGCTAAATCTTGCCGGCCGTTGTAGGGATCCAAAATAGGGCCCACCCATTTACCGTCAGCGCCGACCTCTTGTGCCATGGCATTGATGGTTAGATCCCGTCGCTCTAAATCTTGCTCCAACGTAACGGTCGGGTCAGCATAAAACATAAAGCCTTTGTAGCCCGTGCCTGTTTTACGCTCTGTGCGCGCCAAGGCGTATTCAGCTTGAGTCTCTGGATGCAAGAACACCGGAAAATCTTTTCCGACTGGCCGAAAACCTTGTGCAATCATTTCATCCACACTAGAGCCCACCACGACATAATCAATATCGTGCACCGGCAAACCCATGAGAGTGTCCCGAACAGCCCCTCCTACTGCATAGATCTTCATTGACTTACTTCATGCCCTCTAAAGTACGACGACTAATGCCAAAAACCTGGGTCAAAGCATCCACCCTATTAGATGGCAAGATATTAGGTAACCTCATTGAGGCAATATTGTCGCGAGACATGAGTGTTGGTACAGGCAAAAATTCAAATGCTAGCGCTTGCAAGTAACCCACAAAATCAGGCACAGGAATAATGGCGCACTGAGTATTTGCCTTGCGAGCAGCAAACTCGACAATTTCTCTCATGGTGTAAACCGTAGGACCCACTAAATCATAAGATTCATAAATAGTGCTTGGCATCTTTAATGCCTTGGTAAAAGCAGTCGCTACATCATCGACGCTCACTGGCTGAAACCGAGCATTGGAGTTTGTCAAGGGCATTGCTGAAAATAACTTTGTTAACTTAGCAAATAAATTAATGAATTGGTCTTGCTCACCAAAAATCACTGAAGGTCTAAAAATGGTCCAAGCTAAATTACTGGCTTTCACGGCCTGCTCACCATCCCCTTTACTGCGTTGATACATAGAAGGACCATGAGCATCAGCGCCCAAGGCGCTCATGTGTAAGTATCTTTTAAGGCCATGCATTTGCATAGCAGTAATAATATTCTTTGGAAGATCGACGTGCGCCGCTTTGAAAGCCTTACCATATGGAGAGGCTGGCTTATCGTGCAACACTCCTACCAAATTGATCACTGCGCCATTAGATTTAATTCGTGAGCATAACTCTTGCAACGCATCAAATTCATGAATATCAGCATCTTCTAAATGCACTTTTGGCAACATACGTAACTCACGAGCAGCTGCTAGATGCCGAGTTGGCAACAACACAGAATAACCCTCTGCTTGGAGCTGAGCGGCCAAAACACGGCCTACAAAACCGTTACCACCAATGAGCAAAATGTCATATTTCATAAGACTCCAATATTTAGAAATACTATGGCAATTCAGATGAATTTGCCGCTTTAGGTGCAATTACTCCTAGGCGTTGCTTTAATGACTGCGTTTGGCCATGCATCACCGATGAATAATAAGTAGCATTAGCCAATACATTTTTTACATAAGTGCGCGTCTCATTAAATGGGATGGTCTCGGCAAAAATAGCGCCCTCCGTTGGGCTACTCAGCTTTGCACGCCAAGACTTCGAGCGAGATGGTCCAGCGTTATAAGCTGCTGAAGCGAGCACCCAAGAACCATCAAGATCCATCAACACCATATTCAAGTAATTGCTACCCAAAGTTAAATTGGTATTGGTATCACTCAATTGATCATTGGTATATGAATTCATGCCAATTTTCTTGGCTACATACTTAGCAGTCTTTGGCATCACCTGCATCAAACCCGAGGCACCTACCGAAGAAGAGGCGTTCATAATAAATCGCGACTCTTGGCGTATTAATCCATATGCCCAAGCTAGATTCAAATCAATTTGTTTTGCGATCGGAGAAAGTTCATCCCGAAAAGGCGTTGGATAACGCAAACTAAAGTCATGCTCTTGTTTTGTTCGATCGGCAGTATTTACCACGCGGTCATATAGACCAATACGCTTCGCATACTCAGCAGCGGCCAACAACTGCTTATCACTCATGCCGCGCAATTCCCAATTCCAATCACGATTGCCCTCAAAACGTAAATTCATGGCATAAAACCGCTCACCACGAATAAAGCCTTGGCGACTAGCCATCAGTTCAATCTCCTCATCGCTTACTTTAGTTTTTGGAGGCGCATGATTCGGTCTTCCCAAATCTTCACGAGCAAGCTGCCCATAAAAGTTGTATTGATCAGCAATAAATTCAAGATGCTCCCTGGCTTTGTCATCATCACCCTCAGCTTTTAGTGCACGCGCATACCAATACGTCCAAGCAGGATCTTTTCTACGCACTACTGGATGCATTCCTTCAATAGCATTCTTGACTAAGCTCCAGTCCTTAGCGCGCAAACCTGCGCGTACCTTCCACTCCTGGCCTTCAGTAGATAAAAGCTCGTTATATCCAAGCTCCTGCTGTAACCGATAAGCTTCATCAGCATTAGGATCTAGTTTCTTGGCCAAAAACTGTCCGATGACACCCCAAGCTACTGCTTGATTTTCCTTGCTATAACGTGAAGCGTTTTGAGAAAAATCTCTATAGGCTTTTGCTGGATCTGACCTGGCGGACTTCACAATATCGGCAATGGGATCTTCGCCGCCAATACGACGTGACACAGTTTCAAAGCCCATCTCACCGGCAGCGCGACCGAGCGCTTTAGCTTCATTTGGCGTCATACCGCCAGCAGCCACCAATGCGGGAACCAATTCCTGACAAGCCTGACCAAAATATCGAGGGTCTAACATCACTGCACGCGCATCTATAGCTAGTTTCGTGGGATTTACCCCTTGCTCTAACTGAGATTGAAGCGCATAACACTTCACCTGAGTGTCATCATCCAAAACAAATTTAGGGTACTCTGCATCAAATCTTGCCCAGTCTTTGCGCTTACCTAATACCAGTAACCAATCGTTACGCATACGATCAGCCAAAGCAGTGCCTTGATACTGATTTAGAAATTTGATTACCTGAGAATCTGCATTTGTATCAGCACGAGCTATTCCAGCGCTATCAAATAGTTGCGGCTTAATACGAAAATACGCTACGTAGTCATCATAGGGATAGTTGGTTAAATTAGCGGCCAGGGTTTGTGCGCGAGCCACATCATTTCTTTTGGCAGCTTCTCGCAATTCAATAAAAGTTCGATCGCCCTCAGTAATTTCAAAAGCAGACATCCTGCCTTGCGTAGGTTGACCAGTTTTTTTAGATTTTTCTGCAGCAAAACTTGGCGCAGCAATGCACAGTGCGAGAAACAATATTCCCGCTACAGTTTTTTGCCGCCCGCACAATGCATCAACCTTCTTTTTCACCGTTTTATCCTATGGATTTACTATATCCTCCAATTTTCGCCTGATAATGGCTGATATGCACGGCAATTCTCCAAAAACTCTACGGCAAGACTTGCTAGCCCAAAGAAAACAATTTGCGGCTAGCTCGACATATTCGGCCAGCAAAAACGCTGTCTTGACTGGGTTAGAGCATTTTCTTGCGGAGCATCGAGACCGGGTGAGCTCTATAGCCTTATATTGCCCCATTCAGGATGAAATTGACTTGCGGCCCACGCTCCTAAGGTGGTCTAAAGAAGAATCCATCAGAGTTCTTTCCCTGCCCTTTGCTCGGCAAGACAAGCATCTGGATTTTTATCTTTGGGAACAGGGCGACCTTTTGATCCCCAGCAAGCATGGGGTACCTGAACCAGAGCCCAACAACCCCCGTAGACCTCAAATCACTCCGGACTGTATTTTGATTCCCTGCGTAGGCTGGTCAGAATCCAGCGTGGGTAATAAAACGCATTATTGGCGACTGGGGTATGGGGGAGGCTACTTTGACCGCACCTTGGCTCAGTTGCGTAAGGCTAAACCAAACCTACTGTGCGTAGGTATTGGCTTTGATTGGCAAAAATTAGATGATGCTCAATGGCAGGCTCAAACTCATGATGAGCCCCTGGATGCCATGCTGACTGAGTCAGGCTTATTGATTACTTATTGAGACTGAGATTGTCTGCTATCGCTAAAACAGCATCTGCTTGATTGAGCGAATAGAAATGTAATCCTGGAGCACCAGCAGTTAAGAGCTGATCGCAAAGATCGGTCACTACCTCTTCACCAAATGCACGAATCGAAGCAGTGTCATCGCCATAAGACTGCAAACGCAAACGAATCCAACGTGGGATCTCTGCGCCACAAGCATCGGAAAAACGTAGTAGCTGAGTGCTATTGGTAATTGGCATAATCCCAGCAATCACCGGCTGAGTAACACCCAAGTCATAGGCCTCATCAACAAAGCGGAAGTAAGCATCGCTGTTGTAAAAATACTGAGTGACTGCCGAATTGGCTCCAGCTTTCATCTTCTGCACAAAGAAATCCACATCAGTGGCGGGTGATTTAGCCTGAGGATGCGTTTCTGGATAGGCAGCTACATCAATATGAAACCAGTCGCCTGTTTCGGTGCGGATAAATTCAACCAATTCATTAGCGTGATGAAACTCACCATACTGGCCCATACCAGAGGGTAAGTCACCACGTAAAGCCACAATCCGTTTAACACCTAAAGCTTGATATTGCTTCAACATTTCGCGCACGCTTTCACGTGAGCTACCAACACAAGATAAATGGGGAGCAACCGCTGCACCTGCAGCATGAATATCGCTCACCACTTTCAATGTGCCAGATTGAGTAGAACCACCGGCACCAAAAGTCACGGAATAAAAAGCAGGCTTGAGCGTTTCACTAAAACGCTCGCGCACTACATGCAGCTTACTCTCACCCTCAGGTGTTTTTGGAGGGAAGAATTCAACGCTTAATTCCATGGTTTTGGGCCTGTATCTCTATTTCTCTATTGAACAATATCTAGCAATGTGCAGATTAATAACGGTAGTGGTCAGCCTTGTATGGACCTTCCTTCGTTACGCCAATGTAAGACGCTTGCTGATCAGAAAGCACTGTCAACTCTGCATTGAGTGTCTTGAGCTGCAAACGCGCAACCTTCTCATCCAAATGCTTTGGCAAGGTGTAAACACCGACCGGATATTTATCTGTGCCAACAGCATTCCACAATTCGATCTGTGCAATTACTTGGTTCGCAAATGAAGAGCTCATAACATATGATGGGTGACCTGTACCGCAACCAAGGTTAACCAAACGGCCTTTAGCCAAGATGATGATGCGCTTCTCAGGATTGCCATTGGCTGCTGGGAAAATCACATGATCTACTTGTGGCTTGATTTCTTCCCACTTGTATTTTTCAATACCAGCAACATCAATCTCATTATCAAAGTGACCGATGTTACAAACGATGGCTTGATTCTTCATCTTCACCATGTGGTCATGTGTAATCACATGGTAGTTACCAGTTGCGGAAACAAAGATATCTGCTTTATCAGCAGCGTAATCCATTGTTACTACACGGTAGCCTTCCATGGCCGCCTGCAATGCACAGATTGGATCGACTTCAGTCACCCAAACTTGAGCAGACAAAGCACGTAGAGCTTGAGCTGAACCTTTACCCACATCGCCGTAACCACAAACCACGGCAACCTTACCGGCAACCATGACGTCAGTAGCACGCTTGATCGCATCAACCAAGGATTCGCGGCAACCATAGAGGTTATCGAACTTACTCTTAGTAACAGAATCGTTCACGTTAATTGCAGGGAACTTTAAGTCACCTTTGGCAAACATCTGATACAAACGGTGTACGCCTGTTGTCGTTTCTTCAGTTACGCCTTTTACTTTTTCTAGGCGTGTGGAATACCAAGTTGGATCTTGAGCTAATTTATTTTTAATGGCAGCAAATAAAATAGTTTCTTCTTCGCTAGTTGGATGATTTAAGCAAGCCTGATCTTTTTCAGCGCGTGCACCAAGATGTAATAGCAAAGTAGCATCACCACCGTCATCCAAGATCATATTGGTATAGCCACCATCTGCCCACTCAAAAATACGATGAGTGAAGTCCCAATATTGCTCAAGCGTTTCACCTTTGATCGCAAAAACAGGCGTGCCATTTGCAGCGATTGCAGCAGCAGCATGGTCTTGTGTAGAGAAAATATTGCAAGATGCCCACTGCACTTCAGCGCCGAGAGCTTCTAAAGTCTCGATCAAAACTGCAGTTTGAATAGTCATGTGCAAGGAGCCAGTGATACGGGCACCACGCAAAGGTTGTTGTGCTGCAAACTCATCGCGGATAGCGATCAAGCCAGGCATCTCAGTTTCAGCAATAGCGATTTCTTTACGGCCAAAGTCAGCTAAAGAAATATCAGCAATCGCGCAACGGGTTGCTACAAAGTTGTTTAAATCGGAAACGGTACTCATGAATGCTCCAGCTAAATACGATCCAATGCTGGAGTAAGAACTCGCTAGCCATTGAATCATGGGTTAGCGAGCGCGGTTGCAATTAGCAAATTCCGTTTAAGAACTCACTCCCTTCAAGCCTGGGGAAGTGCTGGGTCTCAGCAATCCTTGCAACGCTCCTTGAAGGTATGGCGAAATTGTAATCAATTTCGCCATATTTCGCCTCAATACAGCTACATACTGCAAATTTACTACCTAGAAAGCAGCTTATAGACCTGCTGCTGCACGCAATGCAGGCGCCTTGTCGCACTGCTCCCAAGCAAATTCTGGCTCCTCACGACCAAAGTGGCCATAAGCAGCGGTCTTGCGATAGATCGGGCGTAAGAGGTTCAACATCTTGACGATACCTTTTGGGCGCAAGTCAAAGTGTTCAGATACCAATTGAGCGATCTTTTCATCAGCAATCTTGCCAGTACCAAAGGTGCTCACCATCACTGAGGTTGGTTTAGCCACACCAATTGCATAAGAGATTTGGATCAAGCACTTACTTGCTAAACCAGCAGCAACGATATTTTTTGCTACATAACGACCAGCATACGCTGCAGAACGGTCCACCTTAGATGGATCCTTCCCAGAGAACGCGCCACCACCGTGAGGAGCTGCACCGCCGTAAGTATCCACAATGATTTTGCGACCAGTCAGACCACAATCGCCTTGCGGGCCGCCAATAACAAATCGACCTGTTGGGTTTACCAAGAAATTAATTGCGCCTTTAATCAAATGCTTCGGCAACACTGGTTTGATGATTTCTTCGATCACTGCTTCACGCAATTTCTCGAGAGAGATTTCTTCATCATGTTGAGTGGAAAGAACCACGGTATCGATAGAGTCAGGCTTGCCATCCACATAGCGCAAGGTCACTTGAGACTTTGCATCAGGACGCAACCAGTTCAAACGGCCATCACGGCGTAGTTGAGACTGACGCTCTACCAAGCGGTGTGACAAATGAATTGGCAAAGGCATCAGCTCTGCAGTTTCGTCACAAGCGTAACCAAACATCAAGCCTTGGTCACCAGCGCCTTGATCTAAACCGTCGTCATGCGCCTTATCTACGCCCTGAGCGATATCGGGGCTTTGCTTGTCATAAGCAACTAACACGGCACAACCTTTGTAATCAATACCGTAGTCAGTGTTGTCGTAACCAATTTCACGCAAAGTGTTGCGAGCCACTTGGATGTAATCCACATTGGCGTTCGTTGTGATCTCTCCAGCCAAAACTACCAAGCCGGTATTGCACAAAGTCTCCGCAGCAACGCGTGCAGTTGGATCCTGAGCCAGGATTGAATCCAGGATGGCATCAGAGATTTGGTCTGCTACTTTATCGGGGTGACCTTCAGAAACCGATTCTGAGGTAAAGAAGTAATCATTTGCCATTGCATATTCCTTTAAAAATTAACACGATCTATGGGACAACTCGACGTGCCAGGAACCACAACGGCGACGCTTTAGCAGAATTTTTGAATCGCCCTGCAAGTTGTCTTAACTCAGCGATGGGTGAATTCTATCCGAAAATCGACTTATTCATCAAGCAGCATAGGAAATTTGGCCCTAGCGCTGGCATTGAATATCATTAGAGGGTGCGCAAACTCCTTCTCAAGCTAACCCTCGCTGCAATTGCAGTGTTGCCCTTATTCCTAGTTCAGGTCATTGGCGGCATTTTGGGAATTCTGGCCTATGTGGGGTCCAAGCAATATCGCTCGCTTTTTCGTCCTCAATACGAGGCCGTTGTGAAAAGCCATCATTTACCTCTGCAAATCTGGCATGCGGCGGCGGCATCAGGGCAACTCTTCTCAGACAGCCTGTGGATTTGGCGAAATCCCAAAAAAGCCCTTTCCCTTGTTGAAGTGCAAGACTGGGATGTCGTTGAGGCTGCAATCAATGAGGGTCATGGCTTAGTCATGCTGACTCCGCACCTCGGTGGTTTTGAAATCATTCCCAGGGTATTAGCACAGCATTTTCCAGCAACCATCCTCTATCGCCCATCCCGCCAAGAGTGGCTAAATGAAGTAGTTGAAGAAGGTCGCGCGTACCCCAATATGCATTTCGTACCCACCAATCTAAATGGCGTACGTCAAATGACGCGAGCACTCACTCGTGGCGAAGCTATCGGCATTCTTCCAGATCAGGTACCTAGCGGCGGTGAAGGCGTTTGGGTACCCTTTTTTGGGCGCCCTGCCTACACAACTCCGCTACCCGCAAGACTAGCTAATCGCAACAACACACCAGTAGTCATGTTTACTGCCAAACGCAAAGATCTTGGCAAAGGCTGGCTCATGCAGGCTAAGAGACTAGAGCGGCTTTCTGAAGACTCGACACTTGCAGCTGCTGAACTGAACACTGCTATTGAGAATGCGATCCTAGTCGCACCCAATCAATTTATCTGGGCATATAACCGCTACAAACATCCTAGCGGAGCAGAACTGCCACCAAGTAATTAGTTAATAAATTTATAATTTATTCAACATGACCTGGTTACAAAACGTTTTTAATTTTCTGGCGCTGAACTTACTTCGCCTTTTTGCATTTTTGCCATACACCCTCACCATTTACATTGGCTACGGGCTGGGCTGGCTAGCCGCCCATATTCCCAATGAACGAGCCAAGGTTGTGAAAACGAACTTGCGTTTGTGCTTCCCTAATCTGAGTGCAGATGAAATTGATTCACTTGCACTAGAGCACTGGAAACTATTTGGGCGTAGCGTGATTGAAAGAAGCCGAATCTGGCTTGGAAGCGGAAAACAGATTACTGACATTGTCACCATCAACTCTGCAATCACTTTAGGCGATAGCAAGCCACGACTCTTAATTAATCCTCATTTTGTAGGGCTTGAAGGCGGCTTCATGGCGCTGTCTGTTTTAGCAAGTCAGCATGACTGGCCACGTGGTGCAGGGCTCTATCAAAATATGAAGAATCCCTTCTTCAATCAAAAGATGATTGAATGGCGCAATCGTTTTGGGGGTAAATCGATTGAGAGGCAAAGTCGCTTACGTGATTTGATTCGCGAAATTCAAACAGGTAACTTTATTTTTATTGCACCAGATATTGATCTCGGCCCCCGTGACTCTATTTTTGTTCCCTTTTTTGGAATCCAAACTAATACGATCACTTCAGTCTCACGCCTTGCTAGGCTCAGTGGCGCAGAAGTTTGCCTCATGACCACCACATTAAATCCCGATCGCATGGGATATACGTGCAATATCAGCCCACCATTACCCAATTTTCCAACAGATGACGTTGAGGAAGATACTGCACGCCTGAATAAATATATCGAAGACCTTGTTCGTGAAAGGCCCGCAGAGTACTATTGGGTACATAAACGCTTTAAGCATCGGCCAGCTGGCGAGCCTAGTCTTTATAACTAATTGGAAATCTTTTGAGCACGAATTTAAACAAGTCTGCGCGCACTTTACGCTTCACCAAAATGCATGGTGCGGGCAATGATTTCATTGTGCTCAATGGAATTAATCAAGACCTTAGTGAGATTACTCGTGAGCAATGGCAAAAACTAGCTCATCGTCAATTTGGTATTGGCGCAGACCAAATTCTCTTAGTGGAAAAAGCTACTCGTCCTGATGCAGATTTTCGTTATCGCATTTTTAATGCCGACGGTGGAGAAGTTGAACAGTGTGGCAATGGCTCACGCTGCTTTGTGCGCTTTGTGCTTGACCAAGGTTTATCCAATCAAAATCCTTTGCGGGTTGAGGTTGCACATACAGTGCTTACACTCAAATCTCATGAAGATGGGCAAGTTGAGGTCGATATGGGTGCCCCTATTTTTGAGCACAAGCAGATTCCTTTTGACGCTGAAGGTTTGGCGACTAAGCAAGAGTTTCATGAAATGCTCTACGCATTACCGATTGCAACGCCTGCTCCACACGATAGCTGGATTGGCGTCTTATCGATGGGCAATCCCCATGCCGTTCAAGTAGTCGGTGATGTAGATAGCGCTCCCGTCTTAGAAGAAGGCCCTTCTGTCGAAAATCATTCTGCTTTCCCCAAAAGGGTCAACGCAGGCTATATGCAAATCATCAATCGCAATGAAGTCAAACTGCGCGTCTACGAGCGTGGCGCCGGCGAAACGCTTGCCTGTGGCACGGGCGCCTGTGCTGCGGTAGTTTCGGGAATTCGCCGTGGCTTACTAGATTCACCAGTGAAGGTCCATACCCGCGGTGGCGATTTGCAAATTGCTTGGGGCGGGATGATTAATGAAGTTGCCCAACCAGTCATCATGACTGGCCCTGCAGTAACAGTGTTTGAAGGCGAAACTAGTATCTAAAGAATTTTTCTGTTGTCTTCAGAGCAATACAACCCCCTTAGATCAAACCCCGTACTTTGCGCGATATGCTTTAACAGCAGGCAGATAATTTGTTAACCCAGTATCGCTTGATGCCGTTAAGAAACTCATCACATCAGCTAAGTTAGCGATCGCCACTACCGGCAATCCGAACTCTTGCTCAACTGCCTGTACTGCTGACTTATCACCAATCTCTGTTGCAGTTCCTGATTTTTCCATGCGGTCTAAAGCAATTAACACCGCTGCTGGCTCAGCACCTGCTTCACGAATGAGTTTCACGGACTCTCTCACCGAGGTTCCTGCAGAGATAACATCATCAATGATGACTACTTTGCCCTTTACTGGAGCGCCTACCAAAGAGCCCCCCTCGCCATGATCTTTAGCTTCTTTGCGGTTATAGGCATATGGCACGTTACGACCAGCATCAGCAAGCGCAATTGCGGTTGCAGCAGCCAAGGTAATCCCTTTATAAGCAGGGCCATAAAGCATGTCATATTCAATGCCAGACTCTTGTAAGGCTTTGGCGTAATAACGACCTAAAGCACTTAAACGCGCTCCATCATTAAATCCACCCGCATTAAAGAAATAAGGCGATAGACGTCCCGCTTTAGTTTTAAACTCCCCAAACGACAAAACATTTGCCTCTAAGGCAAAACGAATAAAGTTATCTTGATTAGAATTTTTTGAGCTCATAGGCCTATATGTTACGCATCATTTCTGCCAACCTCAACGGAATCCGCTCTGCAGTCAAAAAAGGCTTTATGCCTTGGGTTGTAAAACAAAAGGCGGACTTTGTTTGTATGCAGGAGCTCAAAGCCCAGCAAGATGATCTAGAGGATGCGATTCTTAATCCTGATGGCCTACATGGCTTCTTTCATCATGCCGAGAAAAAGGGTTATAGCGGCTGCGGCATCTACACCCCCCACAATCCGGATGAAGTGCTCTATGGCTACGGAAATGCGGAGTTTGATGCTGAAGGTCGCTATGTTGAAGCAAGATTTAAGAAGCTCTCAGTCATCTCCGTATACATGCCCTCAGGCTCAAGCTCGCCAGAAAGGCAGGAAGCAAAATATCGTTATCTAGACTCTTTCTTGCCACACCTAGTTGAGCTCAAAAAATCAGGGCGCGAGATTGTCTTATGTGGCGATGTCAATATCGCCCACAATGAAATCGATTTAAAAAATTGGAAAGGCAACCTGAAGAACTCAGGCTTTTTACCAGAAGAGCGTGCTTGGCTGACAAACCTATTTGGTAAAGTTGGTTACGTAGATGTCTATAGAAAGCTAGAGCCAGAAGCGACCGATGCCTGCTACACCTGGTGGAGCAATCGGGGTCAAGCGTATGCAAAGAACGTGGGCTGGCGCATCGACTATCACATCACCACTCCTGGCATTGCTCAAAGCGCGAAAAAAGCGGCTGTTTATAAAGATGAGCGCTTCTCAGATCATGCGCCATTAACCGTGGATTATGAATGGACTATTTAACAACCTGAGAGTCGTGCTTTTTAAATTCCACCACTTTGAAATGAATAGTCAGCCAAATCAAAATTAAGACCGGTGCACCAATAATGGCAGTACTGATAAAGAATGTTGAGTAACCAAAGTTATCAACAAAAACACCTGAGAATCCGGCCAACCATTTGGGCATCAGTAGCATCATCGAACTAAATAAAGCGTACTGCGTTGCTGAATACTGAATGTTAGTAAGCGACGATAAAAATGCAATAAAAGCTGCAGTAGCGATTCCTGAACTCAGATTATCTGCAGAAATTACCCACACCAAGCCATGCAAATCATGACCCTGCGTTGCAAGCCATGCAAATAACAAATTACTCACGGCCGACAGAATTGCGCCTAAAAACAAAATACGCATTACACCAAATCGAAGAGTGAGAACTCCACCAACAAAAGCGCCCACCAAAGTCATCACCACACCAAACACCTTGCTCACAGCAGCAACTTCGTCTTTGGTGTAGCCCATGTCGACGTAAAACGGATTGGCCATAATGCCCATCACCACATCACTAATGCGATAGATGGCAATCAAAGACAGAATGAGAATGGCATGCCAACCATAACGCGTAATAAAGTCGGCAAAAGGTTCAATCAGAGTTTGATGCAGCCATGCCTTAGCATTTCGGGCCTTTGCTAACTCAACGCGCACCGGTTCTTTACTCAATAGCGTCGTGACAACTCCTACCCCAATAGAAAGGGCCATACAGAGGTACGCGAACTGCCAAGCGCTGGCATCGTAGCCAATAGTTCCAGCCTCAGCCCGAGCAGCTAACCACAATACGCCAGCACCAGACCAAATTAACGCTAATCGATAGCCCATTTGATAGGTTGCCGCCAAAGCTGCCTGATGATCGCTGTCGGCTGACTCGATCCGAAAGGCGTCTAAAGCAATATCTTGAGTAGCAGAACCAAACGCAACCAATAAAGCACACCAAACAATTGGCGTGAGCTGCGCCTGAGGATCAATGCTGGCCATACCAACAAGACCTAAGATGATCAGCATCTGGGCAAATAATAGCCAGCTCCGCCGTCTACCAAAAAATGAAGTCAGCACGGGGATAGGTAGTCTGTCGACCAGCGGTGCCCACATCCACTTGAATGCATAGATCAGACCAACCCATGTGAGATAGCCGATGGTGCTGCGATCGATGCCTGCTTCTCTCAGCCAAAAGCTGAGCGTACCTAAAATTAATAAGAGGGGCAATCCTGCGGAGAAGCCCAAGAAAAGCATTCGCAAACAAGGCCACTCGAGATAAACCCGAAAATCTTTCAGCCAGGACTGAGCAGCACTAAGCACGGCGAACGCGGAACAGCGCTAAGCTTCCAAAAAGATTGGGCATCAAGGTCACCTGACGGCCTTCATGCAAGATGCATTGATCCAAAATTTTGAGCCCTAAGCTAGAGGCCAGTTTTTCAAAATCGGCCACTGTGAGGACGCGTACGTTAGGGGTGTTGTACCACTGATAAGGCAGACTCTTAGAGACAGGCATCCGCCCAAAACCTACTGATAAACGATGGGACCAATGTCCAAAGTTAGGAAATGACACGATCGATTCTTTACCGACTCGCACCACTTCGCGCAAAATCTTTTCAGTCTCATGAATAGTTTGTAAGGTTTGCGAAAGCACCACTGTATCAAAACTACTGTTCTCAAATAGCGCTAACCCGCCCTCCAGATTTTGCTGAATGACATTGATACCCTTTTGTACGCAAGACAGAACGCGTGCATCATCAATCTCAACACCATAAGCATGTACAGGTTTTTGCTTTTGCAAATACTCCAAAAAACTGCCATCACCACAACCAAGGTCAAGCACTTCACTTTTGGGAGCAATCCAATTCGCAATCGCGGCAAAGTCTACGCGCTTCATGATGTTGCCTCCAGCATCTGCTCAAAATACGCTCGAATCAAGTTGTGATAACGAGGATCATCCAACAGGAATGCATCATGCCCATGGGGAGCGTCGATCTCTGCATAACTGACTTCACTCTTGTTACTAAGCAAGGACTCCACAATTTCGCGACTACGATTTGGCGGGAAGCGCCAATCAGTAGAAAAACTCACCACCAAAAACTTCGCCTGCACCTCAGCCAAGGCACGATTGAGGCTTCCCTCGTAACGACGTGATGGATCAAAATAATCTAAGGCTCTAGTAATGAGTAAATAGGTATTGGCATCAAAATAAGTAGAGAATTTATCTCCTTGATGCCGCAGATAACTCTCAACCTCGAATTCAACATCAAAGCTAAAGCGGTAGTCATGTGACTCACCGTCGGGGCGTTGCAATTCGCGCCCAAACTTTTCTGCCATATCGTCATCAGACAAATACGTAATGTGTCCCACCATACGCGCTAAACGTAAACCACGCTTAGGGACTACACCATGCTCATAATAATTTCCACCATGGAAATCAGGATCAGACAAAATGGCATTGCGCGCCACTTCATTAAAAGCAATATTCTGAGCGCTCAGCTTGGGTGTTGAAGCAATGATGACGCAATGTGCCAAGCGCTTAGGAAACTGTATTGACCAAGCCAAAGCTTGCATGCCACCCAGACTGCCGCCCATCACAGCAGCAAATTTACGGATGCCCAACTTATCCGCTAAGCGAGCTTGAGTATTGACCCAATCTTCAACCGTAATGACTGGAAAGTCTGCGCCATAAGGTTTGCCACTAGCAGGATTAATACTCATTGGACCAGTTGAGCCAAAGCAAGAGCCTAAGTTATTAACTCCGATAACAAAGAGATGATCGGTATCCACGGGTTTACCGGGACCAATCATGTTATCCCACCAACCAATATCCTTTGGATCATCTGGGTTCGGGCCAGCCACATGATGCGACGCATTTAAGGCATGACAAACTAATACTGCATTGCTTTTATCGGCATTTAACTTGCCGTAAGTTTCAATCACTAAATCATAGCCAGATAGTATGGCGCCACTTTGCAAAGGCAAAGGCTCGGCAAAGTGGATTGTATTTCTTGAGAGGTGTAGCTCGCTCATTCGGATAGAAGGATGCGCAGACTGATATCAGATGCATCTGTTGGTAGCTTTTTAAAGCCACTGCGAGCAAATCGATGCCAGCGTCCTAGAACACAGCTCATCAACATCGCAGCACGAATACTGACTTCATCTTGACTAATATTTGCCCAGGCACCGCCTTGAGTTTGGGCAATTCGTAGCGCTTGTTTTAATGAAGCCTCAACGCGATCTAAGACCTGGGTAATGCGCTCTTGCAAACGATCATCCTCTTGCAATAATGCATCGCCTAAAAGGACGCGAGTCATCCCAGGGTTTTTTTCCGCAAAGAATAGAAGCATTTGCAAAATACCGCGCGCTTGTGCAAGTCCAGATTCTTCTTTTTGATTAATCTGATTAATCAAACCAAATACCGTTTGCTCAATGAAAGAAATAAGACCTTCGAACATTTGCGCTTTACTGGCGAAATGTCGATAAAGAGCTGCTTCAGAAACTTGAATTTTTGCTGCTAATGCTGCCGTTGTGACGCGCTCACCCTTTGGGTTTTGCAACATCTCGGCAAGTACCTGAAGGATTTGAAGGCGACGCTCGCCTGGACGTGGGCGCTTGCGTGTCTTAGCCGCATCGACAGTGCTTGCTTCAAGTTCTGAAGTGGGCTCTAAAGAATCACGCATGTTTATCTCTTTTATTTTATTCTTAACGCGAGCGAATCATCGTTCCAAAAGCTTGCTCAGTCAAAATTTCTAACAGCAAAGAATGCTCGATTCGTCCATCAATAATATGAACTGAATTCACACCACTCTTGGCAGCGTCCAATGCTGAAGAAATCTTAGGAAGCATGCCGCCGGAAATAGTGCCATCTGCAAATAAGGCATCAATCTCGCGCGCCGTCAGATCAGTTAACAGATTGCCGCTCTTATCCATTACTCCTGGAATATTGGTCATCATGACTAACTTCTCAGCGTGCAAAATTTCTGCCATCTTGCCAGCCACTAAGTCTGCATTGATGTTGTATGCCTGACCTTCTTCACTAAATCCAATTGGAGAGATCACGGGAATGAAAGCATCATCCTGCAAAGCCTTAACAACTGCAGGATTGATCGCTTCAATTTCACCTACAAAACCAAGATCAATTGTGCCCCCAGGTGTTTTCTCATCGGCAACTAGCATTTTCTTTGCACGAATCAAACCGCCATCTTTGCCGGTTAAGCCAACCGCTTGACCGCCAAAATGGTTGATCAGCATCACGATATCTTGTTGCACTTCACCACCAAGCACCCACTCAACCACTTCCATAGTTTCTTCATCAGTAACGCGCATCCCTTGAATAAAGGTGCCACTCTTACCAATTTTCTTAAGTGCCTCATCAATTTGCGGGCCGCCGCCGTGAACTACTACGGGATTCATGCCAACTAACTTGAGCAAAATAACATCGCGTGCAAAACTTTCCTTCAGACGTTCTTCCACCATGGCATTTCCGCCGTACTTAATAACGATGGTCTTCCCGTGATACGCGCGGATATAAGGCAAAGCCTCAGCCAAAATCTCTGCCTTTAATAAAGGAGGGATTTCGCTAATAGATGGTGATTGCTTGGTCATTGCTGCTTCTGAATTGAGTCTAGTAAATTAATCGCCAAATAATTTTTGACGTAACTCGCGACGCTCTTGCGCCTCAAGGGAAAGATTAGCAGTTGGGCGAGCAATTAAACGGTTTAAGCCAATAGGCTCGCCAGTCTCTTCACACCAACCGTAATCTCCAGACTCAATGCGCGCAAGGGCTTGCTCCACCTTTTTCAACAGCTTGCGCTCGCGATCGCGCGTACGCAACTCAAGCGCGTGCTCTTCTTCGATTGTCGCGCGGTCAGCTGGGTCAGGGACCAAAATATTCTCACGAAGATGCTCAGTTGTTTCAGAGGCATTCTTCAAGATATCGTCTTTTAAAGTGAGCAACTTCTGACGGAAAAAATCTAGCTGGGCAGCATTCATATAGTCCTTTTCGGACATCTTGAGCAATTCTGCCTCTGTTAAGGGGGCGCCCTTGGCAACCTTAGTGCTTGCGGCCTTACTAGGAGCTTTTGCTGCGGCCGTAGATTTCGTTGGTGTTTTTACCGTCATTTCATTCTTTCCATGGATTTGAACCATTATTGCTTCATTCTGCCAAACTTTTATTGCCGTTTAGCCAATATTTAGCAATATTGACCGTGGCGGCGGATTGTACTTGATATTTTCTAGGCCAAACAGCCTTCGAGCCCAGCCAGCAGGGTGTCCTTGGGTAGATCGATACCGATAAAGACCATCCGGGTTTGCTTGGGTTCAGCGCCCCATAAACCGGCTAAATCACTTCCCATCATCTGATGGACGCCCTGAAACACGACTTTTCGGTTGCTTCCCTTGACATAAAGCACCCCTTTATAGCGCAACATCTTCTCTCCAAAGACCTCCAAAATGCCCCCTAGGAAGTCTTCTAATTTTTTGTGATCAAAGGGTTTATCACTACGAAAAACGAAGGATTGGATGCGATCTGTATGCCCAGCATGTCCATGATGATCATGGCTATGGTCATGTCCGCAAGCGCTATGGTCATGGTGATCGTGACTGTGATCATGGCCACAGGTGGCGTGATCATGGTCTTCTTGCTCTAAAAAATGAGGGTCAATATCTAACTTGGCATTCAAGTTAAAACCTTTGAGATCTAGAACAGCCTCTAATGGCACCACCCCTTTAGAGATTGCCTGAATCGGGGCTCTAGGATTCATATGCATCAAGCGACCCCGTAAGGCCTCTACCTCTGCAGGCGTTACTAAATCCGTTTTGGTGATAAAAATTTGGTCTGCGAAGCCGACCTGACGCTGCGCCTCTTCATGCTCAGTGAGTTGCTGTTGGCCGTGCTTGGCGTCCACTAAAGTCACGACGGCATCCAATACGTAATGATCAGCAACATCATCATCCATAAAGAAAGTCTGCGCCACTGGGCCAGGATTGGCTACACCAGTAGTCTCGATCACAACACGTTCAAAGCTGATTTTTTTATCCTTGCGCTGCTCCCACAATGCATTGAGCGCCTCAACTAAATCGCCGCGAATGGTGCAACAAATACAGCCATTGCTCATCTGCACAATATTTTCTTGATTGTCTTGGACCAAGATATCGTTATCAATATTCTCCTCGCCAAATTCATTTTCAATGACGGCGATTTTTTGACCATGTTGCTCAGTCAGAATATGTTTGAGCAAAGTGGTTTTGCCGCTACCCAAAAAGCCCGTAAGAATTGTTACCGGAATTAACGCCATTTTTGATCCATTCAAAATCTATCAACATCTTCCCCATTCGGGAAACCTTCTATATTACCGAGTTCCTCAGCCTTTGCCAGCCTTTGCGCGAGGATGGGCTTTATCGTAGGCTTGAGCAAGGTGCTGAAAATCCAAAGAGGTGTAAATCTGGGTGCTGGCAATGCTGGCATGCCCCAACATCTCCTGAACTGCCCGCAAGTCTTGCGAAGACTGCAAAACGTGGCTAGCAAAGCTATGACGCATCATATGCGGGTGAACATGCGTTGGAAGTCCCGCTCGCATGGCCAGGGTCCGCAATCGTGCCTGAACCGTCCTAGGAGATAGCCTGGCGCCTGTTGCTGAGATAAACAGTGCATTTGATGATTGCGCTTGGCCCACCTGCTGGGCCTGATCCCGCAACTCGCGCCAAACTCTTAATGATTGCAATGCGGGCTTACCAATGGGCACTGAACGACGCTTGCCGCCTTTACCTAAAACGGTGACCTCTGCCGCATCCCAATCCAACCATCCCGCTGACTCCTGTTGGCGATCTTTACTCTGCATCACATCAATACCCAAAAGCTCTGATAAACGCAGACCTGAGGAATAGAGCAAGTCAATGATGGCAGCATCACGTACCGTTTCTAAGTCTTTCTTCTCTTGCGCTTCTTTTACCGCTTGATTAACTAAAGAAAGGGCCTGCTCCACTGAAAGCGCCTTAGGCAAGGATTTAAGCCGCTTGGGGGCTTTAACATCATCGACTGGGTTGGCAACCAAGCTTGCTGCAGCACGTCCTGCTTGAGCATCACGACGCGCATCTTTCTCTGTTAACCAGTCATACCACCCACGCCATGCAGAAAGTGCGCGTGCAATGGTGCGGGATGATTTTGCTTTGGAATGCAAACGCCCAGCCCAACGACGTACATGCGCATTCGTTACCTTAAGAAGATCAACAGAATCTTCTGCAGCAAATGCCTGCAGCCCACCTAAATCCATCCGATATGCTTTAAGCGTATGGGGTGAGAGCTGTCTTAATACATGCAGCTCATGCAAATATTCCTCAATAAGAGGATGTGTCTCAGCTAGCGTTTGGCTCATAAGCCTGGATGCGATCCAAAGCTGCTGCAGTTAACTCGGCAATTTGGCGCAAATAGAACGCGCCCATATCAGCCGTAAAGCGGGTTTCGTCCTTGCTCGCCAACAGCAATACTGCTGGTGACTGAGGTACACCAGTACTCTTACCCAAGGGGATGCCAATGGCCACCATACTTTGCCAGTCAGGATTGATCGCGACTTGAGTTGCCAGTAAATCTACGCTAGCCGATGCTAGCTCTTTAGCCGAACCACATAACGGAGTATCTACCCAAGGACCAAAAGCAGGGCTAGGAGATAACAGTTGTGCAAATTCGACTTCAAATACTTCTGCCAAACCCTGAGTTACGGCGGCCTCAACATCAGCCTTGTTATTTGCCTGCATTAAACGCAGCAACCATGCCACTAAACTTTGCTGGGTTTTGTCATTGCGACTACCAAAGTGCAACATTTCACTGAGGCGTCGATTGAGCTCTTGGTTTTGCGAACGTAACATCGTCATTTGACGTTCTTGCAAAGAGATCGCGCGATCTTCATGTGGATGCTTTAAACGAATTTCATTTAAGAGATTGGCATTACGCTCAAAAAATCCTGGCGTAGCGCGCAACCACTCTGCCACCAACTCTTCTTGCTCAGCCTGTTTAGGATCAATTGCGCTCATCTTTTTTTCTCGCTTACTTTTATTTAGCTTATTTATTAGCCTAGTTTTTTACGGAGTAATTCATTTACTTGACCTGGATTGGCCTTACCTTGAGAAGCTTTCATAATCTGACCAACCAAGGCATTAAATGCCTTCTCCTTACCAGCGCGGAACTCTTCGACAGACTTCTCGTTTGCCGCGAGCACCTTATCAATCATGGCTTCAAGTTCACCACTATCGCTAATCTGTTTTAAGCCCTTGGCATCAATCACTTGATCCACTGTGCTAATAGGTTTACCGGCAATAGCCTCTTCCCACAGTATTGCAAAAATATCTTTTGCGATCTTATTGGAGATCGTGCCGTCTGCTACGCGGGTTAATAGTGACGCTAAGTGCTCCGCCTTTAATGGCGCATCTGCAGTAGCAATTCCAGCGCGATTGAGTGATGAGGCAAACTCGCCCGCAATCAAATTCGCAGCCGCTTTAGCCAATGGCTTACCCACAATTGCTAAAAGCTCTTCAAACACTTTTGCTGTATCGCGATCTTGTGTCAGCAGTTGCGCGTCATATGCGCTCAGGCCAAATTCACCTTGCCATTGCTCACGCAGTTGTGCTGGAAGCGCTGGCATCTTGCTGCGCACATCCGCAATCCACGAGTCATCTATCACTACGGGTAATAAATCTGGATCTGGGAAGTAGCGATAGTCGTTTGCATCCTCTTTACTTCGCATGCTGCGAGTTTCTTGACGATCTGGATCGTATAAGCGAGTTTCTTGCACGACTGTGCCGCCATCTTCTATGAGCTCAATTTGACGACGCACTTCATATTGAATTGCTTCCTCTAAAAAGCGGAAGGAATTTAAGTTCTTAATTTCGCAGCGGGTACCAAATTCTTGTTGTCCTACTGGGCGAACGGATACGTTGGCGTCACAGCGGAATGAGCCTTCTTGCATATTGCCATCACATACTCCAAGCCAAACTACTAAGGAATGCAAAGCTTTTGCATAAGCAACCGCTTCAGCGGCGCTACGCATGACGGGCTCAGTCACAATCTCCAACAAAGGCGTACCAGCGCGATTTAAGTCAATTCCGCTTGATGCTTCACCATGCGGACCAATAAAGCCCTCTTCATGGACAGACTTGCCAGCATCCTCCTCCATATGGGCACGGGTAAGCTCAACCACCTTCACTTCATCGCCAACCAATATCTCCAGATGGCCGCCAACAACCACGGGAATCTCCATCTGGCTAATCTGGTAGCCCTTAGGTAGATCAGGATAGAAATAATTCTTGCGCGCAAAAATACTTGCCGGTGAAATCTTTGCACCTACCGCTAAACCAAAGCGAATTGCATGCTCCACAGCTTGGCGATTGAGCACAGGCAAAACACCAGGCAAAGCTAAATCCACTGGACATGCTTGCGTATTAGGACCAGCACCAAAACGAGTACTTGCTCCACTAAAAATTTTGGATTGTGTCTGGAGTTGGGCATGGGTCTCTAGACCGATAACGACTTCCCACTGCATCATGCCACCTCGCTTGCAATGCGCAAATGCCAATCACTGGCTTGCTGATATTGATGGGCCACTTGCAACAGGCGCGCCTCAGAAAAATAGTTGCCAATCAACTGCATGCCAATCGGTAAATTATTTGCATTAAACCCACACGGAACACTCATAGCCGGTAAGCCCGCCAGGTTCGTGGAAAGCGTATAGATATCTTCTAAATACATTTGCACCGGATCTTTTGATTTTTCACCAAGACGCCACGCTACATCTGGTGCTACTGGTCCCAAGATCACATCACACTTTTCAAATGCTGCTTGAAAATCTGCAGCAATAATGCGACGAATTTTTTGCGCCTGTAAATAGTAGGCGTCGTAGTAACCGTGGGAAAGGACGTAGGTGCCAATTAAGATACGACGCCTGACTTCAGCTCCAAAACCTTCAGTACGTGATTTTTTGTACATGTCTGCCAAGTCGCGATATTCATTGGCACGATGTCCATAACGCACACCATCAAAGCGGCTTAAATTACTGGATGCTTCAGCTGGTGCCAGCACGTAATACACCGGTATTGAGAGTTTTGTTTTGGGCAAGCTCACCTCAACTAATTGCGCACCCAATGCTTCTAAGGCTTTTGCTGCAGCATTAACTGAGTTCGCTACATCTTGAGCCAAGCCTTCGGCAAAGAATTCTTTTGGCAAACCAATACGTAATCCTTCTAATGGTTTTGCTGTATTCCCATTGCCCGCTTGCCAGGCCTGTGTCAGGTAACGACCATAGTCCTCACCAGAGTCCGCCAAGGATGTGGAGTCACGTGGATCATGCGATGACATCGCGGTGAGCAGCAGGGCGCAGTCTTCCGCGGTTTTACCCATTGGACCAGCTTGATCCAAAGAGGATGCATATGCAATCATGCCGTAGCGTGATACACGCCCATAACTGGGTTTAATGCCGGTCAAGCCACAAAATGCTGCCGGCTGACGGATTGAGCCGCCAGTATCGGTTCCTGTTGCAATTGGCGCTAATCCAGCTGCCACAGCGGCGGCGGAACCACCTGAAGACCCACCAGCGACATAGTCGCAATTCCAAGGATTTAAGACTGGTCCATAAGCTGAATTTTCATTGGAAGAGCCCATAGCGAACTCGTCCATATTGGTCTTGCCCAAGCAAACCATGCCAGCACCATTGGGATTGTTTTCGCCTGGAATGCCCAAATTTGCGACCACAGTGGCATCGAATGGGCTAAGGTATCCCTCGAGCATTTTGGAGGCTGCAGTTGACTTCCAACCGCGGGTAACAAAGACATCTTTATGGGCTATGGGAATTCCGGTTAATTTTCCAGCCTTTCCCGAGGCAATTAAAGAATCAGCTTTAGATGCTTGCTCTAAACTTAAGTGAGCACTTACATCAAGGTATGCATTGAAGCGCTTTTCCGCCTCAATTCGATCTAAAAAGTACTTTGTTAATTCAGTACTTGAGACCTCTTTAGCGGCTAAGGCTTTCGCCATTAAGGCGATGGGGGTTTGGCTCCAACTCATTCAATCACCTTTGGAACTAAGAAATAGCCATCCTGAACCGCAGGGGCCGATTGTATGTTCTCGGCGCGATGATCAGATTCGGTTACAGCATCTGCACGCATGGGCTGCGCCAAATCACGTAAAAAGAGAATAGGGTGAGCCAGGGGCTCAAGACCACTGGTATCAACCGCTTGCATTTGCTCAACCAAGGCAAAAATAGCCTGTAATTGAGGCAATACCGCCTCGGCTTCTGCTTGATTTAACTCAAGACTGGAAAGGTGCGCAATGCGCTGGACATCATCAAGTTTCATGGGGCGCTAGAGTATCATTCCTATATATATTTTTTAACACTTACTTATTTTCCCACTACATCATGTTTGGTTTTTTCCGCAGCTACTTTTCGAATGACCTGGCCATCGACCTAGGTACCGCCAACACCTTAATTTATATGCGTGATCGGGGTATTGTGCTTGATGAGCCGTCAGTGGTGGCAATTCGCACAGAAGGCGGTCCCAGTGGCAAAAAAACCATTTTGGCGGTCGGAAAAGAAGCAAAAGCCATGTTGGGACGTGTTCCAGGCAATATTGAGGCAATTCGCCCAATGAAAGACGGCGTTATTGCCGATTTCACGATTACCGAGCAAATGCTCAAGCAATTTATCAAAATGGTGCATGAGAGCAAGCTTTTAAAACCAAGCCCACGCATCATTATTTGCGTACCTTGCGGCTCAACTCAAGTTGAACGTCGTGCGATTCGTGAATCCGCCTTAGGGGCAGGCGCCTCACAAGTGTATTTAATTGAGGAACCGATGGCTGCTGCAATTGGAGCTGGCTTGCCTGTTTCCGAAGCTGCTGGCTCAATGGTCGTTGACATCGGTGGCGGTACAACTGAAGTTGGCGTGATGTCATTAGGCGGGATGGTTTACAAAGGCTCCGTTCGTGTTGGTGGCGATAAATTTGATGAAGCAATTACCAACTACATTCGCCGTAACTACGGCATGTTAATTGGTGAGCAAACCGCCGAGTTAATCAAGAAAACCATTGGCTCTGCATTCCCAGGTCAAGAAGTGCGTGAGATGGAAGTGAAGGGGCGTAATCTTTCTGAAGGTATTCCACGCAGCTTCACAGTGACGAGCAATGAAGTTCTGGAAGCTTTGACAGATCCATTAAATCAAATTGTGACTGCCGTTAAAGCAGCGCTTGAACAAATTCCACCTGAGCTGGCATCGGATATTGCTGACCGGGGCATGATGCTAACCGGTGGTGGCGCACTATTGCGTGACCTCGATCGCTTACTGCTCGAAGAAACTGGGTTGCCCATTCATATCGCTGAAGATCCACTGACTTGCGTTGCTCGTGGTTGCGGTATTGCACTTGAGCGCATGGACAAGCTGGGTGGCGTGTTCTCACAAGAGTAATTGACCTAAGCGTCGATTAGGGAATTGCAACATAGCGCTCCTCCTCTTTTCAGACAAGGCGTTCCGGCTTTAGTCAAACTGATTGTCTGCTTATCGATCAGCATCGCACTGATGTTGGTCGATTTTCGTTATAAAACACTTGATCCTATCCGCAATCATGTGAATTGGCTCTTGCGCCCACTTGAGTACGTCATGATGATGCCTCGCAATGTTTATGAGGCAACAGCAGAGTACTTCACAACACGTAGTACCCTCGATAAAGAAAACCAAGAGATGAAAGTGCGCCAAGCGGAGTTATCTTTGCTTGCCAATCAATCCGAATTTCTATTGGTAGAGAATCAAAATTTACGGCAGTTAATGGATTTGCAAAAACAAGTGCCATTCAAAACTCTGCCAGTTGAAATCTTATTCAATCCACCCAATCCTATTTCTCAACGCATTGTCATCAATCGCGGAAGCAATGATGGTCTGAAACTAGGTAACCCCATTGCCAATGACTCGGGCATTTTGGGACAAGTCGTGCGTATCTATGATCGCTCTGCAGAAGTGTCTCTATTAGAAGATCGTGACTTTGCAGTACCCGTCCAAGTAGCACGCAATGGCTTAAGGGCGGCAGTATTTGGGGCTGGGCGCGGCAACCCTCTGGAGTTGCGCTACCTCCCCGTTGCCAGTGATTTGGAGGTGGGAGATGTATTAATCACCTCAGGTATCGACGGAATATATCCGCCTGGGTTTGCAGTCGCGGTGATTAGTCGTATTGAGCGTAATGCAGATAAAAATTCTTCAAACGTATTTTGTGTGCCAATTGCGCCTGTCAATCGCTATCGCCAAGCGCTAGCCTTACTCTACGATCCTCAGTGGGATGCCAAAGCCTCTTCAGCTTCTGGAAAGCCGGGAGCGCCAACCAGCAATACACCTGGTCGTCGCCAAACACGCACGCGAGGCATGCAATGATTGATTTTCAGAGCGGCTATATTCTGCGCCCGGTCAATCCGGTCTTTATTTACTTCAGCCTGCTTTGCGCACTGCTGTTGAATCTATTGCCAATTGGCAATTACGGCTGGATACCAGATTGGCTCATTATTTGTATTGTTTTTTGGAATATTCATCAACATCGCTATGTTGGCGTGATCACTGCATTTATTCTTGGCTTACTAATGGATGTGCACAACTCAGACCTATTGGGCTTGCATGCGTTTAGCTACTCCTTGGTGGCTTATCTTGCAATTACATGGCATCGGCGCATCATTGCTCTATCAGTACTTATTCAAGCCCTGCACCTCTTCCCCATCTTCATATTGGTTTCTCTATTTCCAGTGCTGGCTCATTGGCTATTAAGTGGAGAAGTCTACTGGTGGGCGCTGACCGGCGTCATTCAAGCCACGATTGAAGCATTACTATGGCCAGTGGCAACACGAATTTTGCTGTCGCCACAGCGTCGTCCTATTGACGTTGATCACAATCGTCCCATCTAAAGAGCGGCATGGTTTCCTTTAAAAAACCAGATCTCGATTCGTTTCAAGAGCGAATTCATATTGCGACTATTTTTGTCACTTTTTGCTTTTTACTACTGATTACGCGCTTGGTGTGGCTACAACTTGTCAGTCATGGCAAGTACGCTTTATTGGCTGAAAATAATCGTATTGCACTCGTTCCTGCGCCGGCCAACCGAGGTTTACTGATTGACCGAAATGGTATTGTGATTGGCCGAAACTACTCTGCGCTAACGTTAGATGTCAACGCAGAGGAAGTGAAGGGCAATGTTGATGACTTGATCGATGAGCTTTCTCAGATCGTCTTGATTTCCCCAAGAGATCGCCGTAATTTCAAGCGCTCCCTAGAAGATTCGCGAAAAATGGGTACATTTCCCCTTAGATCCATGCTAACTGAGGCTGAAACAGCCCGATTTATGGCCAATCGCTATCGCTTTCCTGGGGTTGAAATCCGCGCCCGAAGCTTTCGTGAGTACCCCTATAACGAGTTAGCCTCCCATTTAATTGGCTATATTGGGCGCGTTTCTCAAAAAGATAGAGAACGCATGCAGACTGAAATAGAGAATGCGAAGGCTGATGATCCGAATGCCCTGCAGACTTCATTCTTACCTGGCATTCAGTACGTTGGGAAAATTGGTTTAGAGCAAAGCTACGAATCTGTTTTACGCGGCACGCCTGGATATGACCAAGTAGAAATTACGGCGGGCGGAAAACCTGTACGCACACTATCAAGCTCGCCCTCGATACCCGGAAAAAATGTCATTCTCTCTGTCGATATCAAATTGCAATATTTGGTAGAGCAGCTGTATGGAAATTTCCGTGGTGCATTTGTTGCGATTGAACCAGAGACTGGCGATATTCTGGCATTTGTATCTAAACCCAACTTTAATCCCAATGATTTTGTTGAGGGTATTGATGCTGTTACCTGGAAAGAACTCAACGACTCGCCACAAAAACCACTCTACAACCGTCCACTTAAAGGTATTTATCCACCAGGGTCAACATATAAACCATTCATGGCTCTAGCTGCACTAGAAACTAATAAACGCACGCCATCACAAAGCATTTCAGATCCAGGTTACTTTGAATTTGGCAATCATGTCTTTCGTGACGATAAAAAAGGTGGCCATGGCATTGTTGATATGCAAAAGTCGATTGTTGAATCTTGTGACACCTACTACTACTTACTAGCACGTGATATGGGCGTGAATATGATGCATGATTTCATGAAGCCATTTGGCTTCGGGCAAATTACTGGCATTGATTTACAGGGTGAGTCAAAAGGCGTTCTTCCATCTACTGAGTGGAAAAAAAAGGCCTTCAAGAAACCAGAGCAACAAAAATGGTATGAAGGTGAAACCATTTCACTTGGAATTGGTCAAGGCTATAACGCATTCACCATTCTGCAGTTAGCACATGCCATGGCTAACTTAGCAAACAATGGCATCGTCATGAAACCCCATTTAGTAAAAGCGATTGAAGATCCATTTACCCGGCACAGAGAATTAACCACACCCAAAGAAAGTTACCGCATTGAACTCAAGCCTGAAAATATTGAAGTCATTAAGAAGGCAATGGTTGAAGTGAACAATACAGGAACATCAGCCTCAGTGTTTAAAGGCACCACTTACCAAGTAGGTGGCAAGACGGGAACGGCGCAAGTGTTTAGTTTGAATTCAAAAGAATATCATCACGGATCTACTGCAGAGTTTTTGCGGGACCATGCTTTATATGTTGCTTTTGCGCCTGCTGAAAAACCAACTATTGTGATTGCAATGGTTGTAGAGAACGCAGGATTTGGCGCACAACATGCTGCGCCTATTGCTCGAAAAGCATTGGATTTTTATATCGAAGGTAAGTGGCCTAAGGAGATTCCTGAATGGAAAAGAGCACCCTAGGAACATTTAAAAAAATATTCTTCGCAATTTTTAGCGGACTTGATCGCCAGCTAGGCCTTATTCTGCTTGCCTTAGCAACAGTTGGCTTCCTAACCTTTTTATCTGCCAGTCAAGATACGCCCGTACGATTTCAAGATGAACTTCGTAATCTAGCGCTATCTTTTATAGTCATGTGGATCGTATCGCGCATTCCTCCAAAGTGGTTGGAGATGGCTGCTGTTTGGATTTATAGCATCGGAGTCGCTTTGCTCATCGCCGTGGCAGTCTTTGGCCTAATTAAAAAAGGCGCGCGACGCTGGCTCAATATTGGCTTTGTCATTCAGCCTTCTGAGCTTATGAAAATTGCTATGCCATTAATGTTGGCATGGTACTTTCAAAAGCGTGAAGGCATTCAAAAATCGTGGGACTATGCAGTAGCGGCAATCATTCTTGGCATTCCTGTTTTACTCATTGCCCGCCAACCAGATTTAGGAACCTCATTATTGGTTTTTGCTGCAGGCATGTACGTGATCATTCTCGCTGGACTGCCCTGGAAATGGATCTTGCCATTTATTGGTCTAGGTGCACTGGGCATCATTTTGATTATTATTTTTGGCAGCACGATTTGTGCGCAAGATGTCGTGTGGCCATTTGTACACACTTATCAAAAACATAGAGTATGTACATTGCTTGATCCAACTAGTGATCCTCTTGGAAAGGGTTTTCATACCATTCAATCGATGATTGCAATCGGATCTGGTGGTTTTTTTGGTAAGGGTTGGTTCCAGGGAACTCAAACGCATCTTGAATTTATTCCAGAAAAACATACGGACTTTATTTTTGCTGTTTATTCAGAGGAGTTTGGACTTCTAGGCAATATCATTTTATTGGCTCTGTTTTTTGCCCTCATTAAAAGAGGCTTGGCCATTTCTGCTAGTGCGCCCAATTTGTTCACGCGCTTACTCGGAGCTTCGGTAACCTTAATTTTCTTTACTTATGCTTTTGTCAATATTGGCATGGTCAGTGGTTTGCTACCCATTGTAGGGGTTCCGCTACCATTTATTAGCTATGGTGGAACTGCGCTAGTAACACTGGGATTTGGTGCCGGTATTTTGATGAGTATTCACCGCCATCGAAGATTGGTGCAAAGCTAAGAAATCAGATTCGCAACTTACGTTAAATTTTTGCGTAAGCTCTAGAAACAAAAAAGCCCGGCATGCCGGGCTTTTTATCAACAATGCAAGAATTACTTCTTACGCTTGTTCACTGAATCTTTAAATGCCTTACCAGCAGAAAACTTAACAGTTTTAGCAGCGGCGATTTTAAGTGGCTCGCCAGTTTTTGGGTTGCGGCCCATACGTGCAGCGCGCTTACCAGAAGCAAAAGTACCGAAGCCGATCAGTTGTACTGAGTCGCCTTTAGTAACAGCTTTAATGATTTGCTCAATAGCAGAATTTAATGCAAATTCAGCTTTGGCTTTTGAGATCTCAGCATCGTCAGCAATCGCTGCGATTAGTTCTGCTTTGTTCAAGTGGAGCTCCTTATATATATTGATGTCAGCGCACATTACGCTTACATGATTTTAACCACAAAAAATTACAAAAATAAAGCTGCATCACAGCAAATTTATTTGCCGCGTCTGATTAATCTTCTAAAACAGTGATATCAGAGACAAAATACTCTGTATCCCCAAAGCAAGTGGTTGGCAAACCAATATGTTGATCATAGGTAAGAGACACCTTTTTGCCCAAATTCGCATTGATTTTTTGTGCAACTGCATCTTCTCGCACCGTAAAGAGGAACTTTTCTGACATTGTTCCCGGCATAGAAACCATGGCCAACTCTCCCTCCCAAGTTTTGCAAATGTAGCCCCGATGTGAAAACTTTTGCACATATCCAGCGCGCTCACCGCTTCCATAGCTCCAATTGAGCATAATCCAGGTATAAGCAGCAAGGCCAGCAAAGCCAATTAATAGAAGGCTTACAAGCCATTTTACAAATCCATTCATGCAGTTTTCCTTAATAAATCATCTTTGCAGCCCTAATTAGGTGCATTTGCCACGGCCTTTTTGACCATAGCCAACATTTGAGCATATTCATTACAAAAATAGGGATGAAATGACACTCCATCCAAATTAAAATACTAGTATTAACGCTAATTGGTAAACCTCATGGAATTTCGTCATCTTGTCTTTTTGATCTTTGTTGTCTCAGCTGTTTATGTTTATTTCAGGGGCAAGGTGCGATTTGGCTTAGTGCGCTCCCTTACCGACTACCAAGTCCTGTTGGCCCCAATTAACAGCCTACTGTATCTTTTTTCCAAAACCAAAGCGGGCGCTTTTATTCCGCCCAAAGACTTTCCTGAAATGCAAATCCTTCAGGATAATTGGCAAATCATTCGCGATGAAGCGCTAGCCTTAAACGCAGATGGCGCCATTGCTGCCGCAACTGGCTATAACGATATTGGTTTTAATTCTTTCTTTAGAACTGGCTGGAAACGTTTTCACCTGTACTGGTACGGCAAAGAAATGCCTTCGGCACAGGCCAATTGCCCCAAAACAGTTGCACTACTAAAGTCTATTCCATCCGTAAAAGCGGCGATGTTTGCCTCTCTACCGCCTGGAGCTACGCTCGTTCGACACCGCGATCCCTATGCGGGATCTTTGCGTTATCACATTGGCCTGGTCACACCAAATGATCCTAAATGCTTTATTGACGTTGATGGAGAGCGCTATTACTGGAAAGACGGCGAACCAGTGATGTTTGACGAAACCTACATTCATTACGCAGCCAATGAAACAGATCATCAGCGTATCGTGCTCTTTTGTGATGTAGAGCGTCCGGTTTATACAAAGCCTGTTCAATTACTTAATCGCTGGTTTGGACGTTATGTCATGAGCGCCGCATCATCACAAAACGTGGAAGGCGAGCAGGTTGGATTTGTTAATGTGCTATTTAAATATTTTTATCACCTGAGAGCACAAGCAAAAAAACTAAAGGCAACACATCGCCAGATCTATTACATCGGCAAATGGGTGCTGATTTTAGGAATTCTATGGGCAATATTTTGGTAGCCTAAGGACTGAGTATTTCCATAATTTGTTCGGGCGTAATGGAGCCCCAAACTTCCAACCTCTTTTTTCGACTGCTTTGGCCTGAAAGAAATTGAATTTGCTTTTGTGGAACTTTAAGTTGTTTTGAAAGCCAAGCTAGCAGCATTTCATTTGCTTTATTATCAGCAGCCAGCGCCTGAAGAGAAATTTTCAAGCACCCGTCATGTAAACCCACTATCTTGGTCTGTTTCGCGCCAGGCTGACAGTACAGGTTAAGCACAATTCCTGTGGGGGTTTGTTTTAACCAATTCGCTATCATGAAAGTCCTTTAAACTAAGCCCATGATAACGAAAAACTCTAAAGCGCTTGAGCAGTTATTTAGCAACAATCGTTCTTGGGCAGAAGCGATGATTGCACAAGATCCTGATTTCTTTCAGCGCTTAGTTTCTCAGCAGGCGCCTGAATATCTTTGGATTGGTTGTGCAGATAGTCGTGTACCTGCAAATGACATCGTTAACCTGCTACCAGGCGAATTGTTTGTCCATCGCAATATTGCTAACGTCGTTGTGCACACCGATTTAAATTGCTTATCCGTCATTCAATTTGCAATTGACTTATTAAAAGTAAAGCACATTTTGGTGGTCGGGCACTATGGCTGTTCCGGTGTTCATGCCGCGATGACAGATAAGCGCGTAGGCCTTGCTGATAATTGGTTACGTCATGTTAAAGATGTTCATCAAAAACATGAGCGCTATCTTGGAGAGCTCATTCCGAGCCCCAAACGCCATGATCGCTTATGCGAACTCAATGTCATTGAGCAAGTAGTCAATGTCTGCGAAACTACCATCGTACAAGATGCCTGGGCAAGAGGCCAGGACCTGACGGTACATGGTTGGACATATCGCTTAGAGACAGGCTTAGTAAATGACCTAGGTATGTCGATTAGCTCGCCTGAGGAAATGAATATCCGCTACGCTAAATCTCTCTCACGCTACGACGCTGCATAAGTTCGGCTTTGTTTAAAAACCTATCCAATTATTCTGGGGTTGCACTTCTCAGGTTCCTCGTGTCACTTCCTTATAAAGTCCTCATTGCGATTGGCTATGGTTTAGGTTTGCTCGCCTCATATATTCCCACTGATCGCAATCGTGTCGTACAAAAAAATCTTCAACTCTGTTTTCCTGAATTAAGTGATGCAGAAATTGATCAACTCAGAAAAAAACATTGGCGGCTTCTAGGAAGAAGCATGGTTGAAAAAAGCATCATTTGGCTGGGTAGCAAAAAGCAGCTTCGCGATATGATTGAAGTCCATTCAGAGGTGGATTTAAGCGATAGAAAACCAAGAATATTGGTCAATATGCATTTCATTGGCATTGAAGGGAGCATCATCCTTAGCGCACTCTCTGAAGAAAAAGGGTGGCCAAGAACCTCTGGCTTTTTTCAACGAATGAAGAATCCTTTTTTTAATCAAAAAATTATTGAATGGCGCAATCGCTTTGGCGGTAATTCCATTGATCGTCAAGGGAACTCGCTTGAGCTCATTCGAGAAATTCGCAAGGGCAGCTTCATCATCATTGCGCCAGATATTGATTTGGGACTAAAAGACTCTACTTTTGTACCTTTTTTTGATATTCAAACCAATACCATTACGGCAGTATCTAGGCTAGCCAAAATCACAGGCGCACAAGTTTGCATGATGATTACCACCCTTAAAAAAGATGAAGCTGGCTATCTTTGCTCAATCAGTAAGCCATTAGAAAACTTTCCTACCGACGACCCTCAGGCCGATACTGCCAGACTCAATCAAATCTTTGAAAAAGAAATTCGTTTGCGCCCGGCTGAATACTACTGGGTTCATAAACGCTTTAAAAATCGTCCCTTTAACGAAGCCAGCCCCTACTAGCCTTAAACCGAGCAATTGCTCGATAATGTGGTGATGGAAGAAAAAATTCGTGTCTCTAAGCTCTTATCTGAACTAGGCCTATGCTCTCGACGGGAGGCGGACTCTTACATTGAGCAGGGCTTGGTGACGGTGGATGGCGAGGTGGTAAACGAACTAGGCTCTCGAGCATTCCGGCATCAAAAGATAGAGCTACAGTCTGGTGCCAAAGCACAACAGGCCTCTCGCGTAACTGTCATCTTGAATAAGCCTGTTGGATATATCTCCCATTTTGATGATGAGCAAGAGTATCAGCCGGCAGCCTCACTTATCACACCAGACAACTACTTTGCTAGCCCGCTGGATAAGGGCCGAAACCCGCGCTTTAATACGAAAGGTCTTGCTCCGGCCGGTCGTTTAGATATCGACTCGACAGGTATGCTAGTCCTGACCCAAGATGGGCGAATTGCCAAACTGCTTATTGGCGAAAACAGTCCTATTGAAAAAGAATATCTTGTCCGCGTTGAAGGCGCACTCTCTTTTGCCGATCTTGATCGATTGAGACATGGTCTTGAGCTTGATGGCGTCGTCCTAAAGCCTGCCCAAGTCAGCTGGCAAAATGAAGATCAACTCCGCTTTGTTTTGCGTGAAGGACGCAAGCGTCAAATTCGTAGGATGTGTGAGATGGTAGGACTCAAGGTTTTGGGCTTAAAGCGGGTTCGTATGGGTCGTATTTCGCTTGGCGCCTTACCGCCTGGAAAATGGCGCTTTGTTAGACCTGAAGAACAGTTTTAAGCACGGCCCCCGCTTATAATTCTGTCTATTCAAATAGGCGCAGAATTACCATCGATACCATCACCTCCAGCACTCCCGGCGCAGAAGTCTTAAGACGTCGTAGCTTTGCCATCATCTCTCATCCGGATGCAGGTAAAACCACGCTTACCGAAAAATTACTCCTCTACGCAGGGGCTATTCAGATTGCGGGCAGTGTAAAAGCCCGTAAAGCAAGTCGGCATGCGACTTCAGACTGGATGGAAATTGAGAAACAACGTGGTATTTCTGTGGCTAGCTCAGTGATGCAGATGGAATATCGCGACTGCATTATTAATCTGCTGGATACTCCGGGCCACCAAGATTTTTCTGAAGATACCTATCGCGTTCTCACGGCAGTTGACTCAGCTCTGATGGTGATCGACGCGGCAAATGGTGTTGAGTCACAGACTCTCCGTCTATTAGAGGTATGTCGTGCGCGTAATACCCCTATTGTTACCTTCATTAACAAAATGGATCGCGAAGTAAAGCCTCCCATGGAGTTGATGGATGAAATTGAGTCCGCCCTTGGTATTGAAGTTGTTCCATTTACCTGGCCAGTAGGAATGGGTAAATCATTTGCTGGTGTGATTGATATTGCCAACTCACAAATGCGCATGTTTAAAGCTGGTGAAGATCGTGTTACCGAAAACTCACACGCGATTGTTGACATTAATGATCCGGCTCTCAAAGAGCGCTTAGGAACAGATCTGGAAAATGCCTTGGCTGAAGTCGACCTCATTAAAAATGCAATGCCTGCCTTTAATAAAGAGGCTTTTTTAGCAGGGCATCAATCTCCAGTATTTTTTGGCTCCGCAATTAATAACTTTGGCGTGCGGGAAATTCTTAACACTTTAGTTGAGCTAGCCCCATCGCCTGGATCACGCAAGGCATTGCAACGTGAAGTCAGCCCTGCAGAAAATAAATTCTCAGCAGTTGTCTTTAAGATTCAAGCCAACATGGATCCTGCCCACCGTGATCGAGTAGCCTTTTTGCGTATTTGCTCGGGTCATTTTCAACGTGGTATGAAACTTAAAATCTGTCGTAATGGCAAAGAGGTGCGGACCAATAATGCACTCTCTTTCTTATCCCAAAGACGCGATATCTTAGATGAAGCATTTCCAGGCGACATTATTGGATTACCTAATCATGGACTCTTAAGACTGGGTGATACGCTGACTGAAGGAGAGCAACTCCAATTTACAGGCCTGCCATTTTTTGCCCCGGAGATTTTCCGCATGGTTGAGTCTGCTGATCCATTGCGCTCCAAACAGTTGCGCACTGGCCTTATGCAGCTGGGGGAAGAGGGTGCTATTCAGGTGTTTCGCCCGATGACAGGCGGCACTATGCTCCTCGGTGCATTTGGGCAATTGCAATTTGAAGTCGTGAGCCACCGCTTGCAAACTGAATATGGTGCAGAGGTTCGCTTACTGCCCGCACGCTATAACTTAGCTCGCTGGGTTAGCTCGGATGATCCTGTTGCTCTGAAGAAATTCATCCAAGAAAATATTCATCGCATGGCTGAAGACGTTGTGGGTGCCTCAGTATTTTTGGCTTCCCATAAATCAGAACTCGATGTTGCCCAGCAACGCTGGGAATCTATTCAATTCCACGCATTACGTGAGCATGCAGGCTTAATCTACCAATCTGATTTAGCAGGTTAGAGTTGCGCTATTTAGATTTGGGGTAGTTGCAATCAAATACTGCTACTAACTGGGTATCGCTCTTTCTAAAGCTGGCAGTTTTTCCGTATTGCGCACAGTAGGCATTGGCTTTTTGCGTGAGCGATTCGATTGAGTCGCCATCGCTATTGAGAAACGTTACATGATTAGCGTCAGAAGCATCGGTATAGACTGCCGCACATCCACTCAATAATAGAATGCTCAATGGCCATACCCGAACGAGTTGCTTCATCACTCTCTCCATAAAAAATTTGTATTTGTTAATCATAGCGTCTATAGCGCTTAACTGTTATTCTGAAATGGTGATCACTATTTTGCGCCCTAGATAGGGGAGTGCTCTGACTAAGGTCAGATTCTCATCATCCATTACTCTAGGAAACTATATGGCTGTTGGCCAAAATCAAAGAAATAGAAAAAATGACTCCATGCTTACTAAAACTGGCAAAGCCAGATTGGGACCCCTCAATACTGCTCAACTGAGCAAGCTGCTTGAATCTAGCACTAAACCTAAAGAAAAAGATAAGATCCAGAGGGCGTTGAATAAGCTTGGAAAAACTATCCTTCCGCTTGCAACATAAAATATCAAACAACAGCCCCGTTTATTCGGGGTTTTTCTTGTGTCATACTTAAATTATGAGCACTACCAGATTCTGCCTAATTCGCCATGGTGAAACGACCTGGAATACCGAGAGGCGCCTGCAAGGTCACACTGATACTCCGCTGAACTCACGAGGCGAGATACAAGCCCGGCAAATGGCGCAAGCCCTTAAAAACGCCAACCTATCTTTTGATATTTTGTACTCTAGCGATCTTCAGAGAGCAGTCAATACTGCCAATGCGATTGAGCAATTATTTGGAGTACAAGCCACGATCGAGAGCGCTTTGCGAGAGCGGAATTTTGGAGTACTTCAAGGCTTAAGTATTGAACAAGCACCGATAGCCCATCCTGCAATATGGCAAGCGCATATTACCCGCGAGCTCGATCATGATCTGGCGGGTGGAGAGAGCATTCTTCAGTTTGCTGCGCGCGTTGAAGGGGTAATTGAAAAGCTACGCATGCTTCACAGTGGAAAAACCATTTTGCTTGTGAGTCATGGGGGCACTCTAGACATGATGTATCGTATTGCTAGCAAACAATCCTTGGGCTCCGAGAGAATTGTTTCGGTACCCAATGCCTCTTTAAATTGGATTGTGCATAACGATCAAGGCTGGTCTGTTGAGCGCTGGGCTGACACACGCCATCTTGAAGGTGGCGCTCTTGAAAACGTAGACCTCTAGTAATAAAGCCGCCCTTAGGCGGCTTTATACTTTAGAACAATGCTATTACTTTCTAATGTGGGCATGACGTGCAGCATCTTGTGACATGCCGTCACCTCTTGGCTTGCCCTCTAATGCCTCTTTTTCAGCGGTAATTTCTTTACGACGCTCTTTGCAAGAACCAGCAATCTCTTGCAGTGCTTTACGCGCTCTTGCAGCAGAGGCTTTAACCCCTTTGCCATGAAACTTTTCATTTTCAGCTTGATATGTTTCAAAAGCTGCGATTAATTTGTCATGATGAGACATAGTTTTCCTTATACATTGTTGAATGAATCTGCCTAAGGTGCACTTTAACCCATTCCCTAGCTAATGCGCTACTTATTGCGTCCAACGATCAATAATGGCCTTGAGCTTCTCCGGGCCAAGCTCATTTAGATATTGATTAAAGTCGTCGCGTAGCTTCGAGCCCTTTTTAAAGGCAAATCCTAGCTTATCGAAGCCAACTACTTGATAGCTGCTACTAACCGGTAAATTGAGGGATTTTTGGTAATTCACTAACATCACCTTATCCACAAAGACTAAGTCTACATTGCCATTTTGCAAGGCTATTAATGCCTCTGTTGGTGATGGGTACAACTTAACCTGATCTACTGAATAGTAGCCCTGGGGTTGCAGGACATTCTTTACGTAATCATCAAAGACAGTCCCCGTGGGGTAGGCAATCGTATAATTTTTGAGCTGCGATAAATCGGTAATTTTGATATTGCGCTTATTGAGGCCAATAAGATCCCAACTACTAACAAAGTATGGATTAGAGAAATCCATTACTTCTTTGCGCTTATCAGTAATCGATATTCCTGAAAAGGCGAGATCTGCCTGCCCACTAGCAACAGCGCCCAACATTCCTAGCCAGTCATAGGCAGTCATCTTGAAGTTGCATCCACGTGACTTACAGTAGCCCTCAAAGATTTCTAAATCAATGCCTGCGTATTTGCCATCCTTTTCAAACAACATTGGTGGAATCGATGGTGTCACTGCCACCTTGAGGACATTTGCTGGCTCTTGTTTAGAGCAAGCGCCCAAAAATAAGATTGAAAACAGAAAGATGGTGAAGATGCGGGTTAATTTCATGTGATAGGTATGGGCCATTAATCAGATGATTTATCTTAACAAGGATTGAATTAAAAAAACCACCCGAAGGTGGTTTTACTTGCAGCACTTTTGCTTAAATTCGACTACCTGCACCAGACTTACAAAACTCAACAATGGCATCTGAGAATTTTAAGTAACGCGCATTGACTTTCCGAGACTCGCTTAACTCTGAAACATCTTTAGAAACTTCATTCTTAAAGCATGCATCCTCATATCCAGGGTGGTATGGGGCTTCTTGGGTATATTGATTACTCATATTGCTATCCTTATTTAGTAAGTTGTTAATAGATCGATTCACAGATCAATTCAAACTACTAAATTAGCTAGGGATGGTTTTCATTGCGAGGCTCCTAATTATTGACGTGCATGCTATCAATGCATGCGCGCCTGCCGCTCCCCCTGTCCTTGATACCTGAGAGATTCACCTTCAGCTTTGCTGAAGGCTTGCTCCTTCGGTGCACCATAATCGGTGACTCTCCAGACGGCTATTTAGGATAAGCAGTACTTCCCGATTCGGTACCTGAGCGTTCATGGGAGTTTGCGCCTTCGGTGGAGGTGTTCACCTCACTCTCCTGCTTGATGTGAAGTATATCGTGAATTTTTTATTTTAGGTGTATGCAGATAGTCAAAGACCAATGAATAAAGCCCCGTAAATACGGGGCTTTATAAGGCTAGGAAACCGCTCTAATTACTTGCTACGAGTTTTAGTAGCTTTTTGGTTCTGAGTAAATTGACCCTGAGCGCTCTTCATTGCGGTTTCAACGCTTTTTTCGAAGTTTGCAAATGCGTCTTGAGTGCTTGTGCGAACTTGGTCGAAGTTTTGCATGGCGGTATTAAACGCTGTAGTAAATGCGCTAATGTAAGCCTCTGAACCAGCCGGCGCCTTTGATGTTGCTGCGGCAACGAAGTTTTTTAAGTCATCCTGGGATTGATCAATGGCAGATTCAACCGCCTCAACCAATTCCTGATTTCCGCGGCGCAACACTGCAGCCACTTTCTTTTGATAATCGGCCACTTGAGCTACTGCCTCTTGCACTTCTGGACTTTGTAACAACTCCAATGCTGCCTTAGCATCCTTGCCCTTAAGCAACTCTGCCGCTTTTGCTTGAGCATTTGCCACAGCCTGCTGAGCGGCTTGGTAATTGATCTCTGCTAGCTCTTGAGCATTTTCTAGGGCTGTTTGGCCCAAAGCACGGGCATTTTCGGCTGACTTAGCTTGATTTTCTACGAACTGGTTGTTGAACATGATTTTTCCTTTAAAGGTTAATTTGTTGCACTGCACCATATTAAGCCGATATTTTGGTCATAGCAAGCAAAAAATGCTGCAAAGCAACATATAATCACGTTTAAGCTGAAAAAAATTGCGTTTAAACGCGATTTGGCGGCACCAGCAACTGGCATCTAAAGTGAAATGAATTAATGTTTTTTGATATTTGTATTAGATTTATAGTGCTTGCACTGATGTGCCTGGCAACTTCAAAGGTAAATGCCCAAACTGCATCGGAGTGGTTTCAAAATACCACTACCCACCTAGAGTCGATTTGGGACAAGGGAAGTAACGAACTTTATGTTCCCTTGTATACCTACCATATGCCCTATGCCTACTCACAAGAAAAAATAGATCAGTACACCGAATATCCCATGGGGATAGGATTTGGTAGAGGACTGATCAATGAAAGCGGAAATTGGGAAGGCATTTATGGCATGACCTTCAAGGACTCCCATGGCATTTATCAATACATGGTGGGCTATGGATGGATTCCGATGTGGAATATAGGCAAAAGCTCTGACTGGAAATACGGCGCGGGTGTCACTGCCTTCATTATGTCCCGACAAGACATCATGAACTACATCCCTTTTCCGGGGGTGTTACCGATTGCCTCAATCAGCTATAAAGATTTCAGCCTGCAAGCAGCCTATGTTCCGGGCGGCCAAAATGTAGGCAATGTTTTATTTTCTTGGGCCAAGATTACGCTGCCCTAATGCAGCTAACTATTAGCGCTGCGCATTAACTTTAATAATTCATCGTCATGCTCTGGCAAGCCATCTAGCACTCCTGTTAATTGGGGCATCTTTTTGACAATTTCTTTTGCCAAGAAAAAGCGCATAGACCAAGCTGGAAAACGTCTAGCCTCAATATCGCCCACCTCTAGCATGCGAACATTTTGATGGCGTGGATCTTTCTGAATTTTTTCCCACAACAGCATGACGGCTTTCTTAGGGCCTTCAATGGTTTGACCAAAATGCTGATTCTCATAAAAGAGAACCCCTGTAATTGCTAATTTTTGATTGAGCTGTGAAGCCTGATCGGTTAAGCGCATTAAGGCCAAGACACCCATATCTTGGGTGGCCTTGCTAATATAACTAAGAGAAATGAGCTGGGGCTGATTCATTGCAATGAATGCAGACTAACTATGGACATCATGACTATCTACCCTGACACACCAAAGGCATTTCCCATAAGGGCTTCTCTTGCCTGAAATCACAACTGACCCCATCCGGTGATGTAGAGCTTGCCTGACACCCACCCAACATAATCGCAGTGATAGCAAATAGGATAATGCTCAATATTGGGCGTACAGTCATATGATCGTTCAGTAGATTATTAGCTTTAAGTCTAAACAGCAAGCATCCGCTTGCCGGCTTATCTTAAAGAATTGACACTATCTCACTTAATGAGCTTCCTTCATAGTTGGGGCGTTCCCCAATCTCTTCAAAAGGATGCCCCAATCGATTAACCCAAAAAACATCAACACCAAACCATTTAGCCGCCAAAGCATCCCAAGCATTACTAGAAATAAACAAAATTTCTTTTTTTTGCACAGGAAAAGCTTTTAATAAGAGCTCATATACTTGTGGCGCTGTTTTGAATAATCGCACCTCTTCTACAGTGAGCAATTGATCAAGGTATGGAGTTAGTCCACCACTCTGAACAACGGTAGCAAGCATTTCTTTGCTGCCGTTAGACAAAATCGCCGTAAATTTACCTTGCTCCTTAATGGTCTTCAAAACATTAAGGCTATCCTCAAACGGAGTGAGCTTGGCATATTGATCCATGAGGTGCTTCTCATACTCTGGAGTAAGAACTAAAGCCATTCGTTGGCAAACATAACGCAAAGACAAAATAGTGATGTCCCAGAAGGGCAAGTAATGCTTGCTACCACTTGGATTAGGATCACTCATCGTCACTAGTCGGGTGTATTCAATTTGACGATCGCGCCACATCAAGGCCAATGCCTGACCATTTCCAGGAAAAAACTCTTCGGCTAACTGACTAATTGAGTACACATCGAACAAGGTGCCGTAGGCATCAAAAGCAATAAGCTTATACATTGTTAAATTCGATTCTTTCTAGATTTACTGATTGCAGTCTAGCAAATACGCGCTCATAGCGTTGTGGTTTATTCATGTAAACACCAGTCTGACAACTACCAAAAAATCCCTTTTAAGTAGTTATCGACTTAATCGATTAAGTTCTTCATATAAATTCGTTGGACTGATCAGCCCATTAAGCGCAAGATACACCCATCGCAACTCATAAAAGATGGAGATCAGCATGAAAGTACAAATGAAATTAGCGGGGCTAGCTGAAAACCTATATTTTCTTAACCATGAATATGACAGGGATTTAGCAAGTATTTTGAAACCAGAGACCTTACAGGGAGAACAAACATGGGCATCTTGATTGCATACATTAGGGGCTGAAGATTAATTAACCCAACTTACTATCAGCAATATGATAGTGGGGGTCTTCGTAAGTGTTGACCTCCACCATATCTTTTGCCTTCTCAAGCAACTCTAGACAATCGGAGCTGAGGTGTCTTAAATGGAGTCGTTTACCCTCTGCTTGATATCGAGTAGCAAGAGTGTCAATTGCCTCAACGGCTGAATGATCCATCACCTTTGAGCGCTTAAATTCAATGACAACATGCTCAGGATCTTCTTTAGGGCTAAACAAGTTTTGAAATTGGGCAATAGAAGCAAAGAATAAAGAGCCCTCTAATTCATAAACCTTCCAACCTTTGTCATCTGTGTAAGTTTTGACATTAATTTGCTTAGCATGTTGCCAAGCAAAGACTAGGGCGGCAATCACAATGCCTAAAATGACCGCAATGGCCAAGTCAGTAAATACAGTAACAACCGTTACAGCAACAACAATGATGGCGTCAGATCTTGGGATCTTTTTAAGCGCAGCCAGACTACCCCATTCAAATGTTTTTTCGGAAACAAAGAACATCACCCCAATTAAAGCTGCTAGAGGTATCGCCTCAATGAGGCTCGAACCAAACAAAATAAAGCTGAGTAAAAAAAGTGACATCGAGATGCCCGACAACCTTTTAAGGGCGCCATTATTCACATTGATCATGCTTTGACCAATCATGGCACAACCCCCCATGCCTCCAAAAAAGCCTGTCACAATATTGGCAGCTCCCTGTGCCATACATTCTTTGTTTGGCTTACCACGGGTATCAGTCATTTCATCAATGAGATTGAGCGTAAGTAAAGACTCAATCAATCCAATGGCAGCCAAGATAATGGCATACGGGAAAATAATACGTAGAGTCTCAAAACTCAGGTCTACATTAGGAATATGAAATGTTGGTAATCCACCAGCAATAGAGCCCAAGTCACCAACAGTCTTTGTTTCTATGCCAGTAAAGGCAACCAATAAGGACACTGCCAAGATGCCTACCAGCGTAGCTGGAACGGCTTTAGTAATCTTGGGAAACAAATAAATAATCACCATCGTTAGAGCGATTAAACCCAGCATGACATAAAGGGCTTGTCCACTCATCCAAACAGTAACTCCGTTGGCATCAGTTACCTTGAAGTGGCTGAACTGCGCCAAAAAAATCACAATTGCTAGGCCATTGACGAAACCCAACATGACTGGATAAGGCACCATTCGAATTAACTTACCTAACTTAGCAACGGCAAATAAGACTTGTAGGACGCCCATCAGGACTACAGTAGCAAATAGATATTCGACGCCATGAGTGACCACTAAAGCGACCATTACTACTGCCAAGGCACCAGTAGCTCCCGAGACCATTCCCGGTCTTCCGCCAAACGCCGATGTAATTAAAGCAACAATAAATGCTGCGTATAAGCCTGTTAAGGGGGATACATGTGCAACCAAAGCAAAAGCAATAGCCTCCGGAACCATTGCGAGAGCAACCGTAAGGCCTCCCAAAATATTAATTTTGATTTCTTGTGCTGAGATTGAGGTCATATGGCTTTCTATGAGCACAACAACCCATTTGTTGTTACGTCAAAAGTGATGATATTAAGGGTGTTAACGAGCTACTGATTTTAAACCACGTATTAGATGACCTAAAGAATAGGCAATCTACTTAGCAAACCCAATAAGACATTCTCCTTCATATGCTCATGGGCTTCATCATGGAAATTCAATACCGGTGATGCACATTACTATACTGAAGCATTGCCATCTCTAATTTGCGAGAAGAACACTATGGATTTAATTGCAATCTTTGTATCACTCGGCCTACTAATGCTACTCGCCTATAGAGGTATGAGTGTATTAATTCTGGCCCCAGTGATGGCACTACTAGCAGTCTTGCTCAGCGGCAATCTCAGCGACCTCTTGCCTATTTACACCCAAGTGTTTATGAAGGCAATGGGCGGCTATCTCATTCAATACTTCCCACTCTTTCTATTGGGATCAATATTTGGCAAGCTGATGGAGTCCTCAGGATATGCTTTAACGATTGCAAATGGCATCACGCAAAAATTGGGTTCTCAACATGCGCTTCTGGCTGTTGTACTTGCTTGCGCTATCTTGACCTATGGCGGAGTCTCTTTGTTTGTTGTAGCTTTCATGATGTTCCCCATCGGCAAATCACTCTTTGAGCGTTCATCAATATCACTCAATTTATTGCCAGGGGCAATTGCATTAGGTGCGTTCACATTTACCATGACGGCCTTACCTGGAACTCCTTCAGTACAAAACTCGATACCAAGCCTTTTTTTGGAACAGATGCTTTTGCTGCACCGGGACTGGGCTTTATTGCTAGCTGCATTATGTTGGGTTTTGGCGCAGTATGGCTCAATCGCCAAAAGCGTTTACTGGGTCAAAGTGTCAAAGCTACACCCGCTGATTTTTCTGATCAACATGATTCCAGAAATCAAATCACCTCTATCGCTATAAAAATACCTTTTCAAATTGCGATCTTGCCCATCCTGCTTATGGGTCTAAGCAATTTGCTGATGGCTAAATGGTTTTTGCCTCATTGGCGCCCTCAATTCTTACAAGAAAACACTTTTGGTATTTCATCACTATCATCGCTCACGGGGATTTGGGCCATCATCATTGCTCTCACAGTAGGCATCCTATTTATTTATATTCTGCAAGCATTAGTGGCGAAACAAGCCGCCAAAGCAAACGAAGCAATTAACCAAGGATCGATTGGCTCTATGCTGCCAATTCTGAACACTGCCTCAGAAGTAGGCTATGGCTCAGTGATAGCAAGCTTGAGTGGCTTTGTTTTGATCAAAGAGTTTGTGCTCAATATTTCACCTGGCAATCCCCTCATTAGTGAAGCTGTTGCTGTGAATGTACTTGCTGGCATTACTGGCTCAGCATCTGGCGGCATGTCAATTGCATTGCAAACTCTGGGTGCTGATTATTTAGCCAAAGCAACGGCGCTGGGCATCAGCCCTGAACTCTTACATCGTATTGCCGTCATGGCATCTGGCTGCATGGATACCTTACCGCACAATGGTGCTGTGATTACCCTTCTAGGTATTTGTCAACTCACCCATCGCGAGGGCTATCGCTATATTGCAATGGTCACGATTGTGTTTCCATTAATTGCCCTAGCTGTAGTAATTCTTCTTGCCTCTATATTTGGGAATTTTTGATAGTGCTGTGTAAGGGCTGCAGAATTGTTCATAGGAAAACATCATGCAAGAAATAGATAGGCTTGTGAATACGCTACAACTAGAGCCCCATCCAGAGGGTGGTTTTTATAAGGAAATGCATCGATCTACAACCGTTGTACGAGATGCAAATGGGGCGAGCAAGAAAAGTGCGTTAACTAGCATCTACTATCTGCTCTCAGGTAATGACTTTTCATCTTGGCATCGAATTAGCTCTGATGAAACTTGGTACTTTCATCTTGGTTGTGATGTGCTGATTTACTTTTTTGATCAAAATAAAATCTTGCAGACCTTACAACTAGGGCATGAATCTCAGAATTTACAGGCAACCATTCTTGCCAATACTTGGTTTGCCGCTAAACCTCTACAACAAGATTCCTTTAGCTTAGTCAGTTGTGCAGTAGCGCCCGGCTTTGAATTTGAAGATTTTGAAATTGCAAACCGAGCGGCTTTATTAACAGAATTTGGCAACTCGGCAGACAATAGGAAAGCGATTGAGGATTTCACGCGGGTTTAATGGCATCTATACAAACTATGAGCCAACAACAGCTTCAACCTGACGGGTTTTAATCCACTGAATAATTGCCTTAGTGGCAAGCTCCTCTCTTCCGGCCATGGAATGAAGATGGGTGCCCCCACAAATATCTCCAGTTCCTTCGCCACCCCTTACGGTAATCAGATTACTTTTAGAATACGCCACCACGGTTGAATATGGCGTATGTGAACATTGGTCATCTCCATGATGAATGTTAAGCACCGGGGCTTTTAATGCTGCCATATCAAATGACTCTACTGAAGAGCCATAACTCCTGTTGTAATTATTAGCTACGGTCATAGATGCAGAGTGAATACTGCCCTGTATTTCATTGCCCAGATTTTTAGCTAGCCACTTCGATGAGACTGTTCCATAGCTATGGCCCATGACGTAGAAATTATTGATGCCATACTTTTCCTTTAGAAGCGCAATAATTTTTCGCACATCATCGGCATGCTGCTTTGACGATCGATAATCGTCATTACAAGCTAGAGGCTTATTACCAGGGGCAACTTTATTTTCATCGCTTGGGCAATCCATGACTACCAGCGCAATACCTGACTGGGCAAATAACTCCGTGTTGTTCTTTAAATAGTTTAGATTTCGCTTCCAATCGTTTTCAGACTTGATGTTCGCAATTCCAGACCAGCCACGATAAAAGAGTAATGCAGTATCTGATGGGACTGATGGTTTTAATAAGATCGCTCTTTGTACAACTGGTGATTTTGAAAAAACTCCCGACTCCCTCCCCACATCAACCTCTAAAAGGATGGGGGTCATTGTCTGAGCGATTGCCTGATTTAAGCAAACTAGAGTGCAGATGCCCAATAACCATTTCATAATAAATTCCTTTAGCTCCAAAATGCTTTTATTTTTGCTGCCTCAGCTTTGGATCGCTCATAACCAATGCGTAGGGCGCCTGCAATTTGTTTGGGGTCAAGCAAATTTATGCCCTTCGGGGTTCCTGCAACGATCCACATCGTCTTGGTGCCAGAAGCCTCTATGTCTTTAATGTTTTTAGCAATGGGGTGTGGAATCGTCGTGAGAACTGCACCTGTCACGCCATCAGTCAAGGTAATAATCAAGGATCGTTTAGAGCCGGCCACTAAATCCACATGCGCCGGATTAGAACAAATGCCGCCATCCATGACATAACGCTGGCCCAATAAAGTTGGCCCAACAACACCGGGCAAGGAGCTACTGGCTGCAGCACCATGAGCCAAGGGGATATTATTTTTTCTAGCAGCCTGTTGACTGACGACTATGCGCTCTCCGGTATAGCAGTCAATGCCTGTTGTATACATTCGACTAGTCGGCCAATCTTTTTTGCTATCTCCTGTTAGCAATGCAGCCAGCTTTTCAAGACGCTCACCGTTTAACTTGTTATCGGCGGCTAGGGCGGCATGGCCTATAACTCTGCGTGTCTCAATGCTGCCATCAACCGCACTCATGTTTAGTTGATCTGCCCGCATTTGACTGAGGTTAGGCTTAGTTACTGGTGCGATCTTGGCAAGGATTTCAGGAAACTTTCCAAAGAAATCAAATTCACTTCGCAAGCGTAAGAATTCCCCTGATAGTAATGATGAGCCCATATATGATCCAGCAGAAGTCCCCACAACCATCTCAGGTAGCTTGGCCATATCTAAACCTTGTTCAAGCAGGCCATGGAAAAATCCGCAATACCAAGCGATGTAGTATTCACCGCCACCACCCAGAACCATAGTACGGTCCATGCCCTTAGCTAGCCTTGAAACTGTAGGTTTACTAGCAATTGGAATTGCCAAACCATCATCGGCGTATAGATTTTTAGAAATCTCTTGTGCCTTGAGCTCAAGCGTTGATTTTGGAATATTTGGCTGAGCTAAGGCAGACTCCACTCCAGCAACACTGACAAGTGATGCAGATCCTATTACGGATGTTTTTAGGAAATGGCGGCGAGAAGATTGGGTCATGCTAGCTCCTTCAATAGTTAATCAATTTATAGCAGATGCCAAAATGAAAAACCACCCGAAGGTGGTTTAAGGAGTGCCATATAGAATAAAAAATTTTATTGTGGCATCACAATATGAAGTGCTTACTTGTCAAATTTAACAGTGACACCACTGGCGCTCAGATTTAACTGGAGGCCCTCAGAGGTGCTTGTTAGGCGCATGATGACACCATTCTCATTTTTTAGTATTGTTCCGCCAACACCGCCACCCAATGTAATACTGCTCTCAAGCTTAGTAAAAGTGCCTGGGAATTTGGCAAGATCAGCCAGGTCATAAACTTCGCCACTAGCAGAGAGTTTAGATACGCCCACATTGGCCCCAAGACTCATGCCACCAATTTTGAAAGGATATTTTTTTCCTTGGTAGGTTAACACGCCGCCGCCAGTGCTACCGCCAACAATTAAGGCAAATTGAGTTTCATTAATGCTCACTGTGCCAGATGGCTTTTTGGGTGCGTCTGCAGCGCTTGCGCCAAAACTCAAAACAGATAATCCCAAGATTAAAAACGATAGTACTTTACGAATACTTGTCATGTAACTTCTCCACTGATTGCAACCTACAAATCCTGATTGCGTAATTAGCAACATTGCTTCCTTAAGCTTACTCTAGTTAGTTAAGCATTACAAATCGACAACCTGCTTTAAGGCTCAGACTAATCCTCCCAAGGAAATCGTTGGCGAGACAACTCCTCCATGATCTCGCGCTTGCTTAGAGCGGATTTTCTTTCGCTGTATGTCTGATTTTTAGCGAGGTCAGCTTTTTTGTCCTGAGTCTCAGAATCTTCATTATTAGGACTGTTGTAATTAGCCTTATCTGCGCTGCTTTCATTCGCTTTATTAGTCATCACTTTGCTTATTCAATATTGAATAAAAGACATTACCTGAAAACGAAAGCTCAATCAATCGTGCTTAGTTCGTCCTACTTTCTTGTGTGTAACGCCTTAATAATGCCTTGCGCTATCTTCATAGGCCTTTCACCAATGCCGTATATCTGCTCAAGATGAGATGGGTCAATCTCTATTATCTTTTGTGCTTTACTTGCTTGAGCGTTCCCATGACTAATCCCTCTCAACCTGCCTGATAGTGGGGCCGTAATTATCTGTGCTTCGATATCTCCCAAAATCTCTCCCGCCTTGACAACATCACCCACATTAAACTGGGTATTCCATTTACCCGCTTGAGGGGCATAAACAATGCGCTCTCGTGTGTGGCCATCAATGGGCTTGGGATGGCCTGCAAGAGCTTTCGTTGACGACCTTACGCTTTCGCCTAATGAACCTCCCCAAGCAGTCTCAATAGCAAGGTCACAGTTATTGCCGACCTCAAACCCAGGACCCAAGCCAATCAATAACGCTTGATGCTGGGCTTTCCAAGCGGGTAACTCGGGAAGCATTCTTTTTCTCATGCGCGCATCAATCACGAGACCGACACTCAATTGAGTAAGTAATTTTGCTACATCGCAACTGCTTACTAGTACTTCCCGCACCTCTGTAAAAGAAACATCATCCGTATAGCGCGCCTTAACGCTGCTCAATAAAGCGGCGCCTTCGTAGAATGCATCGACAAAGCTCATGCCGCGACGTGCATGAGCGGGAGCAATGTCGTCAACAATAATGGCCTGAAAACCCTCAAGAGTTAATTGATGGGCGACCGCGGAGCCCACATCTCCACTACCTTGAATAATTGCAATAGGCATAGTCTATTTTATGCGCTACTAGATTTATTCTTCAGGGAAATACTCTATATGCACTTCGCCTTGTCTACCAAAATAACTTGCCTGTTTACCAGTGATCCAAACCATATACCCAATACAGCCAGCCAACATAGTTAATTCCAAAAACTGTGGGTATCTAACCTGATCACTCTGAGCCCCATGAATTGCCGCAACAACACCCTCACGATTAAATTCATTTGGAATCTCTATGTAAGGCATTTTCATAGGGATGCGAATAGCTTCATTGCTGGACAAATAATATGTAGTTGACTGATCTCGATAGTCGGCAAAATAAGATTCGATCCCGGCACCGACTAAACGAGTCAATACCTGGGGAAAAGTTAAAAGGCCCGCATGGGATTCATGGGCGTACTTTTCAAGAAGCTCTTTCGTCAGAGCATTCATTGATTGCCTTTAATTACCAAAGGAACTCCCACCTCTCCAACATAAAACATAATGAGTTTTACGGGTACAGATCCTGTGTTGGCTCCATAGTGCCATTTATCGACCAACTCAACAATTGAGTCACCTTCATTCAAAATTAATTGTTTACCATCCTTTGCGGTCACCGTGAGCTGCCCTTGCAGAATGACGCCCGCATTAATTACCGGATGTTTATGCATGGGCAATCTTATGCCCGGTGGTATTTCATAGCGAAGAATAGTAATTTCAGGGTTCTTGGCAGGGTACGGTGGAAGCGGGCTACCGTCCCACTCTTTAGTAGCCTTCAGAATCTGGGTAACTTTAACTTCGCCCGGGATTTGATTGGCCTGCGCTAACTGAGCAAATGAAGTTAGCGGAAATGCTGTCAATAGAACTGCAATCAGATGCTTCATGTATGACCCCAATCTAGATTTGAACGATATCAATCAGCGCCTAATGCTTGGGTTGTTTATTTACAGCCTTCTTATAAGCATCTATTCCGCCCTTGGATTTCCATTCTTCATACCCACCCTGAAGAATGCGTAAATTCTCATAACCTGCCATCCTAAGCACAAAGCCTGCCTGCGCTGAAAGGCTGCCGGTATTGCAGTAAATCAAGACTGGTTTATTTTTGGGGATCTTATCTTTTTGCGCCAATACTTGTCGCCATTCAATATTGACTGCGCCGGGAATATGACTCTTATCAAACTGTGTCTTATCCCGAGCATCAATAATCATCATCTTTTGATATTCTTCTGCAGGAATTTGCTCGGCAAAGATAACCCCGCCACCATAGTCCACAAACTCTAAATAGCCTGCCATCTCATCAATCGCAATGGCTTTGTTATCAGCAAATGCTGGGCTTGCCACCAATGATGCCAGCGCAAGCGCAAGTAATATTTTTTTCATTTAAGTATGGTTGTTGTGGTTGGTGGATTTAGCAAATATATCCTAAGTCGGCCTTCCTAACATTGCTAACTGGGATGGAATCAATTAGATCCTATGATGCCCAATCCTATCCAACTAGCTCATATAGGGCCCATCCCAAGTTCAAAACAACCAATGCAATCAAGGTAGCAAATGTGAGCTTCATGCCCAAAATACGCTTACTGAACTCTGGTGGTGGCTCATGAATACCTATAGCGTGAATTAATCGTCCAATGATTAAAGTGATGCCTGATATCGCCACCAACCACCAAGGGGCTCCATTTAACTCTAAGCAAGCGATCAAGATGATTCCGAAAGGCACGTATTCAGCAAAGTTTCCTTGTGCACGAATCGCCCTCTCAAGATCCTCGTGACCCCCACTTCCCAAGCCAACCTGATTCTTTTTTCTAAGGCCAATAACAGCAAATGAGAGTTTGATAAAGATGATCGTTAAGGCGGCGGCAATAATTGAGGTGATTAATAACATTTTGAGCTCCCAAGAGAATTCTTAGATATTAATTAGAAAAAGAAAAAACCACCCGAAAGTGGTTTTAGTCTTTTTTGGTGGCCCGGGGCGGAATCGACCGGAACCAAGGATGCCTTACTCTGTGGGAGGCAATTCTGCTCCCGCTGGTCTTTTGTAGCGATTGTAAGACCACATATATTGGCGTGGCTTTGAAAGTATCATTTTCTCAAAACATTGATTCATTTCTGTGCAGGCATCAACTAGGCAATCTGGAAAGGCTTCTGTCATCAATCGACTCTTAATTAGCCAGCCCTTTCCCAGCCCCAGCCTTTCTGCCCCCACAAAAAGAACTGCTACGTTCGCTTGGCGAGCCAATTTAACTGGAAATGATGTTGTGTAGGCATATTGATTAAAAAATTTAGCCCATACTCCATCGCCAACGCTGGGCACCTGGTCCGCCAATAGGCCAACTACCTCACCTTTTACCAAAGCTCGTTTAATCTGACGAACACCACTGATATTTGCTTCAACAAAATCAATTTCAGGGTGTTTACGTGACTTAAGCATAAGCTCATTCACCCATTTTTTTCTAGCTGGTCTATACATTACTGTTGCCCTTGTATGCTCAGCAAAAATACGTGGCACTATTTCAAAGCCCCCTAAATGTGAAGCAAGAACAATTAAGCCTTTTCCATTTTTGGATAGCTCAATAACTTGATCTAAATGCTCTATGCTAACTTTCTCAATGGACGATTTTGGATGTCGCCAAATCCATAATGTGTCAGCAAACATCATTCCAGATTCAGCCGCCACCCTCCACGGGGTTGATTTGAATCCCGAATAATGGGCTGCGCTCTCATGGTTTGTATAAAGACGTCGCCGGTACCTGGGAGATAATAAGTAAATCAATACGCCTATGCCAGCGCCAATAATTTGAATGGCTGCCAATGGAAGAGAGCTAAATAGCCTCAATGTGAAATTCAACATTGGCCATTCTAGACGCTATTAATGAAAAAACCACCCGAGGGTGGTTTTGGTGTTTTTTGGTGGTCCGGGGCGGAATCGAACCACCGACACAAGGATGCCTGACTCTACCTATAGGCTTGGTAGATAGTAGATTTGCCATTAAATCCAATTAATAAAACATCGTAAGCATCTTTTCTGCCCTTATATTCAGGACCATCCATACCCGGAGAGCCAACTGGCATAGCAGGAACAGCAAGTCCAACCGCTTTAGGCTTTTCTGCCAAGAGTCGCTTAATTTCTTTAGCAGGCACATGACCTTCAATCGCGTACCCACCAATTAATGCGGTGTGACAAGAGCCAAATTGGATAGGCATTCCTAACTTCTTGCGAATCTCATCATTGCCATCTAGATAAGTTTTGACAAAAAAACCATTCTTCTCAACATGGTCAGCCCAATCTTTACAACAGCCGCAAGTAGGACTCTTCCACATAGTAATCACAGGTTTTTCAGTGGCGGCAAAACTCAGCGTAGGCAATAAAACCAATCCTAAAGAAATAAGTCTCCTTTGTTGATTTATTTGTTTCATCTTTTAACCATCACTTTCTTAAAGTAAAGATTGCCCTTACAGGCAATCCCCTGATTAGTGGTTGTGTCCTTGGGTATTCATTGGCATGTTTTGTTTCATTTGTCCATTACCCATCATTTGCTGATGTTGCTTCGCCATCTTTTCATGCTCTTCGGGATGACAAAATTCATGGCTATCAGCACCAGAACTCATTTGATGAGAACTAGCCCCCTTGTAACCAAGAATGGATGGATCTAGCATGCCTGCAATCATCGCGACGTGTCCAAATACCAAGAACAAGGCAACACAGATCGCATGGATCTTTAACTTACCCATTTGATCTAGTGCTCGATTAACTAAACCGAACTCTTGTAGGGCAATCCAGATCAGCGGCAATCCTGCGATGACGTAAGTGGTGACAGCGATTACATCAATCACAGTTCTCCACTCACCTGCCCGTGTAATAGGAATGATGGCATTAGTCACAATGTAGTAAATAATGCCGATAAAGTAGATACCCACTGCAATTCCAGAAAAGCGATTGAGGTAATAAACTGCGCCATCGAACTTACGAGTAAAGAGTATATATAGCTCAGTAATAGCTAAGGTTTCGGCCAAAACAATTGGTATGGCCATAAAAATAATTAAATTCCAAGGCTGATTAACAGCCAATAACTCCATGTAGTGAGTCATGTTCATAAGATTTCTCCAATAGATTGCGGTGGCTAGATGCCACAAAATTAGTTAATGCGTAGTTAACTATTCAGTCTTGGAGGTTTGAAGATGTGATTGGGGATTGTCTCAATAACTAATTGAGGAACCCACACAACAAAGTGGCTGGAAAAATCTGGCTGAATATATTGGTCTTTAGATAAGCTTGCTATTACGCCCAAACAGCATTGATGCTGTGCTTGATGGTTTGTTGATTGTGACTTATCAATTGTTGTATCGACAGTTGAATGACAATCATGTTGAACAACATGCTGAGAATATGACTGCCCTAGCCCGACATTAGCCGTGGGCATGCTACCCGCATGAATGAGGCTAGCAAATAAACTCAGGCAGAGAGCAGTACAAATATTTCTCATATCTTAATTCTATGCCCATTTAATGATTTTGTCGTTTTAGACGACATTCCTATAATGGGGCAAGCACACAAACTAAAGGCTCAAATGGCTTGGATCATCGCCAAATACTTACTAACCGCCGGAATGATTGTATTCATTTCTGAAGTAGCCAAACGCAGCGATCGACTGGGTGGCTTTATTGCGGCATTGCCGCTGATGACTCTTCTAACACTTGTATGGCTATATGTTGAAAACCAATCCGAAGAGAAGATAGCTAATCACGCTTATTACACCTTCTGGTATGTGATTCCCACCCTACCCATGTTTTTACTATTTCCATACTTGCTTCCAAAGTTAGGCTTTTGGATGGCTATGGGAGCTTGCGTAGTGGTGACATTTGTCTGTTTTGGCCTATTTGCCTTGATGATGAAGGGCTTTGGAATTAATCTTCTGTAAATGAAAAAACCACCCGAGGGTGGTTTTGGTGTTTCTTGGTGGCCCGGGGCGGAATCGAACCACCGACACAAGGATTTTCAATCCTCTGCTCTACCGACTGAGCTACCAGGCCAAGACTGAGGATTATAAATGAAACTGCTGAGGAGCTTTAAAAATGCGCCTACTGTGGCCATCTCTTGGGTAAACCTGGTAAACCAGGGCTTGCAGGGGGCTCCTGCTTCATGACGGCGGGTCAGCCTGCTCCTGTGCAGACTTTTGAAATATCACCATAGCCATCGACATCACCACAAACGCTAATCCCAGGGTATATGCGGGATTTATTTTTGCTAAGTAGCCCCCTAGTGCTGCACTGCTAATAAATAGCAAAATGGAAATTAGCCTTCTCAGCCATCTATCACTCTTGCTACCGCCCAGGGGAGATTCAGCAATCAGAGCTGTATATGTCCCAGTAAATAATGTCGTCGCAAGATCAGGGATGCCATGGACCCGAATAATTACAGTCATTGCACCCATAGACATAGATAAAAGATTTACTAGAACATCTCTGAGGAGATGATGTGTTTCAGGCTGGCGCCAAAATGCCAGTAACATCGCCAGTCCAATTAAAAGCCAAACAAACCAAAAAACTTTGCGTGAACGATTGCCAGCACCACAAGCCTTCATCATTCTGGTGGCAACAATCACACCAACAGCGAAACCTATCAGAGCACGAAGATATTTAAACCCCAATTCAAATGGCTGACCTTCTGAAAGTGCCACAGCAAACAGCAGCATATTGCCAGTCATCATGGCCGAGAATACTCCATGAAGCCCAACAAAAGAAGTCACATCCACCAAGCCGCAAACACAGGCTAAAAGATAAATGCCAAATTTATGCTCTGGTATGCGCATAGAACTCTTTCTTAGCGAGAAATCTGCATAGCTAGTTGCTCTGCTTACTTATCAATGGCACAAGTAGCAAAGCCATCTCTAATAATTGCAATATCTTTCAAATTTAGCTTTTCCTCAAGGGGTAATGCTTAAACGCAAATACGCCCCGAAAACGACTAAATGAATGATGCCCTGAGCAAATGTAGCCCTTCCCATGGAAATCGTCATGATGCTTAAGATGAAGGTCAGCATTAAGAAGACTAATGATTTGGCATCGAGGCCAAGCGTTAGGGTGATGCCAAAGACATAAGAAAGAATAGCTACTACTGGAATGGTGAGGCCTACACTGGCCAAGCCCGACCCATACGCTAAATTAAAACTATTTTGCATCTTGTTATCAATTGCCTGCCTAATTGCTGTAAAAGACTCCGGCAACAGCACTAAACAAGCAATCAGAATTCCAACAACTTCATGGGGCGCTCCTACCGCCTGAACTCCAGCCTCAATAAATGGCGCCAATTGCTTGGCAAGCACAATCACAGCAATTAATGCCATGATGAGCGCAAAGGCGCTGATGATCGTTTTCTGATTGCTTGGCTTTGGATGGGATTTTGATCCATGCACAGCGTGATCAAAGACGGGTGCCAAAAACAGTGTCTTGTGACGAATAGTCTGAGCATACACATAGGTTACGTACAAAATAAAACACGCTATTGCAGCACCTCGTAGTTGAGGAAGGGTGTAATTTGGCCCTGGTGTGCTGGTTGTGTAGGTAGGCAACACAAAAGCGAGTGTGGATGCCGTGATTAAAAGCGCTAATGCAATATTGCTACCCTCGGACTTAAAAATAGTCTCATGATGTTTGATGGCACCTATTAGCAAGCTAACGCCCACTATGCCGTTGCACACAATCATGATGGTGGCGAAGATTGAGTCCCGCACAACCGCTTCGCTACCAGGACTTCTGCTTAATAAAATACTAGCAATCAAGGCTACCTCAATGACAGTAACGGCAATGGCTAGTATCAATGTGCCATAAGGTTGGCCAACGCGATGCGCGATAATTTCAGCAAAATATACCGAAGCAAGTACTGCGGCTATGAGTGCGGTTGTCAGAATAAGCGCTGTAATCATGGGATGTAATTTTTAGTATGGGTAATATTATTTTTTAGATCTCAACACTAAGAAATTCGGTACGCTTAAATTCCAGTGAATTGCACAAGCCCTAAATAAGAATATTTGTGCAGAACAAAGCACCTCGCCAAGAAGAGCATGCTCAGGGAAAAACTTTAATACTGCAATCATAGATACGCAACCCAAAAGCACTGGAATAATATAAAGCTCGCTGGACATTAAAAGTGTTTTCCGTCCAGCGATCACATCTCTAATTACCCCGCCACCTATAGCAGACATCACACCAAAAATAAGGGGAAGAATTGGTATGGTGTAACCAAGCTCCCAAACCTTAAGAGTCCCCTGCACGGCAAACAAGGCCGCGCCAAAGGCGTCTAGGTACAGCATTAATAAATACACCTTATTGATTCTAAAAAGTGGTCTTGCGATAAAGACGCATGCACTAGCCAGAACAGCCAAGCGAATCTCCGTAGCATCTGGCAGCCAAAATACCGGCACACCAAGCATCAGATCGCGCAAGGTTCCACCGCCTACAGCAGTAATTCCACCCAAAACAACTACTGCGAAAATGTCAATATCGTCTTTCTCATTAACCGCAAGAACTGCCGTGATTGCAAAAGCAATCGTAGCTAAACTTCCTAACCAGAAATTAAGTGTTTGAGAGTCCATTAGGATCCTTAGATTTTCCACGGGCAGCGTGCAACTTTTTATAACTATCCATCAGACGGTGATGCCTATCAAGCCCCTCCAGCTTGATGCTGGTCGGCGTTAAGCCATAAAATCGCACGCTTTTATCGACCGAGCCTAAAACCGCGCTCATCCTCTCATCACCGAACATGCGTCGAAAGTTTATCTCGTAGTCTGCAAGCTCAAGTTCATCATCTAACAAGATTTCTAAGACTGCATTTAAGGCCTGATAAAACAATCTACGCTCAACCGTATTGTCGTTATATTGCAAGAAAGCACCTACCAGTTCTTGCGCCTGCTCAAAGTTCTGGAGTGCAAGATGAATCTGTAGCTTGAGCTCTAATACTGTTAGCTGACCCCAGGGAGTGTTCTCGTCAAACTCGACTCCAATCAAGGTAGCAATATCACCATATTCATCTAGCTCATTACTCTCTAATCGCTCAAGCAAGGCATTTAGGCTGCTATCGTCTAGTTGATGTAGATTCAAAATATCATTGCGAAACAATAAGGCTTTATTGGTGTTGTCCCAAACAAGATCTTCAATTGGATAAACCTCGGAGTAGCCTGGTACTAGAATTCGGCACGCAATTGCTCCCAACTGATCATATGTTGCTACATATGATTCTTTACCTAACTTGGCAAGAATTTCAAACAAGGTTGCAGCTTCTGCAACATTCGAATCCTCGCCATGGCCTGTGAAATCCCACTCAACAAATTCATAATCCGGCTTTGCGCTAAAAAATCGCCAGGACACAATGCCACTGGAATCAATAAAGTGCTCAACAAAGTTGTTCGGCTCTGTCACAGCCTCGCTTGAGAAAGTCGGCGCAGGTAAATCATTTAAACCCTCTAAACTGCGCCCCTGTAGTAGCTCGGTCAAGCTTCGCTCTAGCGCCAGCTCTAAACTGGGGTGCGCACCAAACGAGGCAAACACACCGCCTGTGCGTGGATTCATTAAAGTCACACACATGACTGGGTAGATTCCGCCAAGTGAGGCATCCTTTACCAGCACTGGGAAGCCCTGTTCCTCTAGGCTCTGAATACCCGCAAGGATGCTGGGATATTTTGCCAATACCTCTTGGGGCACATCCGGCAAGGCAATTTCTCCCTCAAGAATTTCACGCTTAACAGCACGCTCAAAAATCTCAGACAAACATTGCACCTGCGCTTCAGCCAAAGTGTTGCCAGCGCTCATGCCATTACTGACATACAGGTTTTCGATCAGGTTCGAAGGAAAATAAACCGTCTGACCATCTGACTGCCTAACATAAGGCAAGCAACAGATGCCACGCTGGGCATTTCCAGAATTGGTGTCGATTAAATGAGAACCCCGCAATTCACCATCAGGGTTATAAATTGTTAGGGAGTATTCATCCAAGATGCCAGCAGGTAGTTCATCCTTACTTCCTGGCTTGAACCAACGCTCATTGGGATAGTGCACAAATTCACTATTAGCAATCTCGTCGCCCCAAAATGCGCCAGCATAAAAATGATTGTTGCTTAATCGTTCAATGTATTCACCCAAGGCGGACGCCAAAGCACTTTCTTTTGTAGAGCCCTTGCCGTTCGTAAAACACATGGGCGAATGCGCGTCACGAATATGTAAAGACCATACGTTTGGAATGAGGTTGCGCCACGAGGCAATTTCAATCTTGATTCCCAAGTTTGCCAATACTGCAGACATATTGGCAATGGTTTGCTCTAGTGGCAAATCTTTACCTGCTATGTAAGTATTGGTATCCAGGCTTGGCTTTAAAGCCAACAAAGCCTGAGCATCCGCATCTAGATTCTTCACCTCTTCTATCACAAACTCGGGTCCAGCCTGAACCACTTTCTTAACAGAACAACGTTCAATGGCGCGCAAAATTCCCTGACGATCATTTGCCGAAATATCTTCGGGCAGCTCTACTTGAATCTTAAAAATCTGTTGGTAGCGGTTTTCAGGATCCACAATATTATTTTGTGAAAGGCGAATATTCTCTGTAGAAATATTGCGAGTATCACAATAGAGCTTTACAAAATAAGCAGCGCACAATGCCGATGAGGCGAGAAAATAGTCAAATGGGCCAGGAGCAGATCCATCACCCTTATATCGAATAGGCTGATCGGCAATTACTGTGAAGTCATCGAACTTCGCTTCGAGTCGCAGCTTATCGAGAAAGTTAACCTTAATTTCCATGGGAATATTCCGAAAGTGCTACAAGAGTGAAGTGGGCACTATTTACGATCACTGTGCCGATATTGCTTTATATATTGACCGCCGAAAACGCTGATGCAATGCATGCATCGTTTGTTTGTCCGCATTATTGAGCAGCCCTATTGCTCGCCTTTGTTCCGTGAAGTATCAATGCCCAGTGCCTTGAGCTTGCGATAGAGGTGGGTTCTTTCCAGGCCAGTATATTCAGAAATCTTAGTCATACTGCCGCCCATAATGATCATTTGATGCTCAAAATAGGCTTTCTCAAATAGATCCCGAGCTTCTCTCAAAGGTAAATCAAAGTAAGTTTTAGCTATGCCGCTTATGTATTCGCCGTCCTGTACGGGAGGAGATGGCTCGTTTGCGCTGGCCTTCGGACTTGGGATTGCCGCTAGCGCTTGCTGAGCGGCCCTTTCCTCCACCGGTTCCACGAACTTAGGAGAACTCTCTAAGGCCTTGGTGACCGTTTTCAAGAGCTTTTGTAGGGCAATCGGCTTCTCTAGAAAATTGAGTGCGCCAATACGAGTTGCTTCAACCGCAGTATCAATCGTCGCATGCCCGGACATCATGACCACAGGCATGGTGAGTTGGCCCGATTTAGACCACTCCTTTAGCAAAGTAATGCCATCTACATCGGGCATCCAAATATCGAGTAGCACCAAATCTGGGCGCATTTGCTCACGAATGGTCCGAGCTTGTGCCGCACTCTCTGCCGCGTACACAGTGTGTCCCTCGTCCGTCAAAATCTCATTGAGAAGTTCACGGATTCCCATTTCATCATCAACCACCAAAATACTTGCCATACTTATGCTGCCTCTTTTGCCAGATTCATAAACAATATTGATACTTTCGCGCCCACAACTTTATCGCCTTGCATCCGATTACGGATTTCAATTTTTGCGCCATGATCATCAACAATTTTCTTTACTACTGCTAAGCCCAATCCAGTGCCTTTACTTTTGGTGGTGATATAGGGCTCAAACGCCCTTGCCAATATCTTAGCTGGAAAACCAGACCCAGAATCACTAATTGAGAGGCGAACTGCGTTTTGCTGAACACCGCTTAATTCGCCGTAGGGCACTAACTCTGTTTTTACTTCCACTGGGGCACTTTGCTGCTCGCCCTCAAGGGTGGCATCTTGTGCATTTTGTAAAAGATTGTGGATGATCTGTCTTAATTGCGTAGGATCGCCCAGAATACTTGGACATCGTGGATCCAGTTGCGTTTTAATTGGGCTGCCTTCATACAAACCCAGAATTTCTTGGGTTAGCGCATTGATGGATACTGGCTTTAATTGGGGGCTTGGAGTTTTAGCAAAATCCCTAAAGTCATTCACCATCTCTTTCATGGCTTGCACTTGACCAATAATCGTCTCAGTACTGCGATTAATCATTTCTTCCTGCTCAGGACTCAATTTGCCTGCCAGCTTGTGCTGAAGCCTTTCGGCAGAGAGTTGAATTGGGGTCAGAGGATTTTTAATCTCGTGGGCCAAACGTCTTGCCACCTCACTCCAAGCAATCGAGCGCTGAGCGCTCACAACGTCGGTAATGTCGTCAAACACGACCATGCGTAAATCTGCAGTCAGCTCTGTACCCCTCACAAATAAGGTGACACCCAATTCATTCTCAAATTCATTAGTGCTATGCAGCTGAATTTGCTTTTGCCATACCGGGGCAGCTTTCTGCTGATTGCCCTGAGTAGACTCACCATCCACGCCGACGGCGAGCTTCATCGTGGCAAAGCCCTCCTTAATGGCCTGTTCAAACTCAACCAAAGAAGGGCTGTCACTTAGAGGACGACCGTCAATCTGAGTTAGGTCTTGGCCAAATATTCGATCTGCGCCTGCATTACTTGAAACTACGTTGAAGTTTTTATCAAAAATACAGACGCCCGCAGTAAGACTGCCCAATACGGTCTCTAAAAACGTCTTGGACTCCTGCAGTGAAGTACGCGTATCGGCCAGCTGACGTGTCATGACATTAAATTGGCGCGTTAACATACCAAGCTCATCCCCGGTATCTAATTCTGGCTTAGGAGATAAATCGCCCTGTGCAACTGCTTGGGTTCCTTGGAGCAGCATCAAGAGTGGTCTTGCCAACTGACGACCTAAAATCAGCGCCAAAGTGACAGCCACAAATACCGCAAAGAATAGCGTTAGGGTCAAAGTACCGACAAACATCTTACGCAAGCCCGAGCGTCCTAATGATTTTTCTTGATACTCACTATAAGCAGACTCAACCGCAAAGATATTCTTAGCCAGGGGGCTCGGAATAAAGCGTACCAACTGCACAAAGTACCGATCCTCGATCGCCCTACCAGAATCTAGCTTGCCCTGAATGGGCTTTTTACGCACGATGGGCACAATCGCCCTGACACGATAACCCCGCTGTCCCTCGACCTCAGTTTGGTCTAAAAAAGTAATGCCATTCTTTTTAAATGCCTCAGCAACCACATCAGCGCTAGGGGCAGGGAAGAATTTTTTAGACTTTAACTCGCTCGATAAAATTAATTTACGCTGGGCAGTAAAGAGACTGACCTCTTGGATGCCAAATTGATTACGAATTTTCATTACCATCGCTCCAACCTGATCTGAGCTTGTGCCTGCAGGAACTTGGGTGATCTGCTCGGCGATAAACCGACCTTCAGCCAAAATCTCCTCTTGAGCAACCTGTAAAGTAACGCGCCCCAACTCTAGACCAGAGTTCAACGCGGACTCCACTTTCACATCAAACCAAGTTTCAATGCTGCGAGATACGAATTGCAAAGAAACGCCGTACAAAATTAATCCTGGCACTACCCCTACCAAAGCAAAAATCATGGCCAGCTTTGCAATCAGGCGAGTACCAAAGCGCCCTTTGCGCCAACGAATTGCGATCACGGTGACTAAGGTCAGAATGACTAAGATCAAACAAGCGCCGATCACTACATTTGCTGCGTAAAGCCAAATAAAGTAGTTATCAAAAAATTCGGTATTGGATGACGCGATTGAAAGCAGAAGCAATAGCAACAAAGCAAATGCACCAATCAGACCCATTGCTATTGGTAAAGCGCGTCTTTTCCAGGCGCTCTTTTCAAAGGCGTTTGAACCAATAAAGTCGAAAGATAGCTTCATCGCTTAATTGGGTTTGCGCTATTAGGGGGAAATGAGAAGCGGAGCCAATCGCTAGAAACGTTCCAGTCCCGGTTATTCAAGGCATTTACCTGAAAAGGCTTTGGCAATTTGCTTAAATCCAGCGTCATTCTCAAGGCGGCGGTGTAGGATTTGCCCGGATCTATTTGATTGTTGTCGACTACTTTCCAGCCGCCAATCGTACCGACTGCCTGCAATGCCTCAAGTATCGTTTTTGCGGAGAATGTAAATCCCTCGGAGGCAATACGATATTGCTGTGTAATTGGTTGATAGGAGAGGCGCGTCTGACGCTGAGCCAATGCTGGTTTCTCATCAAACCAATACCAGCGAGAGCGTGTCACATCAAACTCCGTTTGAAAGTAGAGCACTACACCCTTTTTGACAGCATCCTCTAAGCCTGGCGCCAATTCAATTTGGAATGTTGCATTCAATAGCCAATCGTTATCCGCCCGCTCCATCTCAACGGACTTTATTCTGATGCCTTCTGCATGAGCTGATACTGAAACAAAGTTCAGTATCAACAAACTACAAAAAATGAACTGTTTAATGCACTGGCTCATGACCCATTTTTCTTAAACAAAGCATAGTAAAAGCCGTCATTGATCCCCGTTGGCAAAATCTGTCCGGGGGCATTCAATCGTAATGCATCGTCGTGCTCTGTAGCAAACCAACTTGCTTGATTCTCTCCCTCCTCGGGAAATACAGAGCAAGTCACATATAACAAGGTACCACCTGGTTTAAGCATATTCCAAGACTGCGTCAAAATAGCGCGCTGACGTTGTTGCAAGGCCAAAATATCTGCCTCGCGTCTGAGAAATGGAATGTCGGGGTGCCTAGAAACAATGCCCGATGCTGAGCAAGGGGCGTCTAACAAAATTTTGTCAAAGGGCTTGCCATCCCACCATGCTGCTTTGGAGGCGTCACCCCGCACAATTTTTACAGCCTGTGACTGAAGACGTAATCGGTCAAGATTTCCACCAATCTTTGTAATCCGTTGTCCGTCTAACTCTAAGGCAATCAGCTCACAATCTGCAAGCTCTAATAAGTGAGCGCTTTTGCCACCGGGAGCAGCGCAAGCATCTAGTACCCGATCGCCCGGTTGAGGATCTAACAATATCGCGGCAATCTGCGCTCCCGCATCTTGAACTGAAACGGCGCCGCTATAAAACCCAGGCAAATCTCCCACGGGAACCGGGTCTTTGAGTAGCAAAGCTGAATGTAATGACACGCCTGCAATTTCAGTAATTGGAGTTGCCTCAATACCTGCCTCTTGCAAAAGTTGTTGATACTCTTCGCGGGTGTATTGCCGAGCATTCACTCGCAAAATTAACGGTGCGCGTTGCGCTTGCCCCAGCAATATAGATTGCCATGACTTTGGGTAATTCCGCTTTAGACTTGCTCTCCACCAGGGCGGGAAAAACATAGGGATCGGATCGGGAGGGTAAGGTTTTTCACGTTCTGCTTTTATGGCTAGACTTACCTTACGAAGTACAGCATTAACCAAGCCTTTAGCATACTGGGTGGGCTCATACTCACTACATGCAGTCACGGCTTGGTCGACAATCGTATGAGAAGCGTAGCCCTTGCCATCACTATCAGATTGCAAAAATAGCGGTATGGCAACACTCAATAAATACTCCACTTCAGGTGGCGGTGCTTTTGGAATAAATTGCTTAATAAGCTCGTGGGATTTGACCCATTTACGCAAAGCATCAAAACTCAAACTTTGAACAATTGGGCGCTCATGCGTATCGAGCTGATCAAGCACTTCAGTTAACGAACGTCCAAGCATGACCTCGCCAACGGCTTGAGCCGAAATAGTGATCGCCTCTGAAAGCGGAAGACTGCGTGGTTTTTTCTGGTCCGTCAAATTACTCCGCTCCGGGATATGCCCCATCTTTAGCCATACTCAATAAACGCGCTACACGCTCTTCTGTTGGAGGATGCGTAGAAAAGAGCTGTGCCAATCCACCAGCACTTAAGGGATTGAGAATCATCATTTGCGCAGTTTCTGGATGCCGTTCAACAGCATGGAAAGGCGTACCCTGTGCATAGGCATGAATTTTCTCTAATGCACGAGCTAACGCCTCTGGGTCAGAACTAATTTCAGCGCCTCCACGATCTGCTTCATATTCCCTGGCACGCGAGATACTCATTTGAATCATACTGGCGGCTAGCGGCGCCAATATAGCCACCATAATGCTCGCAATCGGATTATGGGGTCGGCCATCGGAATCTCGACCACCAAAGAACATTGCAAAATTGGCTAATGCTGATATTGCTCCTGCCATGGTTGCTGCAATTGTTGAAATTAAAATATCACGGTGCCGAACATGGGCAAGCTCATGGGCCATCACGCCACGCAACTCACGGCGACTTAACACTTTTAATATGCCTGTGGTAGCAGCCACTGAAGCGTTTTCAGGATTGCGGCCTGTAGCAAATGCATTAGGGGCAGCCTCATCAATCAAGAAAACTTTAGGCATGGGTAGTCCAGCCCGTTCTGCCAACTCTTTAACCATGGCATAAAACTCTGGGGCACTACGCTCATCAACTTGCTGTGCATTAGTCATCTTCAGAACCAGGGTGTCTGAAAACCAATAGCTAAAAAAGTTCATGCCCACGGCCATTAGTAAGGCCATGAGCATACCCTGCTCACCACCAATCATGCCACCAACAATAATGAAGAGTGCCGTAATTGCGGCCATTAACACTGCTGTCTTTGCAAAATTAAACATTCACTCCTCCTTGCTAATCATTGCGTTTTTGAAATTGCATCTTCAAATGTCCATCATTGCTAATTGAAATGCATTGGGCTGCAGGCAATCTTTTTCCGCCCGCTTTTTGCATTTCAAGAATTTCGATGACGCCTTCGCCACACTGAACATAAATACCGCTCTTGCTAGCACCTACAATCTCACCGGGTAGCTTACTTTGTACAGGTAATGTCTGGCCGGGTAAAGATGAATTCCATATTTTCAAATGCTCGCCATTCAAAGAACTGGTGGCGCCTGGGAATGGATTAAATGCGCGAATGCGCCGATCAATTTGAGTCGCGCTCAGCTGCCAATCAATTTCAGCCTCGCTTTTCAGTATTTTCTCTGCATAGCTAAAACCTTGGGCCGGCTGAGCAATGTTGATAAGCTCATGCCCCAGGTCTAGATTGTTAAGAACCTCTACCATCGCTTGCGCACCTAGCTGGGCAAGCCGATCATGCAAAGTAGCAGTCGTTTCCTGCGCAGAAATCATTAACTCTTTTACCAACACGACGTCACCTGTATCTAGGCCCGCATCCATCTGCATGATGCTAATGCCAGTCACCTCATCACCACTTTCAATACTTCTTTGAATGGGCGCGGCGCCACGCCAACGGGGCAGCAGAGAAGCATGGATATTAAAACAGCCGTGTCTACCTTGAGCTGAAGCGAGATCTAAAAATTCCTGGGGCAGAATCAAGCCATAAGCAACTACGACCATCGCATCAAAATCAGTATCCGAAAGAACTTCATAAGTATTGCGGGCTGCATCCCGCTTTTGCATATCTGCGTGCGTCTGCCTTAAAGTCTCTGGCTGCAATACTGGAATATTTTTTTCCTGAGCAAACATCTTTACTGGACTTGACTGTAATTGCATACCTCTACCAGCACGACGATCTGGCTGCGTCAGGGTTAAAACAATTTTATGTCCAGCGGCATCAATTGCACGCATCGCAATTGCAGCAAATTCAGGGGTGCCTGCAAAAACAATTTTCATCGGGCGCTTAGCGCTGACCTATCAATTCTTTGGCGCGTTTTTTCATCTTTAATAAGATTCGATTTCGCTTAAGCATTGATAAGTGCTCAACAAAAACTTTACCCTTTAGATGATCCATCTCGTGCTGCAGACAGACAGACAATAGGCCATCGGCCTCAAGCTCAAACTCTTTTCCATGAATATCAAGCGCCTTAACTCTCACCACGGCCGGACGATCGACTTCATCATAATATTCAGGCACTGATAAACAACCTTCGCGCCATGATTTTTTCTCAGGGCTAGACCATACCAATTCAGGGTTAATGAAAACCATCAGCGCATCTTGACCGTCTGACACATCAATCACAATAATTTGCTCATGTATATCAACCTGTGTCGCGGCTAAGCCTACGCCAGGAGCGTCATACATTGTTTCGGCCATATCAGCCACAATTTTTCGAATACGAGCATCTACCTGCGCAACAGGTTTGGCAACCTTCAATAGGCGCGGATCGGGATAGCAGAGAACAGTTAATAAAGCCATGTAGGAATTATCTAACAGACTAATCATGCTGTCCCGATAGTGCAAATTTTCCTTAAGCTGAAAATTGTTTTATGCACACGTCCAAACAATCTCAAAACTCTCAAATCTTCACGATTGGGCGCAATACTTCGGACTACCCAAGTCGGCTTCTAGATTTAGCTGACCCGCCCCAGCTACTATATATAGTGGGAAATCCTGCTCTCCTGAACCTGCCAATGCTTGCCATCGTGGGCTCTCGTAATGCCAGCCCGGAGGGCCTTAAACATGGCCATTACTTTGCCCAATCTCTCGCTAGTGAGGGGCTGCTAGTGATCTCTGGCTTGGCTCGGGGCATTGATGGCGCAGCACATTACGGGGCCATTGGCAGCAATGGCAACCATCCTACGATCGCCGTCTGTGGGACCGGCCTTGATGTGGTCTATCCTAAAGAACATCACTATCTTGCCAAAAAGATTGGCAATTGTGGCCTATTAATCTCTGAACTGGCGCCTGGGACTGGCCCTACACCAGGAAACTTTCCCAGGCGTAACCGCATTATTGCCGCCCTTTCATTAGGAGTTTTGGTCATCGAGGCAGCAGAAAAATCAGGATCCCTCATTACAGCCAGACTCGCCTGTGAGCTCGGCCGTGAAGTCTTTGCTTTGCCGGGATCGATTCGGAACCCCCTGGCCAAAGGGTGCCATCAGTTAATTCAACAAGGGGCAAAATTAGTCCAAGGGCCTAGGGATATTCTTGAAGAATTGCATTTTTAGCTGAAAACCCTATTTAAGGCTATTTAAAGAGGGGTTTTTGGCTAAATTCCTGTTCAGATAGCACAAAATCTAAGTCCATAATTGCGAGATTTTGGACTTTTAGCAATTTATCGGTTAATAATAAAAAAGGGCTTAAAGATGCCAAAACCGAGATTTGGTTTAAATTGATCATCCTTTTCCCTATTAAAACCCCATTTAAAGCTCAAATTTAGGCAAACGCGTGGCTACTAAAGCAACTTCCAAAAAAAGCAGTTCAAAATCTTCGGCCGTAGATCATCCTAAGGCGCTGATCATTGCCGAAAAGCCCTCGGTTGCCAGTGATATTGCCAAAGCCTTGGGAGGCTTTACTAAATATGAAGACTATTTTGAGAGTGATGACTTTGTCATCTCATCTGCCGTTGGCCATCTTCTAGAGATTGCGGCGCCCGAGGAATTTGATGTCAAGCGAGGCAAATGGTCTTTTGCCAATCTGCCAGTTGTTCCGCCTTACTTCGATTTACGCCCTATCGCGAAAACGGAATCTCGCCTAAAGGTATTGCAAAAACTCATTAAGCGCAAAGATGTTACCGAACTCATTAACGCCTGTGACGCAGGACGTGAGGGCGAGCTGATCTTCAGACTCATTGCGCAACATGCAAAAGCGCCGCAAGCTATTAAAAGACTCTGGTTGCAGTCGATGACTCCGGCTGCAATTCGGGAAGGGTTTGCCTCCTTGCGCAGTGATACTGACATGCAGCCCCTTGCCGATGCAGCCCGTTGCCGCTCTGAAGCCGACTGGTTGGTTGGTATTAATGGCACACGAGCAATGACGGCCTTTAATAGCAAGAGTGGGGGCTTCTTTCTAACTACAGTTGGTAGGGTACAAACTCCAACGCTCTCCATCGTCGTAGAACGTGAAGAGCTGATTCGTAAATTTGTATCGAAAGACTATTGGGAAGTAAAGGCTGAATTCATTGCGTCAGCGGGGGTATATGAAGGCCGGTGGTTTGATCCTAAATTTAAAAAGGATGCGACCGAGCCGGATGCTCGCGAGAATCGACTCTGGAGTGAGGCAGCAGCTCAAAGTATTGTTGCTGCTTGCCGCGGGAAAAAAGCCAGCGTTAAAGAAGAGGCCAAGCCAGCAACTCAACTAGCGCCTCAATTATTTGATTTAACCAGCCTTCAACGAGAAGCTAACGCACGCTTTGGCTTCTCTGCCAAAAATACTTTGGGTTTAGCGCAAGCGCTTTATGAGCGTCATAAGGTGCTAACTTATCCACGTACAGACTCCAAAGCCCTGCCGGAAGACTACTTAGATACTGTCAAGCAGACCATGGAAAATCTTGCTGAGCATTCGCAAGAATATCGACCTTTTGCAAAACAAATTTTGCAAGGCGACCCTAAGGACGCAAAAGCAAAAGCAGGCTATGGCTGGATCAAACCAAATAAGCGAATTTTTGATAATTCCAAAATTTCAGATCACTTTGCTATTATTCCAACCCTTGAGTCTCCTAAGACACTAAGCGAGCCCGAGCAAAAACTATATGACTTAGTGGTGCGCCGTTTCCTGGCCGTCTTTTATCCTGCAGCCGAGTTCCGAGTTACCACTCGCATTACTGAAGCATCTGGTCATCACTTCAAAACGGAAGGTCGTGTATTGGTTAATCCAGGATGGTTAACTGTATACGGAAGATCAAATCAGGCTGATGATGAACTGGTACCAGTTCAAGAAGGTGAATCTGTTCAGAATGAATCGATCGCAGCAGTTCCATTAAAAACAAAACCACCAGCGCGCTATACCGAAGCAACATTGCTATCGGCCATGGAGAGTGCTGGCAAATGGGTTGATGATGATGAGATGCGCGAAGCAATGGCTGAAAAAGGTTTAGGTACTCCTGCAACGCGCGCAGCAATTATTGAGGGACTGCTTGCAGAAAAATATATGGTTCGCGAAGCACGCGAGCTCATACCAACTGCCAAAGCTTTTCAACTCATGACGCTTTTGCGTGGCCTTGATGTCGAAGAGTTAACTAGGCCAGACCTCACCGGTAGCTGGGAAAATAAGTTATCGCTGATTGAGCGTGGTGAAATGAATCGCGATACTTTCATGCAAGAAATTGCACAAATGACTCAGCGCATTGTTAAGCGCGCCAAAGAATACGACAGCGATACCATTCCTGGCGACTATGCAACGATGTCAACTCCGTGCCCACATTGCAAAGGGCCAGTCAAAGAAAATTACCGTCGCTTTGCTTGTGAAAAATGTGGCTTTACGATTAGTAAAACCCCCGGTGGTCGTGCCTTTGAGTATCCAGAAGTAGAAGAGCTCTTGAAAGAGAAAACCATTGGGCCGCTACAAGGCTTTCGCAGCAAAATGGGCAGACCTTTTGCAGCGATCATTAAGCTGACAGAAATTCCTGAAGATGATGCAGATTATCCTAATGCTGGTTTCAAGCTAGAGTTTGATTTTGGCAATGCACAGGAAGATGAGTCTGAGGCTATCGACTTTACTGGCAGACAGGCTTTGGGCGTTTGTCCAAAATGTTCTGGCGCTGTGTATGAAGACGGCATGCGCTATCTTTGTGAAAACAATACCGGGCCAAATAAATCCTGTGACTTTAAAACGGGCAAGGTTGTTTTACAGCAAGAGATATCTGCTGAGCAGGTTCAAAAACTACTCAAAGAAGGAAAGACAGACTTGCTCACCAACTTCAAGTCGAATCGAACTGGTCGTGGCTTTAAAGCTTATTTAGCCCTGGGCCCAGACGGCAAGATTGGCTTTGAATTTGAGGCGAAAGCGCCCAAAGAAGGTGGTGCTGCTAAAGCACCTGCGAAGAAACGTGCCGGAGCAAGTGCAGCCAGCAAGTCGGCAGCAAAACCTAAGCGTGCCAGCAAAGCAAAGTCGTCCTGAAGAACCTGGGCCGTAATTAGCTTGGCCGCCAAAGCAGACCAAAGAACTCCTCTGGAGCCTAGAGCTGTTGCTATAAAAATCCCGGGGCGCTGTGTGAGCGCCCCAATGATTGGCAGCCGATCGCCGGCAACGCAACGCACCCCAACAAAGCTGCCGCTTTTTACAAGGGCTTGCTTGCTTCCCTCTGGAAAATTAATTAAACCTTTTGCCTGCTCTCGATTAAATTCATCACTCGAGTCCCAGTGATTTAGATCTTCCTCTCCCTCATCAAAGCTTGAGCCAACCATCCAGTGATAGCTGCCATCACTCTGGCGCTCGGCCGGCAAACAATAACCATCCCCTGAGATTGCAGTCTTTGGTAATTTATTTACCCAAGGACTCTTTCCATCTACAGAAAATATGCTGAGCTGCCCTCGTACTGGCCTTAAGGGCAAACGTATGCCAATAGTCGCAAGCAGGGGCTTTGTTTCTAGGGCGCTGGCAATCACTATTTTGTTGGCACTGAACAGCGGATTGTTTTGATCATCAAATGCTATCCAGAGCTCACCCAATTTCTCTAATCGAGAAACGGTTGTGCTCCAGGCGCACTGAAGGTGAGGGTGAGGTTGCAATAATTCCTTTGTGGCTATAGATAAATTCAGAGAGGCGCCCCTCGGTAACCAAACTCCGTTTTGCTCAATTCCGCAAATTTGTTTTGCCTCTGGCGCTGATAGCGCTTGTGCCACATCATCATCTAAGTCCAAGGAGCGCAAATGCGCATTAAGCTCCTGAGGATTAAATGGTTTATCTTTTTTTGCTGGTTGAAAGATGCCGTGTTGGTTCCACTTGTGGCCCCAGCGTTCTTCCGCCATGAAAAACGCAAGTCGGGTCAAGCGCAATAAACGGGGAGCCCCGCGCCCAATGTGTGGATGGGCGATAGCATATGCATGGCTAGAGCACGCGCTAGCAGGTGAGCTAGCTGAGTCAACAATGCAAACTTTTTGACCTCGCGCTAAGAGCTCATTTGCAATTGTTGCGCCAGCAATGCCTGCCCCCAACACCACGATGTCATGGTGTTGGGGTGAGGTCATTTAATATAGATTGATTTGATGTGCGACTGCGGCGCTTAAGAAAATCTTAAGCGTGCAAACGCTTCTCAATTTTTCCGCGCGCTTCAAGCAACTCTTTAGGCAGGCGATCACCCAAGTGCTCAAATAATTCAGCGTGGAGCTTGAGTTCATTTTTCCAGTCTTCGGCTGCAACATTAATGGCTTTGCCGAATTTTTCAGCTGAATAATCTAGGCCATCCCAATGCATGTCAGCATGCTCTGGGCAGATACCAAATACCGTCTCGGTACCTTTTGCTTTACCCTCAGCGCGCTCTAAGATCCAAGACAGAACTCGCATGTTTTCGCCAAAACCAGGCCAAACAAACTTGCCATTTTCATCCTTGCGGAACCAATTGACACAATAGATTTTTGGCAATACTGCGCCTTCAGCTGCAAGCTTGCTTCCAATGTTGAGCCAGTGCTGGAAATAGTCACTCATGTTGTAACCAGCAAATGCGATCATTGCAAATGGGTCACGACGCACAACACCTACTTGACCAGTAATGGCTGCTGTAGTTTCAGATCCCATGGTGGCAGCCATATAAACGCCTTCCACCCAATCACGCGCTTCGCTAACCAGCGGAACAGTATTAGAGCGACGACCGCCGAATAAGAATGCATCGATAGCAACACCTTCTGGGTTATCCCAGTTTGGATCAACCGCTGGATTATTGGTGGCGGCAACAGTAAAGCGTGAGTTTGGATGCGCTGCTTTGCGACCAGCTGCACCATCTGCTGGAGTCCAATCTTTACCTTGCCAATCAATCAAATGTGCAGGAGGTGTTTCGGTTAGGCCTTCCCACCAAACATCTCCATCGTCAGTTAAACCGACGTTCGTAAAGATTACGTCCTGGTTTAATGAATCCAAGCAATTGGGGTTGGTCTGACGATTTGTACCAGGAGCAACACCAAAGTAACCAGACTCAGGGTTGATTGCAAATAAACGGGTTTTTCCAGTAACGGGGTCTTTGCGCGGCTTAATCCAAGCGATGTCATCGCCAACGGTGGTGACCTTCCAACCCTCAAATCCCTTGGGAGGAATCATCATAGAGAAATTGGTTTTTCCGCAGGCGGATGGGAATGCTGCAGCGATGTGATATTTTTTTCCTTCAGGTGAAGTAACGCCCAAGATCAACATGTGCTCAGCCAACCAACCTTGGTCGCGACCCATATTTGATGCAATACGCAATGCAAAGCATTTTTTACCCAACAAGGCGTTGCCGCCATAACCAGATCCAAAAGACCAAATCTCACGAGTTTCAGGGTAATGAACGATGTATTTAGTTTTGTTATTTGGCCAAGCAACATCTTTTTCGCCTGCAGCCAATGGCTTACCTACAGTATGAATACAAGGAACAAACTCGCCATCTGCACCAAGCTGATCGATTACCGCTTTCCCCATGCGTGTCATTAAGCGCATATTGATTGCAACATATGGGCTGTCGGATACTTCTACACCAATATGAGCAATTGGCGAGCCAATTGGGCCCATTGAGAATGGCACAACATACATTGTTCTACCGCGCATGCAACCATCAAATAATGGATTGAGGGTGGCACGCATTTCGCTTGGCTCTACCCAATTGTTAGTTGGTCCAGCATCTTCTTTTTTGGCTGAACAAATAAAGGTGCGATCTTCAACACGAGCAACATCGTCTGGATCAGATAAAGCAAGGAAAGCGTTTTTGCGTTTTGCTGGATTGAGGCGCTTAAACACGCCCGCTTTTACTAAAAGCTCACAAAATCCATCATATTCAGCCTGGGAGCCGTCGCACCAATGGATATTGTCTGGCTTAGTTAGGGCCGCTACATCGGCAACCCATTGAATTAGCTTCTGATTTTTGACGTAATCGGGCGCATTTACTTGAATTTGCCCATTCGCTGTTGTAGTCATGAGAGTCCTATGAAGTAATAATTTTGATCACGTTATTTTAACATTTTGGGCCCCATTCAGGCTGCTAGCCGACAAGGGTAAACCTGCTATTTACCAATACAAAATTGGCTAAATATTTTCCCTAAAAGCTCATCTGGCAAGAGCCTTCCAGTGATTTGTCCAAGGTGGTCTTGCGCTAAACGGAGCTCTTCTGCAAATAACTCTAATGAAATGTTGCCATCTTCGGCGAACTTTTCAGAATTGATCAAATGCTCGGCAGCCCTATCTAGACAGTCTAAATGGCGTCGTCGGGCTATTACCACCCCTTCCTGGGCGCTTCCCCAGCCCACAGCCTCTAGGATTTTTTGCTTTAACCCGTCTATGCCAATGCCCGTCTTGGCAGAGATATAAATAGCCCCATCATCACCATTCTTGGTGGGTGGCAATAGGTCTACTTTATTAAACACCTCCAAAACGGGGATGCTTGTAGGGGCTACTTTTAAAACCTGCTCCCTTAGGGCTGATACCTCGTTGCTGACATTGGTCGAATCTTGGAGAAAAATCACCAGGTCTGCTGAGCGGATGGAGTCCCAAGACCTCTCAATTCCTTTTACCTCAACCTCATCGCTTGTATTACGTAGTCCAGCCGTGTCAATAATGTGCATCGGTACACCATCGATGGAAATACTTTCTTTAACGCGGTCTCGTGTGGTTCCAGCTACCGGGGTAACAATGGCCACTTCCTCGCCAGCAAGTCGATTCAAAAGGGAGCTTTTACCAACGTTAGGTGCGCCAGCCAATACCAGCACAATGCCATCGCGCAAAATCTTCCCCTGTTTTGCGCTCTGCCTCAAGGCGAGCAACTTGGAGATAACCGTCGACAAGCGCTCTCGAGCCTGGGCACTTTCTAAAAATTCAATCTCTTCTTCTGGAAAATCCAGGGTCGACTCCACCAAAATACGCAACTGTGTAATTTCTTCTATCAAACTATTAATGTCGTTTGAAAACTCGCCCTGTAATGATCTGGCGGCTCCACGAACCGCAGCCTCGCTTTGGGCGTCGATTAAATCTGCAATGGCTTCAGCTTGTGCCAAATCAATCTTGTTATTTAAATAGGCGCGCAGTGTGAACTCACCGGGCTGCGCTATTGCTAAGCCCCACTTTTTACCAAGCTCTAGGCAACGTTTCATCACCAGCTCTAAAAGTTGGGGCCCGCCATGACATTGGAGCTCCAATACATCCTCACCCGTAAATGAAGCAGGAGCAGCAAAATAAATTGCAAGCAACTGATCAATTGTGAGGCCGCCGCTATCGCGCAGTGTTAATAGACTTGCCTGCCTCGGTATCAGCGCTTTTTGAAATAAAGCATGGGTGATGGCCGTGATATCCGGGCCACTTAATCGAATGACACCAACCCCAGATTTTCCTGGGGCGGTGGCAAGCGCAATGATGGGAAGTTTTCTAGTCATCATTGCTAATCTTCCTTTGGGTTTACAAATTTACCAAAGCACTATTTGGCGTGTTTTTTTCCAAACATTTGATTAATCTGCCATTGCTGTGCAATGGAAAGCAGATTGTTAACAACCCAATACAACACCAATCCAGCTGGGAAGAAGAAGAACATGATTGAGAATACAAGCGGCATGTACATCATCACTTTTGCCTGAACAGGGTCTGGTGGTGTTGGATTGAGCTTGGTTTGTACAAACATGGATGCCGCCATAATGATCGGCAAAATGTAATATGGATCTGGAACTGATAAATCGTGTATCCACAAAATCCAGGGTGCATTGCGCATCTCAACGGAAGATAACAGCACCCAGTACAAAGCAATGAACACCGGTATTTGAATTACCACGGGCAAACAACCACCCAATGGGTTGATTTTTTCTTTGCGATACATTTCCATCATCGCCTGATTGAGCTTCTGTGGTTCGCCCTTATATTGCTCTTTCATTGCCATTAAGCGTGGCTGCACTTCTTTCATTCGCGCCATGGACTTGTAACTTGCGGCGGAAAGTGGGAAGAACACCAATTTGATCAAGATGGTTAAAAGAACAATTGACCAACCCCAGTTACCAACATAAGCATGGATGTTTTCTAATAACCAGAAAATCGGCTTAGCAAGAATCGTGAGATAGCCATAATCTTTTAATAATGCAAACCCTGGGGTAATTGTTTCTAAAACGCTTTCCTCTTGTGGACCAACAAACAGGCGAGCTTTTTCAACCACCGTTGTCCCTGGTGCAACAACACCCAAAGGGGTTTGCATGCCAATGCGATACAAATTGTTGTCGATCTTGCCTGCATAAATATCGCGTACAAACTTGTCGCCAGGAATCCAGGCACTTGCAAAGTAGTGCTGAACCATAGCAATCCAAGCTGGATCACCAGCAGCCACCTGCGTAGGAATCGTAATCTTGTTTTTATCAATAGCCGTGAACTCTAACTTATTGAATTTTTCTTTATCGGTGTAAACGGCTGGTCCGGTGTAGGTGCTTGCCGAGAATGCGCCATCGAAAGGCCCTATTTTTTGCTCTTGTGAGGCATCTCTTACGAGTTCGGTATAAAGCACTAATGGGTTTGGATTGGGATTGCTTTGTGTAACACGATGACCAACATCCACAACGTAACTACCTGGATGCAAGATAAAGGTTTTTTCAAGCTTTACTCCGCTCCGCTCGCTCGTCAAAACCATAAATGGATTGCCGGCACCATCTTTACCAGTCTCAAGCAATTTAAATGTACTAGTGTGATTGGGTAACTCAAGATCGCCCAAGGTGATCAAACCTGAGCGAGCAAAATATTTGTGGGTTGGGTTGTATTGGAATAAATCAATAGGATTTTTTTCAGCTGTGAACTGCTTTAATAATTTAGCATCCACCACATTGGCACCATTGGCGCTAATTTGTAACGACAACACATCATTTTTGAGAATAAATTTTTCAGCGGTTTCAATTCCGCTGGAGCTAATTGCTGGTGTTTGCGCAATTGCTGGAACTGCTCCCGCCTGTAGCGGCGCTGGCACATCCACCTTAGCATCGGGCGCCTTAGTTGGAGCAGAAATATTGCCTGTTGGAGCTCCACCAAACATCGATGGCTTACCTTCGTGAACTTGCCAGTTGTTATAGAGCAAGAGGCCCGACATGGAGAATACTGCCCAAAGAATCGTTTTTTTAAAGTCCATTTAAGTTCACTTGATAATGAGATGTTTATTTGACAGCGGGATCATGACCGCCATGTGACCAGGGGTTGCAGCGCAATATGCGCCAAACCATCAGCCGAACGCTTTTAAAAAATCCGTAATGCGCAAAACAATCGCAAGCGTATTGGGAACAAGACGGTGTAAATTTGCAATGCATTCCCATATAGGGGCTGAGTGCAATTTGGTAAACCCTAAGGAGCTTGATGGTAATTTTGTTTAAGGGGTTCATGTTAAATCAGCCCCAATATTTGCTTGCGCAAAACATCTTGCTCTTGTTTTCTAAGTCTGCCACGGGTATCACGACCAATAGGCTTTTTAAGTTTTACAACAACGTCGCTTTCTTGGCTCAGACCTGTACCAGTTCTCACCACTTCACGAATCATTCGCTTGAGTCGGTTGCGATCTACCGCACGCTTTGCTAGTTTTTTAGCAACCGCAATTCCTAAATCTGGTTTAGCGCCCGCATTCGGTAATGCCAAATACAAACCCCAATACATACTTGTCTTGGGGCGTGTTTTTAGTAAATCCGAAATCCTAGCGCTGTTCAACGGCTAGATTTAAACAGCTAGACGTTTGCGGCCTTTAGCACGACGAGCGTTTAATACTGCGCGTCCACTTTTGGTTTTCATACGCACACGAAATCCATGGGTGCGTTTACGACGAGTTACTGAGGGTTGGTATGTTCTTTTCATGATTCATCCTGCAAAACCCCGTATTTTCCTTGTTGCACAGCAAAAGGTCAACCGCTGATAGTGAATATATAGGTATTTTTCTCTAGGCAGCAA